>CAVHCH010000139.1:0-16569 GCA_963634265.1 Bacteroidaceae bacterium | reverse complement strand
CTCCTCTGGCTTTCTCCCAACGAGTTCACTGTCCAATATGTTTGACAAACCTACAGCAAGCGGTCGTCTTTCGCCGGAAATGGTTGACACCCCCCGCAAACCGTGGTAAAATTTCAACATAAATATACAGCCATGGCCTGTAACGATTTTTTGGCCGGCCACTGTGCTGTCCGACCTTTCCGCGCAGGCGCAGCCTGTGCGTTTTTTATTGCTGACCCGGAGGAAGAAAACCATGATCCTTGCGCTGAAAAAGAACATCGCCCCCGCCCAGGAGGAGGCCCTCCTGGCCTACCTGCGCCAAATGGGCGTCACCGCGGAAAGATCCACCTGCCGTGGCTGCCCCGTCCTGTTGCTGGATGGCGCGGTGGAGAATTTAGACGCGCCGCTTCTGTCCTCTCTGCCCCCGGTGGAGGCCGTCTTGCCCCTGGACGACCCCCTGCCCCTGGCCTCCCGCACCGCCCACCCTGCAGACACCGTGGTGCAGGTGGGCCCCGCGTCCGTGGGCGGCGGCCACTTCTGCCTCATGGCGGGCCCCTGCGCCGTGGAGTCGGAAGGTCAGCTTCTCTCCATCGCCCGCGGCGTCCGGCTGGCCGGTGCCCAGGTCCTCCGGGGCGGCGCGTTCAAGCCCCGCACCTCCCCCTACGACTTCTCCGGCCTGCAAAAAGAGGGCCTGGCGCTCCTGGATATAGCCCGCCGGGAGACAGCTCTCCCCGTGGTCTCCGAAATTATGAGCCCCGACGACCTCCCCCTGTTTGAAAATGTAGACCTGCTCCAGGTAGGCGCCCGCAATATGCAGAATTACGACCTACTCCGGGCCCTGGGCCGCACGAAAAAGCCCGTGCTGCTCAAGCGCGGCAGCGGCGCCACGCTCCGGGAGCTGCTTCTCAGCGCCGAATACATCCTCTCCGGCGGCAACGAAAATGTCATCCTCTGCGAGCGGGGCATCCGCACCTTCAGCGATGGCACCCGCAGCACCCTGGACCTCTCCGCCGTCCCCCTGCTCCACGAGATGACCCACCTGCCCGTCCTGGTGGACCCCAGCCACGCCGTGGGCCGGGCCGCCCTGGTGCCGCCCATGGCCCTGGCCGCCGCCGCCTGCGGGGCCGACGGTCTGCTCATCGAGGTCCACAACGACCCCCTCCACGCCCTGTGCGACGGGGCCCAGGCCCTCCTGCCGGAGGACTTCGCCGCCCTGGCCCGCCAAATTGCCGCCATTCGGGAGGTGACGCGCCGGTGACCACCGTACCCGTCCGCGCCTCCCGTCCTTATGAGGTCTGCATCGCCCCGGGCCTGCTTCACGACCTGGGCCCCCGGGCCGCCGCCCTTTTCGCCACCCGCCGGGCCATGCTGGTGTCCGACGACCGGGTCTACCCCCTTTGCGGCCCCGCCGCCGAGGCGTCCCTGACCCGCGCCGGCTTCCGGGTCTCCCGCTTCGTTTTCCCCCACGGGGAAAGCTCCAAGACCCTCCCCACCTACACCGCCCTGGTGCAAGCCCTGTTTGAAAATGGCTTCACCGGCGGCGATAGTGTCATCGCCCTGGGCGGCGGCGTGGTGGGCGACCTGGCGGGCTTTGCCGCCGCCACCTACCACCGGGGCCTGCCCTATATCCAGGTGCCCACCACCCTCCTGGCGGCGGTGGACGCCTCCGTAGGCGGCAAGACCGCCGTGGACCTCCCCGGCGGCAAGAATCAGATAGGTGCTTTCCACCAGCCCGCCCTGGTCCTCTGCGACCCGGCCCTGCTGGAAACCTTGCCCGAAGCAGAATATCAAAACGGCTGCGCCGAAATCATCAAGTGCGCCCTGCTAAAAAGTGAACCCCTTTTCCGGGCCATAAGCGAAACGCCCGTTTCCCGGCAATTAGGACCCGTCATTGCCGCCTGTGTGGAAATAAAGCGCGACTTTGTCCAGGCGGACGAGCGGGACACCGGCCCCCGCCGCCTGCTGAACCTGGGCCACACCGTGGGCCACGCCATCGAGGTCTGCTCCCACTACGCCGTTCCCCACGGCCTGGCCGTGTCCGCGGGGATGGCCACCGTCACCCGGGCCGCCTGCCGCCGGGGTATTTGCGCCCCGGAGGCCCTCGCCGCGTTAGAAAATCTTCTCGCCGCTTACGGCCTGCCCACCACCACGGTCTACTCCGCCCAGGCCCTGGCCGCCGCCGCCCTGTCCGATAAAAAGCGCCGGGGCGGCACCCTGCCCCTGGTGCTGCCGGAGGCCATTGGCCGCTGCCGCCTGGAGCCCGTGCCCGTGGACGCGCTCGCCGACTGGTTCCGGGACGGAGGGCTGCTATGAACGAAATTCTCACCCCCGGCCCCCGGACGGGCCGCGTCACCGTCCCCGGCTCCAAGTCCCAGGCCCACCGGCTCTTCCTGGCCGCCGCCCTGGGCCGCGCCCCGGTGCGCTTCACCTGCCGGGGCCTGTCCGCCGACCTCCGGGCCACCCTCGCCTGCCTGGAAGCCCTGGGCGCACGGGTGGAAAATTTAGAGGGCGACCAGTTCACCATTTTCCCTCTCTCCGCCCCTCCGGCGGGGGAAATTTCTCTGCCCTGCGGCGAGAGCGGCACCACCCTGCGCTTCCTGCTGCCCCTGGTGGGCGCTTTGGGCGTAAGCGCCGTTTTTCAGCGCCAAGGCCGCCTGCCCCAGCGCCCCTTAGAGCCATTTTTAACCGAGCTGGCCCGCCACGGCATGACCATAAGAGCCCAGGGCGATGCCCTTTTGGTAAAGGGCCAACTGGCCCCCGGCGGCTACGCTCTGCCGGGCCACATCTCCTCGCAATTCATCTCCGGCCTGCTGCTGGCCCTGCCCCTGCTGCCGGGCCCCAGCACCCTCACCCTCACCTCCCCGCCCCAGTCCGCCCCCTACATCGCCCTGACAGAGCAGGTTTTACGCCAGGCGGGCCTCCAACTGGTGCGGCATGAAAACGAATACGAAATTTCCGGCGGCCAGGTCTACGCCCTGCCCACGCCCCAAACCGTGGCGGGGGACTGGTCCGCCGCCGCGCCCTTCCTCTGCGCCGGGGCCCTGAGCCCCCAGGGCGTCACCGTCTCCGGCCTGACCCTGCCCTCGGCCCAGGGGGACAGCGTCCTCCCGGCCCTGCTGCAAAAAATGGGCACAGAGGTGGCGTTTTCCCCCGACGGCGTCACCGTCCGGGCCGGGGCACTCCGACCCATCACCGTGGATGCCGGGCCCATCCCGGACCTGATCCCGCCCCTGTGCGCCCTGTGCGCCGTGGCGGAGGGCCGCAGCCGCATCCAAAACGCCCGCCGCCTGCGCTATAAGGAGTCCGACCGCCTCCAAGGCGTAGCGGAATTATTAAACGCCATAGGTGGAAACATTCGAATAGACGGCGACGACCTGGTCATTTTCGGTGTGCCCCGCCTGCACGGCGGCATTGCCGACCCCCAGGGCGACCACCGCCTGGCTATGACCGCCGCCGTGGCGGCCTCCGTCTGCGCCGGGCCCATCACCGTTTTGAACGCCGACTGCGTGCAAAAATCCTACCCGGCCTTTTGGGCCGACTTCCGCCGCCTGACCCCATCCCGCTGAAAGGAGAACCGCCATGTCCACCCTCCCCGGAGATACCCTCCGCCTGACCCTCTTTGGCCGCTCCCACGGCCCCTCCGTGGGCATGACCCTCTCGGGCCTCCCCGCCGGGGAGCCGGTGTCGCTTCCGGCGCTGCAAGCCTTTCTCCAGCGCCGCGCCCCGGGTCGCAGCCCCCTCTCCACGGCCCGCCGGGAGGCGGACATCCCCCGCTTTCTCTCCGGGATCAAAAACGGCCTCACTACCGGAGAGGACATCACCGCGATCCTTGAAAATACCGATGTCAAATCCGGCGATTATGCCGCCACGGCCACCATCCCCCGCCCCGGCCACGCGGACTACACCTCTTATGTGAAATATGGCCGCATCGAGCCCGGCGGCGGGCCCTTCTCCGGGCGGCTGACCGTCCCTTTGTGCGTAGCCGGGGGCCTCTGCCTGCAAATGCTCAGCCGCCGGGGCGTCACCGTCCTCTCCCGCATCCTCTCCATCGGGGATGTGGACGACCGGGGCGACCTGACCTCTCCCACCTGCGAAAAGGCATTCCCCGTGGTGGACGATGCCCAGGGCGAAGCCATGGCCCAGGCCATTTTGCAGGCCAAGGCCCGGGGCGACAGCCTGGGCGGCGTCATCCAGTGCCGGGTGCTGGGTCTGCCTGCGGGCCTGGGCGGCCCCCTGTTTGACGGCCTGGAGAGCCGTCTCAGCGCCGCCCTGTTTGCCATCCCCGCCGTGAAGGGCGTGGACTTCGGCAGCGGCTTCGATGCCGCCCGGCTCCCCGGCAGCGAAAATAACGACCCCTTCGCCCTGGAAAACGGCCAGGTCGTCACCGCCACCAACCATTGCGGCGGCCTCCTGGGCGGCATCACCACGGGTATGCCCCTGGAAATCCGGGTGGCCGTGAAGCCCACCCCCTCCATCGCCCTGCCCCAGCGGAGCGTGGACCTGAAAACCATGACCCCCACCACTATCCAAATCACGGGCCGCCACGACCCCTGCATCGTCCCCCGGGCGGTGCCCTGCGTGGAGGCCGCCGCCGCCTTCGTCCTCTGCGACGCGCTGCTCTCCAGCGGAAAGGAGCCTTACCATGGAACTGACTGACCTGCGCCGGGAAATCGACCGGGTGGATTCGGAAATTCTCCGCCTGTTCGCGGAGCGCATGGCCCTCTCCGGCCAGGTGGCCGCCTACAAAGCCGCCCACGGCCTGCCCATTTTGGATGCAGCCCGGGAAAAAGAAAAGCTATCCCGGGCCGCGTCCTCCGTCCCGGCGGATTTGTCCGGGGACGCCCGGGAACTTTACGCCCTCCTCCTCTCCCAGAGCCGCCGCCGCCAGGCGGCGCTGCTGAAGCGGGAGGTGGACTGATGCGCTGCGGCCTCCTGGGGCGGACCCTCCGCCACAGCCACTCCCCCCTGCTGCACAGCCTTTTGGGCAGCTATGACTACGACCTTTTTGAGATCCAGCCGGAGCAGGTGGAGGAATTTATCCGCTCCGGCCCCTGGGACGGGCTCAATGTGACCATCCCCTATAAGCGCGCCGCCTACGCCCTGTGTGACGAGCTCTCCCCCGCCGCCCGCGCAGCGGGCAATGTGAACACCCTCCGCCGCCGTCCCGACGGAAAAATTTACGGCGACAACACCGATGCCTTCGGCTTTTCGTATCTGCTGGAAAAATCTGGTATTTCCGTCTCCGGGCGGGAGGTTTTGGTCCTGGGCACCGGGGGCGCGGCCCGGACGGTCTGCTCCGTGCTCCGCGAAAAAGGAGCCCGCATCACGGCGGTGTACCGCAGCTTCCCCAAGGAGGCCGATCTGCTTCGCCGTTTTGTCACCGATCTCGTCCCCTTTACTTCCCCGAAACTGCACCAAATTTCACCGATTTTGGTCAATGCGACCCCGGTGGGAATGTACCCGAATAACGGCCAAGCCCCCGTAAACTTATCCGACTTCCCCCGCTGTGAGGCGGTCTTTGACCTCATCTATAACCCCCTGCGCACCGCCCTTCTCCTCCAGGCGGAAGCCCTTGAGATCCAAGGGCTTAACGGCCTTTCCATGCTCTGTGCCCAGGCCGCATCCGCCGCCTCCGTCTTTACCGGCGCGCCTGTTTCCCGCGAAAAAATCGAGAGGGCCGAGGCCGCCCTCCGTCGAAAAATCGAGAATATTATCCTAATCGGTATGCCCGGCAGCGGCAAGACCACTTTGGCCCGACTTTTGGCTAAAAACCTGGGCCGAGAGTGCCTGGACTGCGACGAGGAATTCCTGCACCGCACGGGGGTGACCTCCGAAAATTTCCTTATAAAGCAAGGGGAATCGGCCTTTCGGGAAATCGAGACCGACATCCTCCGGGACCTGGGAAAGCGCTCCGGCATTGTCCTCTCCACCGGGGGCGGCTGCGTGACCCGGCCCGAAAACCGGGCCCTCCTGCGGCAAAACGGCCGGGTGCTCTGGCTGCAAAGAGACCCAAACAAGCTGGCCCTTGCGGGCCGTCCCCTGCTCCAAAGCACCACGCCCCAGGCCCTGTACCAGGCACGGAAAGCGCTCTACGCGGATTTCTGCGACCAAACCGTTTCAAATAACGCCGACCCCGCCCAGGGTCTGGCGCGGATCAAGGAGATACTATAATTATTATGAAATTCCTTATATTAAACGGCCCCAACCTGAACCTGCTGGGCCTGCGGGAGCCGGAAATTTATGGCCGGGACACCTACGATGACCTGGTGGCCCTGGTGGAAAAAACCTGCCAAGACGCGGGCATTTCCCCGGTTTTTGTCCAGTCCAACCACGAGGGGGACCTCATTGACGCGGTGCAGAATGCCCGGCTTTCCTGCGACGGCATCATCCTCAATCCCGGCGGATACAGCCACACCAGCATCGCCCTGGCCGATGCCCTGCGGGCGGTGGCCCTCCCGGCGGTGGAGGTCCACATTTCCGACCCCATGCAGCGGGAGCCCTTCCGCCACATCTCCTACACGGGCATGGCCTGCCTGCACACAGTCAAAGGTCAGGGCATTGACGGCTACCGCCAGGCAGTGCTGTGGCTGCAAAAATACTTAGGGGAAAAGTGACATTTTAACGGTGGACGAATGGCACAAACCGTGCTATAATGCCTGTTGCTCCCGGAGACGCCGGGGGCGAGCTTATCGAAAGGAGGGCTGAGCATGAATCACAAGGTAGTCTTATTCACCCTGGGCCGCGTGGTGCTGATGGAGGCGGCGCTTTTAGTGCTGCCCATGGCGGTGTCGCTGCTGTACGGGGAGCGGTGCGCCCTCAGCTTCGCCCTGACCATTGTGGTGGCCCTGGTGGTGGGCTCCCTGCTGTGCCTGCTGTGCAAGGGCGGGCGGGGCACCAGCTCCATCAAGGACGGGTTTATGATCGTGGCCCTGGCGTGGACGGTTCTGTCCGCCATCGGGGCGCTGCCCTTTGTGTTTTCCAAGGAAATTCCTTATTATATTGACGCCTTCTTCGAGACGGTCAGCGGCTTTACCACCACCGGGGCCACCATTTTGAAGGATGTGGAGGCTCTGAGCCGGGGGATGCTGTTTTGGCGCAGCTTCACCCACTGGATCGGCGGCATGGGCATTCTCGTGTTCGTGGTGATGCTGCTGAACACGCCGGACCGCTCCATCAACATCCTCAAGGCGGAGATGCCCGGGCCTACGGTGGACAAGCTGGTGCCGAAATCCAAGAACACCGCCCGGATCCTCTACCTTATTTATATTGCCATGACGGTGGTGGAGGTCATTTTTCTGCTGTTTGGCGGCATGAGCCTGTTTGACAGCGTGGTCCACGCCCTGAGCACCGCCGGGACCGGCGGCTTCGGCGCCTACAACGCCAGCGCCGCCGACTTCAGCCCCTACATTCAGTGGGTGCTTATTGTGTTCATGTTCCTGTTCGGTGTGAACTTCAACATTTTTTACCTGGTGCTCCTGGGCCGGGTGCGGGACATCTTCCGCAACACGGAGTTTAAGGTGTACCTGGGCATCGTGCTGGTGACGGTGGGGTTCATTACGGCGGAGATCATGCCGCTGTACCGCACCTTCTCCGACTCCCTGCGGCAGGCGGCCTTCCAGGTGGTGTCCATCATGACCACCACGGGCTTTATCACGGCGGACTTCACGGTTTGGACGCCGCTGAGCAAGGTTTTGCTGCTGGGGCTGATGTTCATAGGCGGCTGTGCGGGCAGCACGGCGGGCGGACTGAAGGTGTCCCGGGTGGCCATCCTGTTCAAAATGATGCGCCGGGAGCTGCGGCACACCCTGCGGCCCCGGGTGGTGGATGTGATCAAAATGGACGGGCGGCGGCTGGAAGAGCAGACGGCCCACAGCGTGGCGGTGTATTTCGCGCTGTACATTTTGAGCATTGCGGCGCTGATGGTGGCCCTGTCCTTCTCCCGGTTTGACCTGGAGACGAATTTGTTTGCGTCCATCTCCTGCTTTAACAATGTGGGCCCAGGCTTCGGCATGGTGGGGCCGGTGGGGAATTACTCGCCGTATCCGCCGCTGTTTAAGCTGTTTTTGTCTGCGGGGATGCTGCTGGGCAGGCTGGAAATTTACCCGATGCTGCTGCTGTTTGTGCCGGCGGCCTGGCGGAAGAGATGAGCCTTCATAAATTATTTACAGTTTTTTAGGTTTGTTTTAAGCTGCGGCGGGCATACTGTAACCACGGTAAGGAAAGCCGAACGCCGAACGGCTCCTGCCGTGTGCCGATCTTTTTCATTTTTTCCTTTCTCTTTCTTTTTTTCAGTGCAAAAGGACGAAGCGTTTGCCTCGTCCTTTTGCATTTTTTTGCGTCTGCGGGCGCGAACTCTGCGAGGCTTTTTCATATTTTATGGGGGCAGCACATAGGATGAAGTGTGAGGCTGTCGATAAGGTTGTAAGATTTACGGAAGCGGTAAGGAAGGGAGTGTGAGGGAAACCCAAGAAGGGTGTCCCTCACCATTCAAATCATTAGTTTTTGAAACTTTTTCAAAGTTTCAAAAACTTAGGCAGCGGGGCGAAAAGACCTTTTCGACACGCTGCGTACATTCAGTCTTGGGAGTGTTGCCGATGAAGGGAAACATGGAACAGCGCGCCTGCGAGGAGGCCGTTTACATCATAGAGAGCCGGGGGACCGTGCGGGATGCCGCCCGGAAATTCGGCATCAGCAAGTCCACGGTACATAAGGACATTTCCCAGCGCCTGCCCCTGTTCAACCGCAGCCTTTACTTGCAGGTGAAGGCTATTTTGGAGGAGAACAAGGCCCAGCGCCACATTCGCGGCGGGCTGGCTACGCGGAGGAAGTATAAGGGAGGGTGAGGAAAAGGGGGCGGCGTACGCCGTCCCCTGAGACTGTCGATAAATTGGTGCAATTTGCGATAACGGTAAGGAAGGGAGTGTGAGGGAAACCCAAGAAGGGTGTCCCTCACCGAGACTGTCGAAAAACCCTCCGGGTTTTTCCGACAAAAGGCTCGCAGTCTGCTGCGCGCATAATTTGTACGCCTACGGCGCACAAATTCCACACTGGCAGCCTGAGCGGTATTTTCTCTCACGCACATGTCGCGAGAGAAAATGATTTGAATTCTTTGCCGCCTGCGGGCGGCAAACTCTGCGAGGCTTTTTTGACACGCTGTGTGAGGGAAACCCAAGAAGGGTGTCCCTCACCATTAAAATCAGTCGTTTTTGGAACTTTTTCAAGGTTTCAAAAACGCAGGCAGCGGGGCGAAAAGACTTTTTCGACACGCTGCAGCGAGGTGCTCCCTCGTTCTCCCGGCGAGATCGCGCCGGGGGCGCGGTGAAATCGTTCGCCAGGGCGAACGGTGAAATCAAAGCGGTGCTTTGGTGAAATTTTCCGCAGGACGGAAAGAGAAAAAAACCGCTGCTGCGGCTCATGTTAGAACATTTATTAGAACAGGGGCGGTTTTGGGGACTGAAAACGGCTTTGAGAGAAGATAGGAAAATGAAGAGAGAAGGGAGAAAAGAACAAAGAGAAACGGCGATTTTCCTATGAAAATCGCCGTTTCTCTTTGGCGCAGTGGGAGGGATTCGAACCCTCGTGCCGCTTTTGACGACAACACGATTTCCAGTCGTGCTCGTTATGACCTCTTCGATACCACTGCATATTCTTTTTTTGCTGCGAACAGCAAAGATTATTATACCAAAATTTTGCACATTGTCAATACATAAATAGCAAAAAATGCAACAAATTGTGGACATGGCTCCTTGGCAGGGGCCATGTCCACCGAAATGTCACTCCAATTTTTTCGCCACGGTGACCATGGCGCTGTCCAGGGCGTTGCCCATGCGCTGCATGGCCTGGCCCACGGCGGTCTTGCGGCATTTGGGCCGGGGGCAGGCCACCAATTCGGCGGTGACGCCCACCACGACACCGATGGCCATGCCGCAGAGGAATCCTTTTTTACACATTTTCGTTTCACTCCTTTGCCACGCCGTCAGTATTTCCCGTTTTGCGGCGAAAATACGGCGGGGGCGTTGCCAAATTCCGCCGCAGGCGTTATAATATTATGATACATTAAAATTAAAGGAGTTTTCTGATGTCGATAGAGCGCCTGCAAGCGTGCATCCGCCGCCGCAAGACCCCGGTGGCGCTGGTGCTGGACCCCAGCCAGGAGCGGCTGGACGGGAAGTTTTTGAAAAATTTTGTGGATATGTACGGCGAGTGCCCCATGGCCCACGCGGAGGCTCTGCGCTACCACGGGAGCCAGGCCATTTCTCAGACGGCGGAGCTGCTGCCGGCGGTGATTTTGCGGGCGGAGCCGTATCTGGCGCAAGGCTTCATGGGGCTGGATGTGCTGGCGAACCTGGTGAACATGGCGAAAAGCCAGGGGATGTACACCATCGTGGACGCCCGGTGCGCCGGGGTGGAGCCGTGGCTGGGAGGCGGCGTCAACGCCGACGCGGTGACGGTGCTGCCCTACGGGAGCGCCGAGAGCTGCGCGCCCCCGGAGGACAAGACGGTATTCGCCGTACTGCGGACCCGGGACGCCGGGGCCGGGTCGGTGCAGAACCTCATGGCCGGGGATCGGCGGGTGTTTTTGGCCGCCGGGGAGCAGGCGGCGCGGTTCGGCGCAGCGGCTATGGCGGAGACCGGGTACAGCCTGGACATCAAGGATCTGCGCAAGCGGCTGAAGGACACCTTCCTGCTGCTGGCCTGCTGCGACGGGGACAACGCCTACCCGGCCTTTGACGAGTTCGGCCACGGGGCGATGATCGCGGACGAGGAGATCCAATACGCCCCGGACATGGCCGCCGCCGCACGGGAGGCTGTGGCCGCCATGAAGAAAACCATTCAGGTACTATAAGGAGAAGACCATGACCCGCATTTATTTAGTACGGCACGCGGAGGCGGAGGGGAACCTCTACCGCATTGCCCACGGACACTACAACGGGCTCATCACCGCCCGGGGCTACAAGCAGATCGCGGCCTTGCAGCAGCGGTTTGCGCACATCCACATTGACGCGGTGTACAGCAGCGACCTGTTCCGCACCCGCACCACGGCCACAGCGGTGTATCTGCCCCGGCATTTGCCCCTGCACACGGACCCGAACCTGCGGGAGGTGAACATGGGCATCTGGGAGGGCCGCACCTGGCAGCAGCTTCGGATGGAGGACGAGGAGCGCATTGTGGACTTCAACCGGCACTTAGACCGCTGGCAGGTGCCCGGGGGCGAGACGGCCCAGCAGGTGCTGGATCGGTTCCTCCCGGCACTGACGAAGATCGCAAAAGAGAATGACGGCAAGACCGTGGCGGTATTCAGCCACGGGTCAGCGCTGCGGATGGTGCTGGGCACCCTGGAGGGCTATCCCCTCAGCGAAGTGGGCAGCACCCCTCACGGGGACAACACGGCCATCTCCCTGCTGGAGTATGACGAGGACGGGTTCACCGTGCTGTACCGGGATGACAACCACCATCTCATTGACGCACATCTGTCCACCTTTGCCAAGCAGAAGTGGTGGAAGGACGAGCGGATGCTGGAGAGCGACATCTACTATCTGCCCATGACGGCGGCGCAGCGGAAGGAGCTGGGCATCGGGCCGGAGGGCCAGGGCATTGCCGTTTTGCATGGCGGCGAGCTGGCGGGCGGCGTGCAGCTGCTGCCGGAGAAGGAGCCGGGCATTGGCTGGATCGGATACTACGGGCTGCTGCCCACCTGGCGGGGGCTGAACCGGGGCATCGGGCCTTTGGGGCAAGCGGTGCAGTATTACCGGGAGCAGGGCGTGGAGCACATTCGCCTGCGCTGCCCGGACGAGAAAACCGAGGGATTCTTCCGCCGGTATGGGTTTGAAAAGACCCCGGAGGGGGACATGGATCTTTACATAGGATACGGAGAAAAGGCATGAGAGGAACGGAATTTCTGCCGGTGAGCCGGGAGGAGATGCGGGCGCGGGAGTGGTATTACTACGACTTTCTGGTGGTGATGGCCGACGCGTACATTGACCACCCCAGCTTCGGAAGCACGCTCATTGCAAGGCTCCTGGAGGCGGAGGGCTACCGGGTGGCGGTGCTGGCCCAGCCGGGCTGGCACGACTGCACCGCCTTCGCCGAGATGGGGCGGCCCCGGTATGGGGTGTTCATCGGCGGGGGGAACCTGGACAGCATGGTGGCCCACTATTCCGTTGCCAAGCGGCGGCGGGACAAGGACCTCTACTCCCCCGGAGGAAAGATGGGCTGTCGGCCCGACCGGGCCACCATTGTGTACGCCAACCGGGCCCGGGAGGCTTTCGGAAGCGACACGCCCATTATCATCGGCGGACTGGAGGCATCGCTGCGGCGGTTCTCCCACTACGACTACTGGGACGACAAGGTGCGTCGGCCCATTCTCTATGACGCGCCGGCGGATCTGCTGGTGTACGGCATGGGGGAAACGTCCACCAAGGAGATCGCCCGGCGGCTTTCCAAGAAAGTGCCCGTGGGGGACATCACGGATGTGCGGGGGACGGCGTTTTTGAGCCAGAGCCCGGAAAAGTGCATTTACCGGCCCGTGACCGCGCCCTCCTACGAGAGCGTGCGGGAGAACAAAAGGGCCTACGCCCAGGCCACGAAGCTGCAATATGACGAGAACGACCCCATCCGGGGGTGCGGTGTGGTGCAGCCCTGTGAGGGGCGGTATCTCATTGTGAACCCACCCCAGCGGCCCCTGCCGAGAGAGGAGCTGGATAGGCTCTACGACCTGCCCTTTGTGCGGGAAGTGCATCCTATGTACAAAGAGGGCGTCCCGGCCATTGAGGAGGTGCGGTTTTCCATCGCACACAACCGGGGGTGCTTTGGCGGGTGCAACTTCTGCGCGCTGACCTTTCACCAGGGGCGGATGGTCACCTCCCGGAGCATCGAGTCCGTTTTGCGGGAGGCGGAGATTCTTACGAAGGACCCGCAGTTTAAGGGGTACATCCACGATGTGGGCGGGCCTACGGCCAACTTCCGGCACGCCTCCTGCCCGGGGCAGAAGAAGCACGGGTGCTGCAAAAACCGCAGCTGCCTGGCCCCGGAGCCGTGCAAGAATCTGGACGCGAACCACGCGGAGTACACGGAGCTTTTAAGGCGGCTGCGGAAGCTGCCGAGGGTGAAGAAGGTGTTCGTGCGCAGCGGCATCCGGTACGACTATATGCTGCTGGACAAGAACCAGGACTTTTTCCGGGAGCTGGTGGACTACCACATCAGCGGGCAGCTGAAGGTGGCCCCGGAGCACTGCGTTGCCTCGGTGCTGGACTACATGGGCAAGCCCCATTTTGATGTGTTTGAGAAGTTTTGGCGCAAGTACCAGAAGCTCAACGAGGCGGACCACAGGGAGCAGTATTTGGTGCCGTACCTCATGTCGTCGCACCCGGGCTGCACCCTGGGAGACAGTGTGCGCCTGGCGGAGTTTCTGCACAGGACCGGGCATCTGCCGGAGCAGGTGCAGGACTTTTACCCCACGCCGGGGACCATTTCCACCTGCATGTACTACACGGGCATTGACCCCCGGGACATGACGGAGGTGTATGTGGCCCGGAGCCCCCACGAGAAGGCCTTGCAGCGGGCGCTGCTCCAGTGGGGGCGGAAGGACCTGCGGCCTTTGGTGATAGAGGCCCTGGAGAAGGCGGAGCGGACGGACCTCATTGGGTATGAGGACAGGTGCCTGATCCGGCCCCAGAAGGGGGAGAAATACTTCGGTAAGAAGCCGGAGGAGCCGCCGATGCCCGAGCGCCGGGAGCGGGCCCGGGGCGGAAATTTCCGTCACAAGCGGGCCGAGAACCCGGGGCAGAAGGGGAAAATGCCCCAGCGGAAGAAGGATGCCTTCGCCAAGAAGCGGCGGGGGAAATAAGGAAAGTTTATACGCCGCCTGCGCGGCCGGGGTGAGTCCCGGGGCGCGGGCGGCGTGTGGTTTTTTTGGGGAGGAAGTAACAAGGGGTGCGGGGGGCGGCGACCCCTCCGGCGCTTCGCGCCACCCTGCCCTTGCGCAGGGGAGGCAGATTAAGAGAAGGGTGAGGAGTGAAAAGATATTGGGGGCGGGGGATGCGGATGCCCCTGTTGCGGTGCCCAAAATTTCTGCGCTGCCTTACGGCGGACGCTTGAAATTTTGACCGCGGCCACTCGCTCACCTCGCTTCATCCGCCACTGGCGGCGCTCGGCTCGCTCCCCACAGCCAGTGTGCGCACTGGCCTCGCAATGACATGGTTTTTTGCATGGGGTGCGGTGCAAGACCGGGGCGGCGGGGTGAGGGCACCCCGCCCTACGGATTTGTGGAGGCTGGTGGGGCGGGCGGACAGGGGCGTCCGCCCCTACACAGTTACTGGAGGTGCGGTAGAAGGCCGGGCGGGCGGGGCAGAGCCCCGCCCCTACGCATTTACTTGGGCTGGTGGGGCGGGCGACCGCGAGGGTCGCCCCTACGGAGCGCGACAAGAACTGCTGTGGGCGGGGCGTCGGGGACGCCGCCCCCCTACGGACGCGTTATTGATGGTGCGGTGGGGTGGGACGATGTAGGCATCGTCCCCTACGGAATGTAACAAGAAGTGCCGGGGACGACCCCTTACGCAGGGGAGCCTTTGGAGTCACGGATTGCCACGGGCGCGTTGCGCCCTCGCAATGACAGGGGAGATATAGTGGAATTTATGATTTTGGGCGCGAGAAAGCCCCCGCCGGGGTGGGCGGGGGCTTGGGGGGGGATGAGCGGAGAAGGGGGGCTTCTCCGCGGTGGGGGGCTATTGGGTTTTGCCGGTTTAGGAACCATCCTCGGTGGAGGATCGCGCGTTCACCGGCTTTGTGATCGGTTCCCCGGTGGGGAATCGATTTTTTCGGCTGCTCAGTCCTCGGTATGGGCGGCGGCCACGGCGTTGGAGATGATCTGCACCTCGTGCTCGGGCTCCTCCTTCTCGGGGACCAGCTCCTCCGCGAAGCGGCGGTAGGCGCTGAGGCCTGCGCCGGCGGGGATCAGCTTACCGATGATGACATTCTCCTTCAGGCCCACCAGGTGGTCTACCTTGCCCTTGATGGCGGCCTCGGTGAGGACCTTGGTGGTCTCCTGGAAGGAGGCGGCGGAGAGGAAGGAATCGGTAGCCAGGGAGGCCTTGGTGATACCCATGAGAAGCTGGGTATAGGTGGCTTCCTTGAGAGGCTCGCCGGTCTCGGCGTTCACTTCGCCGGCGGCGATGCGATCGCGGACCTTGGCGTTCTCGATCTCTACCTCCAGGACATCGGCCATAGCGCCGGAGAGCAGGTTGGTATCTCCCGCTTCCTCCACGCGGACCTTGCGCATCATCTGGCGGACGATGACCTCGATATGCTTATCGTTGATGTCCACGCCCTGCTGACGGTACACCTTCAGAACTTCCTGAATGAGGTAGTTATGCACAGCGCTGGCGCCGCGGATGCGCAGGACATCGTGGGGGTTCAGAGCGCCGTCCTGGAGCTGCTTGCCCTTTTCAATAACATCGCCGTCCTTCACTTGCAGGCCCGTGTGGGGCATGGAGTAGGTGCGGGTGTCGCCGTCGTCGGCGGTGACGATGATATTCAGCAGGCTGCCCTTGGCGGCATCCTCGAAGCGGACCTTGCCGGCGATCTCGGACAGAGTCGCCATCTTCTTGGGCTTGCGGGCCTCGAACAGCTCCTCCACACGGGGAAGACCCTGGGTGATGTCGCCGCCGGCCACGCCGCCGGTGTGGAAGGTACGCATGGTCAGCTGGGTGCCGGGCTCACCGATGGACTGGGCCGCGATGATACCCACGGCTTCGCCGGGGCCAACGGGCTTGGAGGTAGCCAGGTTCATGCCGTAGCACTTGGCGCAGATGCCGCTGTGGGCCTTGCAGGTGAGCACGGTGCGAATTTCGGCGGAGTGAATGTCGAACTTCTCCAGCAGGGCGGCATCGTCCTCGGTCATCATATGATCCTTGGAGATGAGCACCTCGTCGGTGCCGGGCTTGCAGATGTCGCGGACGGGGAAGCGGCCCTTCAGACGCTCGGAGAACTTCTCGATGATCTGGCCGTTTTCCTCGATCTCGGAGACAACGATACCCTTATCCACACCGCAGTCATCCTCGCGGATGATGACATCCTGGCACACATCCACCATGCGGCGGGTCAGGTAGCCGGAGTCGGCGGTACGCAGAGCGGTATCGGCCAGGCCCTTACGGGCACCGCGGGAGGAGGTGAAGTAGTCCAGCACGGACATACCCTCGCGGAAGTTGGCCTTGATGGGAATTTCGATGGTCTTACCGGCGGTGTTGGCCATCAGGCCGCGCATACCGGTAAGCTGACGGATCTGCTTCATAGAACCACGGGCGCCGGAGTCGGCCATCATAAAGATGGGGTTATACTTATCCAGGCTGGCGGTGAGGGCGTCGGTAACATCGGCGGTGGTCTTTTCCCACTCGCGGACCACCAGCTTATAGCGCTCCTCGTCGGTGATGAAGCCCATGTTGTACTGGTCCTCGATGTCCACCACGCGCTGCTCGGTAGCGGCGATCAGCTCGTACTTGGCCTTGGGCACCGTCATATCCGCGATGGAGATGGTGATGGAGCCGCGGGTGGAGTACTTGTAGCCGGTGGCCTTGATGTTGTCCAGCACCTCGG
>CAVHCH010000138.1:0-20665 GCA_963634265.1 Bacteroidaceae bacterium | reverse complement strand
TACCGCTCTCCAGGCCGGAGATGACATCGGTATCCATGCGGTCGCCCACCATCACTGCTTCGGCGGAGTGGCAATGCAGCATCCGCAGGCCCGTGCGCATCATCAGAGGATTGGGCTTGCCGCAGAAGTAGGCCTGCTTGCCGGTAGCCATCTCGATGGGGGCGATGAGGGCCCGGCAGGCGGGGGCGATGCCGTTTTCAATGGGGCCGGACACATCGGAATTGGCGCCGATGAGCTTGGCCCCGGCCATGACCAGGTTGGTGGCCTTGGTGAGGGTGTCCAGGGAGTAGGTGCGCCCCTCCCCTACCACCACATAGTCGGGGTTCACATCGTTCATGGTCAGGCCCGCGTCATAGAGGGCATTCAGCAGGCCCGCCTCGCCAATGGCGAACACAGAGCAGCCCGGGGCCTGCTCCTTGAGAAAGGCCGCCGTAGCCAGGGCGCTGGTGTAGAAGTGCTCCTCCGGCACATCCAGGCCCATGCGGGCCAGCTTTTGGTTCAGTTCACGGGGGGTATAGCCGCTGTTGTTGGTGAGGAACAGGTACTCCTTATCCTCGTCGTGGAGCCACTGGATGAACTCCGCCACCCCGGGCAGGATACGGTTGCCGTGATAGATCACGCCGTCCATATCGCAGATGAAACCTTTTTTCTCGTTGAAATCAATTTTATAGGATGCGTCACACATGGGGGCACTCTCCTTTCTCATTTTCAAATACAGTATACCACTGTATGGGCCGCTATTCCACCATGGGAATGTTAAATCCCCATGAAATCTATCAGTTTTTCAGGCTCTGGAGGGGGGCGGGGATGCGGCCGCCCCGGGCGATAAACGCGGCGGAGGAGGCCTCATGCACCGGCATCACCGGGGCCGAACCCAGCAGGCCGCCCATCTCGATCATGTCGCCCACGGACTTACCCTCCACGGGGATGATGCGCACGGCGGTGGTCTTGCTGTTGACCATGCCCACCGCCGCCTCGTCGGCGATGATGGCGGAGATGGTCTCGGCGGTGGTGTCGCCGGGGACGGCGATCATGTCCAGGCCCACGGAGCACACGCAGGTCATGGCCTCCAGCTTATCCAGGGTCAGGGTGCCGCTGAGGGCCGCGGCGATCATGCCCTCGTCCTCGGACACGGGGATGAACGCGCCGGACAGGCCGCCCACATGGGAGGAGGCCATAACGCCGCCCTTTTTCACCGCGTCGTTCAGCAGGGCCAGGGCCGCCGTGGTGCCGTGGGTGCCGCAGGTCTCCAGGCCCATCTCCTCCAAAATCCGGGCCACGCTGTCGCCCACCGCCGGGGTGGGGGCCAGGGACAGGTCCACGATGCCGAAGGGCGTGCCCAGCCGCCGGGAGGCCTCGGAAGCCACCATTTGGCCCATGCGGGTAATTTGGAATGCGGTCTTTTTCACCGTCTCGGCCACCACATCGAAGGGCGCGCCCTTGACGCTCTGGAGGGCGTGGTACACAACGCCCGGGCCGCTGACGCCCACATTGATGACGCTGTCGGCCTCGCCTACGCCGTGGAAGGCGCCGGCCATGAAGGGGTTATCCTCCACGGCGTTACAGAACACCACCAGCTTGGCGCAGCCCAGACCCTCCTGCTCTCTTGTCAGGTGGGCGGTCTCCTTGATGATGCGGCCCATGCGGGCCACGGCGTCCATGTTGATGCCCGCCTTGGTGGAGCCCACATTCACGCTGGAGCAGACGAAATCCGTCTCCGCCAGGGCCTGGGGGATGGCCCGCAGCAGCAGCTCGTCGCCCCGGGCAAAGCCCTTTTGCACCAGGGCGGAAAAGCCGCCGATGAAGTTCACGCCGCAGGTCTTGGCCGCCCGGTCCATGGTCAGGGCAAAGGGCACCAGGTCCTCCGTATCGCAGGCCCCGGCAACCAGGGCCATGGGGGTCACGGAAATGCGCTTATTGACGATGGGGATGCCGAACTCGCTCTCGATATTCTCCCCGGTTTTCACCAGGTTTTCGGCGTATTTGGTGATCTTATCGTAGATTTTATCGCAGCAGCGCTTGGGGTCCTCGCTGACGCAGTCCAGCAGGGAGATGCCCATGGTGATGGTGCGGATGTCCAGGTGCTGCTTGTCGATCATGTTGATGGTGTCGAAAATATTATTCAGGCTCAGCATAGTTACACCTCTTACAGCTTGTGCATGGCGTCGAAAATGTCCTCCCGCTGGACGCGGATGGAAAGGCCCCGGCCCTCGCCATATTCCTTGAGGCTGCTGCCCAGCTGGTCAAAGGGGGCATCGCACAGGGACAGGTCCACCACCATCATCATGGTGAAATAGCCCTGCATGACGGTCTGGCTGATGTCCAGGACATTGATATTGTGCTCGGCCAGGCGGTTGCAGACGCCGGCAATGATGCCCACCTGGTCTTTTCCTACTACGGTCACGATCGCTTTCATTTTAGGTCACTCCATTTCATCCAAAGTCAGGGCAAAGCTGCCCAGGAAATTCTCGCAGAAATAATGCAGCTCCGGCAGGTCCATCTTATCCAGGGCCGCCCGGGTCTGCTCCGCCGCCGCCCGGAACTCGCCGTTGCCGGCCTTCAGCTCCTCCAGGCACTTGATGTGGGCGGAGAGCTTGTCCGCCGCCTTTACCAGCTCCTGCACCTGCCCGTCCGAGGGGCGCAGGACCTCCTCGTAGTCTATGCGCAGCTCCCGGGGAAGCATCGCCAGGAGCTTGTCCTCGGCCACCCGCTCCACCTGCTTATAGGAGTCCCGGATCTGGGGGTTATAATATTTAATAGGTGTGGGCAGATCGCCGGTGAGGATCTCCGGGGCGTCGTGGTACAGGGCTGCCACGGTCACGGCACCCTCATCCACGCAGCCGCCGAAGCAGCGGTTGCGGATGACGGCCAGGGCGTGGGCCAGCACCGCCACCTGGTGGCTGTGCTCCTGGATATTCTCGGTGTAGCTATTGCGCATGAGGGCCCAGCGGTTGATAAATCTCATGCGGTTGATGTAGGCAAAAAAGTGGCTCACGGCTCAATCTCTCCTTTCAGAACGCTGCCCTCCACGCCGGTGATGCGCACGGGACGCAGGCAGTTGTGGAGGTTTTCGCCGGGGGCGGCGACCTCCATATAATTGGGGGCGTGGCCGGTGTAAAGGCCCGGCGCGCCCGGCTGCTCGAAGAGCACGGGGAAGGTCTTGCCCACGCAGCTTTGCAGGTATTTTTCGTGGAGGGCGGCGGCGACTTCGCCTGCCCGGGCGGCCCGCTGCTCCTTTATATTTTTGGGCACCTGCTCCATAGCGGCGGCCCGGGTGCCGGGGCGGATGGAGTAGGGGAAAACATGAATTTGCGCAAAGCCGCAGCGGCGGATGAAGTCCAAAGTAGTGGCAAATTCCTCCTCCGTTTCCCCGGGGAAGCCCACGATCAGGTCCGTTGTGAGGGCGCAATCGGGGAAAAATCGGTGCAGCAAAAGGGCAGATTCGGTGAAGCGGGCGGTGTCGTATCGGCGATTCATCCGGCGCAGGGTGGCATCGCAGCCGGACTGGAGGGAGAGGTGGAAATGGGGGCAGAGATTTTTAAGAGCGGATGCCCGCTGGCAGAAGTCCTGGGTGATGGTCCTGGGCTCCAGGCTCCCCAGGCGGACGCGCATTTCTCCGGCAGCGGCGGAGACCGCCTCCAGGAGGTCGATGAGGCTCTTATCGCCGGGCAGGTCCTGGCCCCAGGAGGAAATCTCGATGCCCGTGAGCACCACCTCCCGGTAGCCCTGGGCGGCAAGCTGCTCTGTCTGGCGGGCGGCCTCGTCCAGGGGCAGGGAGCGGACCGGGCCCCGGGCGAAGGGGATGATGCAGTAGGTGCAGAAATTGCGGCAGCCGTCCTCCACCTTCAGTAGGGCGCGGGTGCGGCTTTGCTGGCCCCCGGCGGGGAGAATTTCAAAATCGTGGCGGTGGAGGGCGTCGTCCACCAGGACACGGGTCTGCTTTTCCTCCGCCGCTGTGAGAAGCTGGTGCAGGAACTCCATGCGCTGGCCGGTGCCGCCGATGAGGTCGATGCCCAGGGCCTTGGCCTCGTCGGTATGGGTCTGGACATAGCAGCCGCAGGCGGCCACGATGGCATCGGGATTCATTTTTTTCGCCCGGCGGATCATCTGCCGGGACTTTTTATCGCTGACGGCGGTGACGGAGCAGGTGTTGATGATATAGGCATCCGCCGCCTGCTCAAAATCCACCAGCTCATGGCCCCGGGCCGTCAGCTCCTGCTCCATGGCCTGGGTCTCATATTGGTTGACCTTGCAGCCAAGGGTATAGATGGCGATTCGCATGGGGTTTTCTCCTTGCACTTTGTCGATTTATCCATTATAATATATGGTTGTATTATAATCTATCTTTCGCCGACTGGCAAGGGTCAGGCGGCGGAAATGAGGTGTTTTTCGTGCATTATTTGGATAACGCCGCCACCACCCTGGTGCCGGAGGAGGTCATTGCGGCTATGGCAGAGGTCCTGCGCGGCCACAGCGGCAACCCGTCCTCGCAATATCCCTTTGGGCAGGACGGAAAGGCCGTGGCAGAGCGCGGGCGGGCGGTCATCGCCCAGGCCTTGGGCTGCCCCAAGGAGCGGCTGTTTTTCACCTCCTGCGGCACGGAGAGCGATGTGTGGGCCATTCGGGGCGCGGCATGGCACGGGCGGCACAGGGGCAAGCACATCATCACCACCGCTGTGGAGCACAGCGCCGTGCTGGAGACCTGCAAATGGCTGGAGGCCGAGGGGTATCAAGTGACCTACCTAAAGCCGGACAGGACCGGGATGGTCGCGGCCCGGCAGGTACTGGACGCGGTGCGGGAGGACACGGTGCTCATCAGCCTGATGCTGGTGAACAACGAGACCGGGTGCGTGTTCCCGGTGGCAGAGGTGGCCCAGGGCCTGCGGGAGGCGGGCAGCGGCGCGCTGCTGCACTGTGACGCGGTGCAGGGATTTTTGAAGGTCGACTGCGACCCGGTGGGCTGGGGCGTGGACCTCATGAGCCTGTCGGGGCACAAGCTGGGCGGGCCCAAGGGCATCGGAGCCCTATACATCAGCCCGAAGCTGCGGAATTTCCGGCCCCTCCTCCCCGGCGGCGGCCAGGAGATGGGGCTGCGGTCCGGCACCGAGGCCACGGCCCAGATTGCGGGCTTTGCCAAGGCGGTGGAGCTGCGCATGGAAAACTATGACGAAAAAATCCGGCACATGGCGGACCTGAAGGCCCTGTGCCGGGAGAAGCTGCTGACCATTCCGGGAATGGTGGCGGTGGGCGGCGGGACGGCACCGCATATTTTGGCCGTTTCGCTGCCGGGGTATCCCAGCAGCAACATTGTCAATGACCTGGGCAGCCGGGGCATCTGCATCTCCGCCGGATCCGCCTGCCACAAGGGCAAGAGCAGCCATGTGGTGTCGGCCCTGGGGCTGGACAAGCGCACGGCGGCGGGAGTGATCCGCATCAGCTTCGCCCCGGAGAACAGGTTGGAGGACATTGAGGCGCTGTATGAGGCGCTGCGGGACCACCAGGCCCAGCGGTGCGGGATGATGTGATGTAAGAGGAAAGATGAAAGAGGAAAGTGGAAAGTTGTGAGGGTGCGGGAAGGACGACCCTTCCGGGGCGCTTCGCACCACCCTGCCCACCGTTGTGCCAGCCGATTCCCGG
The DNA here is from genome assembly GCA_963634265.1 of Bacteroidaceae bacterium. Lineage (GTDB taxonomy): Bacteria > Bacillota > Clostridia > Oscillospirales > Oscillospiraceae > Vescimonas. The sequence continues at coordinate 15,028 of CAVHCH010000138.1, read as the reverse complement.
GCACTGTCGTGCCCGCCAATCGGGGCACTTCCTCGAAATCGCCTTGCTGCATCCGCCACTGGCGGCGCTGCGGCGATTTCCCCTTGCGCAGGGGAGGCTTTGGGGATGCGGATTGCCACGGCCAGTGTGCGCACTGGCCTCGCAATGACACATTGCAAGGAGTGCGGTGTGCGGCGGGACACATGGGTCCCGCCCTACAACCGTTTTTGTAGGGCAGGGCCCGTGTGCCCTGCCGGATAGTGCGGTGCAAGCCCGGTGCGGCGGGGTGAGGGCACCCCGCCCTACGGAGGACAAGGAGATTTGTACAAGTCCGGGCGGACAGAGGCGTCCGCCCCTACGCAGGTGTAACAAGAGGTGCGGTGGGGCGGGCCGTCGGGGACGCCGGCCCCTACGAATGACGGGATAGTGCGTGGGGCGGGCCGATGTGGGCATCGGCCCCTACGGATATTTTTCTATTTTTCAAGGAGAGTTTATGGCTATTTTGATTCGGCGGGAGGATGGGTTTTACCGGCGGCTGATGAAGCTGAGTATGCCCATTGTGCTGCAAAACCTCATTACCTTTTCCCTGGGACTTATTGACACCTTTATGGTCAGCCAGCTGGGGAACACCGAGATGGCGGCGGTGACGGCGGCCAATGTGCCGGTGTTTTTGCTGATCTCCATTGTGTTCGGTGTGCAGAGTGGGCTGGGGATCTTGGTGAGCCAATACTGGGGCAAGCAGGACATGAAGATCATCAGCCGGGCCATCGGTGTGGCCTCCTTTGTGGGGGCGGCGGTGGCGACTGTGCTGGCGGCGGCGCTGTTTTTCTGGCCGGTACAGATCATGGATCTGCTGTCGAACAACCATGAGCTGTCCATCCTGGGCGCGCCGTACCTGAAGCTCATTGGCGTTTCCTATATCTTTAACATGCTGTCCTCGGTATACGCCAGCGCCCAGCGGAGCGCGGAGAACCCCAGCTTCGGCATGAAGCTGTTCGGCGCGTCCACGCTCATCAACACGGGGCTGAACTACCTGCTCATTTTCGGCAAGCTGGGCTTTCCCATGCTGGGCATCCAGGGGGCGGCCATCGCCACCCTGTGTGCGCGTATCTGCGAGTTTATCATCTGCACGGTTTATGCTCTGCGGGATAAGCGCATCCGGATGCAGTGGGCGGCCTTTTTCCGGCCGGGCTGGGACATGCTGCGCAGGTTTCTCAAATACGCCTCCCCGGTGGTACTGAACGAGGCCGCCTGGGGGCTGGGGAACAGCATGCTGACGGTGATACTGGGCTACACGGAAAACTCCGTGGAGATGCTGGCGGCCAACGCGGTGATGGGGAACCTGAACAGGCTGTTCCTGGTGTTCTGCTTCGGCCTGGGCGCGGCCACGGCGGTACTGGTGGGCAAGGCCATCGGCGAAGGGCAGAGCGAGGACGAAATTATGGACCTGAGCCGGGCGCTGCTGCGGTTTACCATCGTGTCCGGCGTGGTGCTGGGGGCCATTGCCCTGGCGCTGGTGCCCACGGTGTTCATGCCGGTGATATTCCCGCTGTTTAAGCTCTACGGTGAGTCCGCCGCCATTGCCACGGCCCTGGCGGTGACGGGCTTTGCCTTCATCCCCACCCACGCTTACTCCATCACCAGCATCACGGGCGTTCTGCGCTCCGGGGGCGATGTATTCTGGAGCGCGGCGCTGGACCTGGCGCCCCAGTGGGTCATCTGCCTGCCGCTGACGACCCTGTGCGCCCTGGTGCTGAAAACCGGCATCTGGCCCATTGCCATCGCCATTCAGACGGAGTCCATGGTGAAAATTCCCCTGTGCGCCTACCGGGTGCGCAGCCGGAAGTGGATACACGATGTGACGGTGAACAAGGAGGAGCTATGAGGAGCTTTTTCATCTGCCCGGTGTGCGGGGCGGCCCTGGAGCGGGAGGAGCGGCGGTATGCCTGCCCCGCCGGGCACAGCTTCGACCGGGCCAAGGAGGGCTACTGCAACCTGCTGCCGGTGAATCGGAAGCACTCCAAGGACCCGGGGGACGACAAGGGCATGGCGGCGGCGCGAGGGGCCTTTCTCTCCAAGGGCTACTACGAGCCGCTGCGGCGGGAGCTGTGCCGCCTGGCGGAGGCTATGACCGGGGACGCGCCTGCGGTGCTGGACACCGGGTGCGGCGAGGGGTACTACACCAGCGGCATTTATAGGGCTTTGCAGGCGGGTGGAAAGGCCCCGCGCATGGCCGGGACGGACATCTCCAAGTTCATCCTGCGGCGGGCGGCCAAGCGGGAGAAAGAGGTGGAGTTCGCGGTGGCTTCGTCGTACCACCTGCCGGTGGCGGCGGAGAGCGTGGACCTCATTATCAACTGCTTTTCCCCTATGGCGGCGGAGGAATTTCGGCGGGTGCTGAAGATCGGCGGCGGGCTTCTGTATGTGGTGCCGTCGGAAAAGCACCTGTGGGAGCTAAAGGAAATTCTCTACGACCGGCCCTATGTGAACGATGTGAAGGAAGTTCCTTACGAGGGCTTTGAACCGGTGGAGGTGCGGCATGTGGAGGAGGTCATCCACCTGCCCTGCCGGGAGGACATTTTGGCCCTGTTTCAAATGACGCCCTATTTCTGGAACACGCCCCGGGAGGGGGTGCGGCGGCTGGAGGCGCGGGAGGCGCTTACCTGCCGCATCAGCTTCGACATCCATGTTTTTCGCAGGGGCGGAAATAATTAGGCGAAAATTGTTGTATTTACGAAAAATTTATGCTAATCTATATTCGCTGCGCTGTTTGAGGGGCGCAGCGAATGTTTGTTTTCGGAAAAAATTTGAGGAGAGAAAAAGAAATGAATGAGAAAAAGACGCCCCGGGCAGTGGCGCTGCTGCCTATTGCGGTGTTCCTGGTGCTGTATCTGGGGCTGGGCATCGTGCTGGAATATGTGCTGAAGGTGGAGATGGGCTTTTACCAGATCCCCATTGTGGTGGCCTTTATGGTGGCTATTTTGGTGGCATGCCTGCAAAACCGCAGCATTTCCTTTGACGAGAAGCTGACCCTCATGGGCCAGGGCATCGGCGACAAGAACATCGTGACCATGATCCTGATCTTCCTGGCGGCGGGCGTGTTCGTGGGCGTCACCGGGCGCAGCAGCGCGGAGGCGGTGGCCTACTTCCTGCTGTCCATCGCCCCGGCGAAGCTGGCGGTGGCGGTGCTGTTTGTGGTGGCGTGCTTCGTGTCCATGGCTATGGGCACAAGCGTTGGCACCATTACGCTGCTGACGCCTATTGCCGTGGCGGTGGCTAAGGACTCCGGGTTCAGCCTGCCGCTGTGCGTTGCGTCGGTCATGGGCGGGAGTATGTTCGGCGACAACCTGTCCTTTATCTCCGACACCACCATCGCCGCCTGCTCCACCCAGGGGTGCCAGATGAAGGATAAGTTCCGGGCGAACTTCAAGATCGCGCTGCCGGCGGCCCTGGCTACGCTGGCGGTGATCGTGGTCATCTCCTTGCAGGCGGATGTGGCCGGGACCCCCTCCGGCGACCACAATCTGCTGCTGCTCATCCCCTATGTACTGGTGCTCATCGGCGGCATTGTGGGGCTGAATGTGTTCGTGGTGCTGCTGGTGGGTATTGCCGCCGGGGCGGCTTTCACCCTGGCTACCGGGCAGGTGACGGCTATGGAGCTCATGGGCAACATGGGCTCGGGGGTCAGCGGGATGTTCGAGACCATTTTGGTGACGCTGCTGGTGTCGTCGCTGTGCGGGCTGATCCGGGCGTATGGCGGGTTCGACGCGCTGCTGGCGGCCATTCACAAGATGTTCCACGGCAAGCGCGGCGGGCAGTTGGGCATTGGCATCCTGGTGGGGCTGATGGACATTTCCACGGCCAATAACACCGTGGCTATCGTCATGGCCGGACCTATTGCCAAGGAGATCGCCACGGAGTACGGCATCAGCCCCAAGCGGTCGGCCTCGCTGCTGGACACCTTCTCCTGCGTGTTCCAGGGCATTATCCCCTACGGTGCGCAGATGCTGGTGGCTATTTCCGCCTGCGCCACACTGGGCTTTACGGTGAGCGCGTTTGAAATTATTCCGCTGCTGTTTTACCCGATGCTGCTGTGCTTGTCCAGCTTGCTGTTTATTGCATTTGACAAGAAGTGACATAGAATTCCCCCCCCGGGAGGAGCGTTGGGCTCTTGCCGGGGGGTTTTTTTAGAGGAAAGTTGAAAGGGGAAAGATGGGGGCGATTTAAGGTAATAGGTAATAGTGAAAAGTGAATAGGTTTAGGGACGGGGGGTACGGATTGCCACACCAGTGACATCGGTCACTGGTTCGCAATGACAGGGGTTTTTACATGGGGTGCGGTGGTAGTCGGGCGGCGGGCTGTGGTCAGCCCGCCCTACAAGACAAAAAAGGAATTGCTGGGAGGACGGCGGGGTGAGGGCACCCCGCCCTACGCATTTTATGGGACTGGTGCAAACGGGAGGGGCAGAGCCCCTCCCCTACGGACGCATTGTTGATGGTGCGGCGAGGCGGGTCGTCGGGGACGCCGACCCCTACGGACGCGTTGCAAGAGGTGCGGTGGACGAGACGATATAGGCATCGGCCCCTACGGGGCGTATGGATAATATGACAAGGCGGGGTGTGGACCCCGCCTTGCTGCGCTTTTGGTTCTATTCTTATTTGGCCTTTTGGGCGGCGGCGCGGCCGGCGCGGAAGGCTTTGATATTCAGGTCCTTGACCTTGGCGGGAACGGTATCTGCCACCACCTGCTCCCAGTCGATCTCGGGGCAGCCCAGGCTGTCGCACATGGCGCCAAAGAGGACCACATTCATACACTTGGCATTGCCCAGCTCCAGGGCTATATCGCTGGCGGGGACGGCGATGGTCTTAAAGTGCTTCGCCATGGCCTCGATGCAGCCCTCGGGGTAGGTCTCCTGCCCGGCGGCGATGGTGGTGGACTTGATGGCATAGTCATTGATGACGGCCACGCCCGTGGGCTTCAAAAACTCCGCGTAGCGCACGGCTTCCATCTTCTCCAGGGCCACCATGATGTCCGCCTCGCCCCGGCCAAACACAGGGCCATAGACCTTATCGCCCCAGCGGACCTGGGTGGAGACGCTGCCGCCCCGCTGGGCCATGCCGTGGACCTCGCTCTGCTTGACATCGTAGCCGGCCTGCATGAAGCCGTTGGACATGATCTTGGAAATGAGGATGGCTCCCTGGCCGCCAACACCGACCAGCAGTGCGCTTTTCACATAGGACATATTATTTCTCCTCCTTTTCAATGGCATCAAAGGGGCAGGCCTGGGCGCAGACGGTGCAGCCGACGCACTGGGTGCGGTCGATGCTGGCCTTGCCGTTTTCCATGGAGATGGCGGGGCAGCCCACCTTGAGGCAGCTCTTGCAGCTCTTACATTTATCGGTGTTCACCACGCACATACCGATGTCGGGCTTGCGGCGCTTGATGAGCAGGCACGGACGGCGGGTGACGATGGCGGGCTGACGGCCCGATCGCAAAGCGGCCACGGCGTCCTCCACGGTCTTTTTCATGGCGGCCAGGTCCTGGGGGTCTACGGTAAAGATGGGGTCGAAGCCGTAGGCGTCGAGGACTTTTTCCACGCTGATCATGTTGGTCTCCTGGCCCATGAGGGTGTAGCCGGTGCCGGGGTTATCCTGGTGGCCGGTCATGCCGGTGATGCGGTTATCCAGGACGCAGGGGATCATACGGCCCTTATTATAGACGATCTCGGCGGCGCCGGTCATGCCGGAGTGGAAGAAGGTGGAGTCTCCCATGACGCCGAAGACCACCTTATCGGTGACGCCCTCCCGCTCGAAGCTCTTAGCCATGCCCATGCCGGCGGAGAAGCCGCCGCCCATGCAGATACACACATCCATGCAGTTCAGCGGGGGCGCAAAGCCCAGGGTATAGCAGCCGATGTCACCGGTGACAACATAATTCTTATTCTTGGAAAGGGTATAGAAGAAGCCGCGGTGGGGGCAGCCGGGGCAGAGGGCCGGGGGACGCTTGGCGGGCTGGACCTCGGTGACGGGGGTATAGTCGGTCTTGATGCCCAAAACGCGCTCCCGGACCAGCTCGGTATTCAGCTCATACAGTTTGCCGGTGAGCTCCTTGCCCACGCAGTCGATGCCGGCGGCCTTGATCTGCTCCTCCATGAAGGGGTCCAGCTCCTCGATGACATAGAGCTTCTGCACCTTGGCGGCGAAGTCGCGAATCAGGTCCATGGGCAGAGGATAGGTCAGGCCCAGTTTCAGGAAGGAAGTGCCCTCGGGGAACACCTCTTTGGCGTACTGGTAGCTGATGGAGGCAGTAATGACACCCACCCGGCCGTCGCCCAGCTCCACCTTATTGAGGCCGTTTTCCAGGGCGGTGGTGCAGCCGTATTCCTCCAGCTTTTTCAGGCGCTCCTCCACCAGGGGATGGTTTAAGTAGGCGTTGGCCGGGGCGCAGACATATTTACGGGTGTTGCGGGCGTAGGCGGGTGCGGTGTGCTCCGTGCGCTGGCCGAACTCCACCAGGCCCTTGCTATGGCAGACCCGGGTGGTGGTGCGGTAGAGGACGGGGGTGTCGAACTGCTCGGAGATGTCGCAGGCCAGGGAAACGAAATCCTTGCTCTCCTGGGCATCGCTGGGCTCTACCATGGCGATCTTGGCGGCCCGGGCATAGTGGCGGTTATCCTGCTCGTTCTGGGAGGAGTGGCAGGAGGGGTCGTCGGCGGTGACCACCACATAGGCCCCGTTCACGCCCATGTATCCGGCGGTGAAGAGCGGGTCGGCGGCCACATTGAGGCCCACCATCTTCATGGTGCAGAAGGCCCGGGACCCGGCCACGGAGGCGCCGTAGGCCACCTCGGTGGCGACCTTTTCATTGGGGGCCCACTCGCAGTAGACATCGGCGCCGTACTGGGGCAGGTTCTCCAAAATCTCCGTGCTGGGGGTGCCGGGGTAAGCGGAACAGACCTTGATACCGGCTTCATAGACGCCACGGGCGGTGGCCTCGTTGCCGGACATGAGATGCTTCATAGTTTTTTCCACCTTTCAACATACTGAGATAATTTTCCCCGCACACATGTCGCGAGAGAAAATGATTTTATTTATTTGTCGTCTGCGGACGACAAACTCTGCGAGGCTTTTTTAGTATACGCTGGCTTGCTGCTGGCCGTGGAGGACCCGGAGGGCACCTTCGGCCAGGGAGCGCATTTCCTCCTCGCCGGGGAGGCGGAGGATGGGGGCGATCTTGCCCACGAACTTGGTTATATCGTCGCAGAAGAACGGCTCGTAGGCCATGCCGCCGGTGTAGACAATGGCGTCCACATCGAAGTGCAGCACGGCGGCCATGGCGCCGATGTCCTTGGAGAGCTGGTAGACCAGGGCCTGGTAGGCCTCGGTGAACTTCGCGTCGCCCTCCACCACCTTGGCGCAGATGACCCGGAAGTCAGTGGTGCCCAGGTAGGAGTACATACCGGCCTGGCGGCCCAGGGTCTTTTTCACCTCGTCCTTGGTCTTGCCGCTGAAGCAGTAGTTGATGAGGGCGTTCACCGGGAGCGCGCCGCCCCGGTCCAGGCCCATGGAGCCCTCGTCCTTCACATTGAACACATCCACTACCCTTCCCTTTTCATGGGCGGCCACGGACACGCCGCCGCCTAAGTGGCAGACCACCAAATTGGCCTCCTCATACTTCTTGCCCAAAAGAGCGGCGGCCTTGCGGCCAATGGACTTCTGATTCAGCGCGTGGAACTGGCACAGGCGGCGGAAGGGGGCGAAGCCCGTGTAGTGGGCCACCTCGGTCATCTCGTCCACGCAGACGGGGTCCACGAAGAAGGCGGGGATGCCCACCATGTCGCCGATGCGGCGGGCCAGGTACGCGCCCAGGTTGGAGGCATGCTCGCCGTAGGGGGCCTGCTCCACATCCCGCATCACCGCGTCGCTGACGGCGTAAGTGCCGGAGGGAATGGGCCGGTAGAGCCCGCCCCGGCCGCAGACGGCGGCAAAGTCCGTGAGCTGAAAACCGCCCTGGGCCACGGCGTCCAGGATAGCCTTTTGACGGAAGTCGGCCTGGTCGATGACCCGGTCGAACCGGTCCAGCTCCTGGGCGGAATGGTCGATGCCCTTTTTGAAAACCTGGGTGTCCTCGTCGAACACGGCGATCTTCGTGGAGGTGGCGCCGGGGTTGATGATGAGAACTTTCATGGCTGTGTCCTCCTTTTTGCCGGTTATTTGGCGCAAAACGCCGAATGTTTCACCGAATAATTTAATGAATGATTTTATTATAGTCCCGGGAGAGGGGGTTGTCAATGGCCGAGGGCGGGTTTTTACGCGGTTTTTTTATTCTTAACGGGATTATTAGGGTAAAAAAATACCGCCGGGGCGGTGGGCTCCGGCGGTGGGGTGGATATTCAGTTATACATGGTGCCGTCGGCGAAAACATCGAAGATGGCGGGCCAAAGGTCTGACCAGGGGAAGGCGCCGTCGGCAAAGGTCAAGCCCAGGAGGAGGATGGTCACCAGGGCGGCCAGGAGGGCCAGGGCGCCGCCGATGAGGCCGATGAGGGAGAGCACGAAGCCGCCGGTGCGCAGGTCGCCGGGGTAGCCCGCCTTTTTGGACTTGGCGGCAAACACCAGGCCGATAATGCCCAAAATCACAGGCAGCAGCGCGGCTCCGACAAAAAGCCACAGGCCCACGGCTACGCTGCCCAGGACCAGGCTGGTGATGGCGGCGCTGCGGCCGGGCTGGTCGGGGGGCGGGGTTTTATTGGGCTCGTTATAGGAATTTTCCATGGTCCTCTCCCCTTTTTATAGATTTTCTTTATTCCTCCGGGGTCTGCCAGCCGCGCAGGAGGGCGGCGGCCATGCGGCGGCCTTGCTTCGCTACATCGAAGCCCTCTTGGTAGATGCGCCACTCAAAGAGGGTGCCCCGGTGTAGCACCACCAGGTCCTCCACCAGGCGGTCCGGGTCGTAGGACGGGTGGATGCTCCCCTCCTGCTGGCACTGGTCCACCAGCTCACGCAGGAGGCGGTAATAGACGCGCTTATCGTTCTTTTTCAGCACCGCCTGCTCCGGGTAGCGCAGGCCGTGGATGAAGGCCTTGTAGAGCATTTCGTCTCGGGCGCTGATCTCCAGGGCGCGGCCCACGAAGTCCAACAGCTTTTCCCGGGCGGGGGCGGCGGAGGCGAGGTAGTCCTGCTCCAGGGCGGTGTAGGCCTCGTCCACCATCTGCGTCACCTGGATGGCCAGCTCGTCCTTGCTCTTGAAATAGTGGTAAATATTTCCCACGGAGCAGCCCACGGCCTGGGCGATCTCCTCCACGGATACATTTTCAAAGCCCTCCCGGTTGAACAGGGTCAGCGCGGCACTCTGAATTTTGGCGCGCATCTCCAGCGCCTGACGCTTGCGGGGGGTGAGTTCCTTTTTCATGGTCATCGTCCTTGTTGATTTTTTTTTCATCATAACTGATTGACAAAAATATGTCAAGAAGCGGGCGGGGAAAACTTGCGGCGGGGGGTGGTATTTTATACTTTTGGCTGTTATAATAGATTAAATATGTACGGAAAGGGGAGCTTTCCCATGGAAGATATGCGCAGCTTTGCTTACCTGTGCCCCAACTGCAAAAAAATCGTGCTGGCCCAGCGCACGCGCTTTGCCCTCAGCGCCGCCGCCGTGCGGATCGAATGCGACTGCGAAAAATCGGATCTGCGGGCGGAGACCGACGGGATGCGGTTTCGCCTGTGGGTGCCCTGCGGCCTGTGCGGGGAGACCCACCAGGCGGAGGTGAGCACCCAGGCCCTTCTGGAGGGCCGGGGCGTGGGCCTGGCCTGCCCCAAGACCAAGCAGCTTTGCTGCTATGTGGGGGAGCAGACTGAGGTGGAAAAGGCCGCCCAGGAGCTGGAGCTGCGGGCAGAAAAGGACCGCTGCGAGGAGCCGGAGGCGTTCACGGACAATGTAATTATGTACGAGGTGCTCTCGGAGCTGAAGGACATTGCGGCCCGGGGCGGCATCAGCTGCTCCTGCGGGTGTAAGGAATACTCCATCGCCGTACACCGGGGGGCGGTGGACCTCATCTGCAAGGACTGCGGGGGGAGGCTCCGTCTGCCCGCCGCTACGGATGAGGACTTGGATAGACTTTGCTGTCAGATGAAATTGGTTATTCACGGCGTGTAAAACTGGCAAAAATTCCTGCGGAATTTTTTGCCGAAAAAGATCGCCGCCTGCGGGCGGCGATCTTCGCAAGGCTTTTTTGAAAAGCCGTAATTTAGAGAGGAAGAAAAAGCTATGATCGAATTTTTAGCCCGGGTGTTTATCCGGGGGCGGGACACCCTGTCCCCCAGCGCTCTGCGGCAGGCCTACGGGCAGCTGTGCGGCGCGGTGGGCATCGGGCTGAACCTATTGCTGTTCGCGGTGAAGTTTTTCGCGGGATCTGTCAGCGGGTCCATCGCCATCACCGCCGACGCCTTCAACAACCTATCCGACGCGGGGTCGTCCCTTGTGACGCTGCTGGGCTTCCGCCTGGCGGGCCGCAAGCCGGACCCGGAGCACCCCTTCGGCCACGGGCGCATGGAGTACATATCCGGCCTGGTGGTGGCGGGGCTCATTCTCCTCATGGGCGTGGAGCTGGGAAAATCGTCGCTTAACAAAATTCTCCACCCGGAGGAGGTGTCGTCCTCGCCGCTGGTGCTGGTTATCTTGGCAATTTCCATCGGCGTGAAGCTGTATATGTTCTATTATAACCGGGCGGTGGGGAAAAAGATCCGCTCGGCGGCCATGAGCGCCACGGCTACGGACAGCCTTTCCGACGCCGTCTCCACCGCCGCGGTGCTGATCGCCACCCTGGTGGGGCAGTTCACGGGGCTGATGATCGACGGCTGGGTGGGTCTGCTGGTGGCGCTGTTCATCCTGTACTCCGCCTATAAAGCCGCCCAGGACACCCTCTCTCCCCTGCTGGGCCAGACGCCGGATCCGGAATTCGTGGAGCGCATTCAAGAGATCGTGCTGTCGTACCCGGAGGTGCAGAATGTCCACGACCTGATCGTACACGACTACGGCCCGGGGCGGGTGATGATCTCCCTGCACGCGGAGGTGCCCGCAAACGGCGACCTGCTGCAGCTCCACGATGTCATCGACAACATCGAGCACCGGCTGCAAAAGGAGCTGGGGTGCATTGCGGTGATCCACATGGACCCCATCGTCACCGACGACCCGGAGACCCTGCGGCTGCGGATGGCCGTGGCGGAGAAGGTGAAAACCATCGACCCGCAGCTGACCATCCACGACTTCCGCATCGTACCCGGCCCCACCCACACCAACCTGATCTTCGACACAGTGGTGCCCTACGGGGTGAAGCTGGACCGGGATCAGGTGCAAAAGCGCATCTGTGCGCTGGTGCGGGAGCTGGGGGAGCAGTATTTTGCCGTGGTGCAGATCGACAACAGCTATGTTCTGTGAAAAAACGCCCCCGACCGCGTGGCCAGGGGCGTTTTGCGAAAATCTCAAATAGAATAAACAAAAAGCCTCACAGAGTTCGCGTCCGCAGACGCGAAAGAATAAAATCATTTTTCACCGCGACATGTGCGTGGGGAAAAATACCTCTCAGGCTGCAAGTGTGGAATTTTTGCGCACGGCGCAAAAATTATGCGCGCAGCAGACTGCAATCCCTTTGGCAGAAAAATCGAAGATTTTTCGCCAGTTTATTTCCACTCTTGCCAAATCTCCGGGTGGTAGCCCACGGTGGCCTGCTTGCCGTTGCGGACGATGGGGGCGTTGAACACCGCCGGGCAGTCGGCTATGCGGGCATCCACCGCCTGGGGCGGCACATATTGCAGGCCCAGGTCCTCGTAGGCGTCGCACCGGGTGTCTATAAGGGCGTCGAAGCCCACCGCCGCCTTGACGCTGCGGTACTCTCCCAGGGACAGGCCCTTGGCGTAGAGGTCGATATACTGATATTGAATGCGCCGCTCCTTGAACCAACGCTCGGCTTTCTTGCTGTCGTTGTTCTTTTTGGAGCCGAAGATTTGGATATTCATTGAAACACTCCTTATTTTTATAGCTTATATATGTACGCATATTTCTTATTTTGGAGGATGGGCAACACATGAAAATCAATGTAAGCATTCCCGACTATGACGGCAACGCATTGGATGTAATTTGGGCGCCGGAGGCACGCTATTCGGTCCGCGCAGAGGACGCGCAAGTGGTCCTCAAGGCAAACCAAGCAGGGCTTATATCCTTGGCAAAACAGATGCTCTACATGGCATACAATGACTTGCCCGGCGGAAGCCATGTGCATTTGGACGAGTTCTTTACAGACAGTCCATGCGGCAACGCGCTGGTAATCGAGTTGGATGCTGACAGCATTTAAGAGGTCTGTATATAAGTGATTATTATAGTATGGAAACGGAGGATAAAACCATGACCGATGCCATTTTGCAGCTGAAGAAGCTGGTGGATGAGAGCGATAACATCGTGTTTTTCGGCGGAGCCGGGGTGAGCACCGAGTCCGGCATCAAGGACTTTCGCAGCGTGGACGGCCTGTACCACCAGAAATTCAAATATCCGCCGGAGACCATGCTCAGCCACAGCTTTTATGAGAGCCACACGGAGGAATTTTACGACTTTTACCGCAGCAAGATGCTGTCCCCGGACGCCCAGCCCAACGCCGCCCACAAAAAGCTGGCCCAGTGGGAGCGGGAGGGAAAGCTGAAGGCCGTCATCACCCAGAACATCGACGGCCTGCACCAGAAGGCAGGCAGCCGGGAGGTGCTGGAGCTCCACGGGAGCGTCCTGCGCAACCACTGCCGCCGGTGCGGCAAAGCCTACGGCGTGGAGGCCGTGGCGGAGGCGGCGGGCGTTCCCCGGTGCACCTGCGGCGGCGTTATCAAGCCCGATGTGGTGCTCTACGAGGAGAGCCTGGATGAGCAGGTGATGGACAAGGCCCTGCACTACATCATGGAGGCCGATGTACTCATCATCGGCGGCACCTCTTTGGTGGTGTACCCCGCGGCGGGGCTGGTGCGGTATTACAAGGGCCGCAAGCTGGTGGTCATCAACAAGGACGCCACCGGCATGGACAGTGCCGCCGACCTCTGCATCAACGCCCCCATCGGTCGGGTGCTGGGGCAGCTCTAAGGGGAGTATACCATATCTCCCGCCGAAGTACAAGGGTCGGTTCTTTACGGCATTTTTGCATAATCTACATTGTTATCTTTCAAATTTACGGGTTTTTTATGAAATTTACTCTTGCATATGCAAGTTAGCGGTGTTATAATTGCATCCGAGGATAAGAAAGGAAGGATCCCTATGGCTACTATCACCACCTCTTCTGTAAACGATTACAGTCATCTCAATCCCGAGCTCACCCGGCTGACCCAGCTCTGGAGCGAAAACGCCAGCATCGACAAGGCCCTGTATCAAAAGTACGATGTGAAACGGGGCCTTCGTGACGCCAACGGGCGCGGCGTGCTGGCCAGCCTCACTCGCATCTCCGAGGTCAAGGGCTACACCATCGACGACAACGACACCATCCCCTGCGAGGGCGTGCTGTACTATCGCGGCTACGATGTGCGGGAGATCGTGAAGGGCGTGCTGGCGGAAAAGCGGTTTGGCTTCGAGGAGACCATTTACCTGCTGCTGTTCGGCCAGCTTCCCGACCAGGCGCAGCTGGACGAGTTCCGGGAAATGCTCAACGAGTACCAGCACCTGCCCAAGAATTTCGTGCGGGATGTGGTCATGAAGGTGCCCACCAGCGACATGATGAATACCCTGGCCCGGAGCATCCTGACCCTGTACTGCTACGACGACCGGGCCAACGACACCACCCCGGAAAATGTGCTGCGCCAGTGTTTGCAGCTGACCATGAACACCCCGCAGCTGGCGATTTACAGCTATCTGGCTTATCGCAGCGCCCGGGGCGACGGCCTGTATCTGCATAGGCCGCAGCCGGAGCTGTCCATTGCGGAGAACATTCTCTATATGCTGCGGGAGGATAAGAATTTCACGGAGCTGGAGGCCCGGGCCCTGGACGCCGCGCTGATCCTCCACGCCGACCACGGCAGCAACAACTCCACCTTTACCAACCATGTGGTGTCCTCCTCCGGCACCGATACATATTCCGTCATCGCCGCGTCCCTGTGCGCCCTGAAGGGGCCCCGCCACGGCGGCGCCAACATCAAGGTGGTGCAGATGATGGAGGACCTGAAGGCCAATGTGGACGACCCCACCAACGAGGGTCAGGTGCGGGAGTACCTGCAAAAGGTGCTGGACAAGAAGGCCCTGGACGGCAAGGGGCTCATTTACGGCATGGGCCACGCGGTGTATTCCCTGTCGGACCCCCGCGCCGAGGTGCTGCGCACCTTCGTGCAGGGCATTTCTAAGGAAAAGAGCCGTGCGGCGGACATGGAGCTGTATCTGACGGTGGAGAAGGTGGCCAAGGAGCTGATCTCCCAGCACTCCGGCCGTCCCACGGCGGTGAATGTGGATTTTTACAGCGGGTTCCTGTACGAGATGCTGGGCCTGCCCCACGAGCTGTACACGCCGCTGTTTGCCATCGCCCGCATGGCCGGGTGGAGCGCCCACCGCATGGAGGGCCTGGTGGAGAGCAGCAAGATCATCCGCCCCGCCTGCAAGTGCATCGAAAAGCGCCGGCCCTATGTGCCCATGAATGAACGGTAACACCGGCTTACAGCCGTCACAAAAACACACACTATAAACTGGCAGCCGCTGGGGTTTCCCGGCGGCTGCCGGCGTAGTGGCAGGGGCCGAACTTCCGGGGGCGGCTTTTTCGCCACGCGAAGCATCCTGCAAAAAAGATGGATTTTGGTGGAAAAAGCCCTTGACTTTTTTCGTCTGTGTGCTATAATAAGCAAGTCTCAGGTTGAGAGATCAATTTGCGAGTGTGCTGGAATAGGCAGACAGGCAAGCTTGAGGTGCTTGTGTTCGACTGGACGTGTGGGTTCAAGTCCCATCACTCGCACCAGTTTCTCTCTTGAAACAGAAAAGAAGAACTTATGCGCGAGTGGTGGAATTGGCAGACTCGCTAGATTCAGGTTCTAGTGCTCATTACG
>CAVHCH010000137.1:0-22960 GCA_963634265.1 Bacteroidaceae bacterium | reverse complement strand
CCCGAGAGGAGAATACCATGAAATATACCACCACTGTGGCGGATTATTTGACCTGGCGGGGGGATGTGCCGTTTTCCCTGGACCCCTTTAACGAGGTGGATAACCTGGTGCTGTGCATCATCGCCTATCTGGATTTTCACCGTTTCCCGGAGCTGCTGACCCGCAACCCCAAGGAGGCGGTGGCCCTGGAGGATATATGTGCGCGGCTCACGGCGGAGGACGACCAGTTGGGACTTTCCCAGCTCAGCTACATCCCCGTGGCCCAGCAGGCGGCCCAGTGTCAGCGGTTCGCGGGGACGAAGATGTTCGCCTTTGAGGACCGCAGCGACGCGGAGACCCAGTTTGCGGCGGTGTCTTTTTTGCTGCCGGATAAGTCGGTTTTTGTGGCGTTCCGGGGCACGGACACCTCCCTGGTGGGCTGGAAAGAGGACTTCAACATGAGCTACCTGGAGGCGGTGCCGGCCCAGGTGCGGGCGGCGGAGTATGCCGCGGAGATCGCCCGGCTCTGCCGCTGGCACAAGCTGCGCATCGGCGGACACTCCAAGGGCGGCAACCTGGCGGCCTGGGCGGGTCTGCACCTGCCGCACAAGGTGTATGACCGGCTGATGGATGTGTACAACAACGACGGGCCGGGGTTTTCCCGGAGCATGACGGAGTTGCCGGAATACGCGCTGCTGAAAGAAAAAATGCACACCTTTATCCCGGAGTCGTCCATCGTGGGGGTGCTGCTGGAGCACTGCGAGGACTACACGGTCATCGCCAGCACGGCCAAGTCCATCATGCAGCACGAGGCGCTGTCGTGGTGTACGGAGCGGAACCGCTTCATCCATCTGGAGGAGCGGTCGGCCCTGGGACGGCGGTCGGACGATGTGCTGCGGGACTGGATCGGGTCCATGACCCCCGGGGAGCGGCGGGAGTTCACCGACGCCTTTTTCGACATCCTCAGCATGGGCGGCAAGGCGAAGACCCTGGACGATGTGCAGGAGATGGGCCTGGGCGGAGCCGTGGCCCTGGTGAAGGAGTTCGCGGGCGCGGACGAGAAGACCCGGCGCATTTTGACAGAGATCTTCAAGCGTCTGGCTGTGGACATCGGGGAGGAGGTGGCCTCCTCCGCCCAGGACGGACTGAAGCAGGCCACGGGATTTCTGAAGCATTTGGGCCGGAAAAAACTGGATAAATAAGAGACTGTCGAAAATTCCTTCGGAATTTTCCGACAAAAGGCCCTAAGTCTGCTGCACGCATAATTTTGAGCCGATGGCTCAAAATTCCACACTGGCAGCCTGAGAAGTATTTTCTCTCACGCACGGGTCGCGAGAGAAAATGATCTCAATTTTTTGCCGCCTGCGGGCGGCAAACTCTGCGAGGCTTTTTTGACACACTGAAATAAGGCGTTTTTTTTGACGGCGGCACCTGAGACGGAGAGAAGGCGAAAAGGCTTTCTCTCCGTTTGCTATAAAATGGGGTTCGGATTTACCGAAAAATTTCTTGAATGTTTATTGAAAATATTGAGAAATTCTGCTGTAATGGAGGCGTATAGAGAAAGGGCACGGGCGTCCGGCGGGGCCGGGGGCGGCGCGTGGAATGAAAAAAGATGGGAGGCGTGAGAGTGAAAAAGAGATGGCTGAGTGTGCTGCTGGCGCGCTGCATGGCGCTGGCGCTGGTGCCGGTGCAGGTGCAGGCCCAGAAGTCGGAGATAGCCGAGGGCGAATGGGAAAACATCCGGGTGAATGCCACGAAGGTGGCTTTTGGCGGCCATGAGTGGTGGGTCATCGGCGACGGAAAAACGGGCGTATTCCCCCAGGAGGGGCATCTGACGCTTTGGGAAGCCAACCCGGACGCGGAATTTGAGGGTGTGGTCTACCGCCAGGGATACAGTGAGGAACAGGAGAATACCAAGGGGTATCGGCCCAACAGGGATTATCCCTGGGTATATTATGTCAAAAATCCCAGCGGAATGAAGGAATGGAGCAAGCCCTCGGAGTACGCCGGGAGTACCCTCCAGCTCAAGATGGAGGAGATGGTAAACAACCTGTCCGCGATGGAGCGAAATCTCCTGTATCCCCGGACGCTGACCGCAAAAAATGACGACATTATCGGACAGGATGCGAAAGATCAGAGGTATTGGGTGCTATCCACATCGGAGTATTACAGCATCCATAATATACCCGTGCGGATTTGGGAGAACGAAACACGCTATCTGCATTATTGGGCCCGTGATGCAGACGATAGCTTTGCGATGAGGGCGCATGTTCTATGGGGCAGCGGCGTTTTGGAGCCATGGACAGACCCTTATTTCAACTTTGTGTACATAGACAACTGGGCCCGTCCGGCGGCGACGATGTCGCTGAAGGATGTGGTGTTCGTCTCCAGTGCAGATGAAAACGGCAAGTCGGCGGCCACGGTGGGCGGCGAACTGGTGAAGGCGACTTGGCCTATGGGCACACTGAAATACACCATGAAAAGCGATGCCCTGAAGCTGAAGGCCTACGCTGCGGAGCAAGAAAACACGGATGCGCTGCGCATTTCCTATTCCGACGCCACCGTGGGACCGAATATGTATATTTCCTGCGCGGTAAGGAATGAATGGACGGGCGAGCTGTACTATTACGGAAAGCTGGCTGACTGCTCTAAGAGCGGCAGCGGCACGGCCGAGATCAGGATCTGGCGTACGGGAAATATGCCGGAGAGTGTGGTCGTGGAGATCTTTAGCGAACAGGCCAACGGCGATCTCTACACGGACTTTTGCAGCGAACCCATTATCATGAAGGCGGTGAAGAAGAGTAATACATGGACCATGACGGACTTCTCCGGCGAGACGCACACCCACCAGTGGGACCAGGATAACTGGACGACGAACGACGACAACCACTGGCACGACTGCAAGGCGGCCAACTGCCCATTTCGGGAGAGCAACGATCTCAAGGAAGGCTACGGCTGGCATAGTTATGACCAGAAGGTAGTGGCTAGGGAGTATATATACAACGGACCCACATGCGACAGCCCGGCGCTGTACTTCTACTCCTGCGTGTGCGGGAAAGCGGGTAAGGAGATGTTCACCGTGGGGGAGGCGAGGCACAACTGGAGCGCTTGCGTCCAGATCGAGGGGGATAAGCACCGGCGGAAATGCTGGAACTGCGACCTGGAGGACATCAGCCCCTGCTACGGGGGCGTGGCTACATGCAGGTGGCAGGCCAGGTGCGAGCTGTGCGTTGAGCTCTACGGCCCGGTGGACCCCAGCAACCATGAGGGCACCTGGAGCTGGACGCAGACCGCCGAGACCCACGGCAAGCACTATAACTGCTGCGGGGCTACGGTGGAGGTGGAGAACCATGTCTGGGTGGGCGGCGCTTGCTCGGTGTGCGGCTATCTCTGCGACCATGTGGGCGGCAAGGCTACTTGCACCAGTGGGCCTATCTGCGTGGTCTGCGGCAACGAATACGGACAGCCCGACCCCACGGGCCACGACCCGGCGGCGGAGTGGTCGCAGGAGAATGGGAAGCACTACCACGCTTGCAAGAACGGGTGCGGGACGCATTTGGACGAGGCGGAGTGCTCCGGCGGGACGGCTACTTGCGCGAAGAAAGCGGAGTGCGCCGTCTGCGGCGAGGAGTATGGTATGGTGGATGCCGCCAACCACGACCCGGCGGCGGAGTGGAGTCAGGAAAATGATAAACACTACCACGCCTGCAAGAATGGGTGCGGGACGCACCTGGACGAGGCGGAGTGCTCCGGCGGGACGGCTGATTGTGTGAAGAAGGCGGAGTGCGACACTTGCGGCGGGGAATATGGTGCGGTGGATGCCACGAACCATGACCCGGCGGCGGAATGGACACAGGAGAATGATAAACACTACCACGCTTGTAAAAATGGGTGTGGGACGCACCTGGACGAGGCGGAGTGCTCCGGCGGGATGCCCACTTGCTCCAAGAGGTCCGAGTGTCAGGTCTGCGGAAACGAATTCGGCGAGCTGTTTCCCCACAACTTCTGTCAGTATGGGGAGCAGGCGGCCACCTGCACGGAGGACGGGCAGAAAGCTCATCGGATCTGTGTGGAGTGCCAGTTGATCCTCCTGCTCGACGGGGTGGAGACCACCCGAGAGGGGCTTGTCATCCCGGCCACGGGCCATAGCTGGGGCGCGCCGGAATGGACCTGGAACGAGGACGGCACCGCCGCCACGGTGCGGTTTACCTGTCAGAATGACGGGACGCATATTGAGGAGCCTGTGGTGGTCATGAGCAACAAGGTCACGACCCCCGCCGCCTGCACGGAGGCGGGTGCGGCGGTGTACACGGCAAAAGTGACTTTCGAGGAACAGGACTACGAGGACAGCCGCACGGTGGCTCTGCCCGCCCTGGGACACGATGTGACCCATGTGGCGGCCCAGGCTCCCACGGAGACGGAGCCGGGACACAAGGAACATTGGGTCTGCGCCCGGTGCGGCATGTACTTCGGCGACAAGGAGCTGACGGTGGTTTTGCAGCCGGAGGATGTGGTTTTGGCCGCTACCGGAAAGGGTGACAGCGGCCCCGACAAGGGCACCCCGGCCACCGGGGATGGCGGGAGCCTGGCCCTGTGGGCGCTGCTGCTGACCGTCAGCGGCGGGGCCTGGCTGGCCCTGCGGAGGAAGCTGCGGGAGCGGTAAGAATGCCGTAGAATTTGAATATTTGTGGTTGAATTGGACCGCCCCCACCCTGCATTGCGCGGGGTGGGGGCGGGAGTTTTTGGGTTAGAGAGAAGAGTGAAAAGTGAAGAGTGAAGAGTGAAGAGTGAAAAGTGAAAAGATTTTGGGGGACGGGGGAGGCGGAAAGAGGAAAGAGGAAAGTGGAAAGATGGGGGACGGTGCATGGGGTGCGGGGGGCGACCCCTCAGTCACGGCGGAGCCGTGACAGCTCCCCTTACGCAGGGGAGCCTTTTAGGACGGGGGTTACGGATTGCCACGGGCGCTTTGCGCCCTCGCAATGACATTGTTTTTCAGGAGGTGCGGTGCAAGACCGGCGGCGGGCTGTGGTCAGCCCGCCCTACACATGACATGAAGTGCGGTAAACGGGGCGTCGGGGACGCCGCCTCCTACGGAGGGTTACAGGTAGTGCGGCGGGGCGGGGCGATGTGGGCATCGCCCCCTACGGCGCGTAACAAGGGGTGCGGTAAGCGCTGCGGCGGCGGTGCTTGAAACGGGGGGAAGGCGAAAAGACTTTCTCTCCGTTTGCTATAAAATAGGGTTTGGATTTACCGAAAAATTTCTTGAATGTTTATTGAAAATATTGAGAAATTCTGCTATAATGGGGGCGTATAGAGAAAGGGCGCGGGCGTCCGGCGGGGCCGGGGCGGCGCGTGGAATGAAAAAAAGATGGGAGGCGTGAGAGTGAAAAAGAGATGGCTGAGTGTGCTGCTGGCGCTGGTTATGGCGCTGGGACTGGCGCCTGTGCCGGCGCAGGCGGCGGGCATAGGCGAAACGGAGATCCGGGTGAACGAAACGAAGGTGGCCTTCGGAGGCCGCGAGTGGTGGGTCATCGGCGACGGGAGCAGCGGCGTGTTTCCCCAGACGGAGCACATTACGCTTTGGGCGGTGGAGGCAGGCGGAGATCTCGGCTGCGTGGCGTGGCGCTTCGGCACCAAAGAGCAGCGGGAGAACACCACCCGGTATCGATACAGCAAGGACTATGACTGGGTGTACTATGACAACAATCCCAGCGGGATGAAGGCATGGAAAAAGCCCTCGGAGTACGCCGGCAGCACCCTCCAGCTCAAGATGGAGGAGTTGGCCAACGCCTTGCCCGAGAAGGAGCGCAGGCTCCTGTGGGGGCGGACGCTGACGGTGAAAAACGATGGCGTTTTCGGCCAGGATGTGGAGGCACAGAAGCTGTGGCCGCTGTCGTATGAGGAGTATTTCAGCATCGATAACTCCAATGTGAAGCGCTATCCAAACGGACAGAATACCGTGGATTTTTGGTCGCGGGATGGGGACGATGGCTTTGGTGACCGAGCCTTTAATATGTGGGGCAGCGGCTATATGTTTCCGGGAACCATTTCGCCCACCGGCCTGGAGAACACGAGTGTCTATATCCGGCCGGCTGCGACGATGACCATGCGGAATTGGGTGTTCACCTCCAGCGCGGACGCCACAGGTAAGTCGGCGGCTACGGTGGGCGGCGGACTGGTGAAGCTGGAGAAGCCCGAAGGGACGATAAAATTCACCATGAAGAGCAGCGCCCAGACGCTGAAGGTGTACGCCACGGACGAAGGGCTGACGGACACGCTGCACTTTGCCTATTCCGACGCTCCGGTGGGGGAAAATCAGTATATCTCCTGCCTTATAAAGGATGAGCAGGGGAATATGCTGTACTACGGGAAGCTGGCCAGCTGCGCGGAGAGAGGCAGCGGCACGGCGGAACTGAAGATCCCCGTTACGGACGAGACCCGGGGGAAGAACCTGGTCGTGTCTATTTTCAGCGAGGAGGCCAACGGCGACCGCTACACGGACTTTTGCAGCGAGAACCCGGTGACTATGAAGCTGAAAAATGAAGGCGGAGGCCAGGCTTGGAGCCTGGAGGATTTCACCGGCGAGAAGCACACACACCAGTGGGACGGGGACGCGTGGACTGCGGACAACGACGGCCACTGGCACGCCTGCCGGACGGCCAACTGCCCCCTGGGGGAGAATCGCCTCAAGGACGGCTACGGCGAGCATGTGTATGACCAGAAGGTGGAGAAGTATGAGTATAAGTTCGACGGGCCGCAATGCGACCGTCCGGCGTTGTACTTCTACTCCTGCGTGTGCGGGAAAATGGGCTCGGAGATGTTCACCGTGGGTGAGGCCCGGCACAACTGGAGCGCTTGCGTCCAGGTGGAGGGGGATAAGCACCGGCGGAGATGTTGGAAATGCGACCTGGAGGACATCAGTCCCTGCTACGGGGGCGTGGCTACATGCAGGTGGCAGGCCATGTGTGAGCTGTGCTTCGAGCTCTACGGCTCGGTGGACCCCAACAACCATGAGGGCACCTGGAGCTGGACGCAGACCGCTGAGACCCACGGCAAGCAGTATAGCTGCTGCGGGGCTACGGTGGAGGTGGAGAACCATGTCTGGGTGGGCGGCGCCTGCTCGGTGTGCGGCTATCTCCACGACCATGTGGGCGGCAAGGCCACCTGCACCAGCGGGCCGGTCTGCGTGGTCTGCAGCAACGAGTACGGGCAGCCCGACCCCACGGGCCACGACCCGGCGGCGGAGTGGACGCAGGAGAATGGGAAGCATTATCACGCCTGCAAGAATGGGTGTGGGACGCATCTGGACGAGGCGGAATGCTCCGGCGGGACGGCTGACTGCGTGAAGAAAGCGGAGTGCGACACTTGCGGCGGGGCGTATGGTACGGTGGATGCCGCCAACCATGACCCGGCGGCGGAGTGGAGTCAGGAAAATGATAAACACTACCACGCCTGCAAGAATGGGTGCGGGACGCACCTGGACGAGGCGGACTGCTCCGGTGGGACGGCTGACTGCATGAAGAAAGCGGAGTGCGCCGTCTGCGGCGGGGAGTATGGTGCGGTGGATGCTGCGAAGCATGACCCGGCGGCGGAGTGGACGCAGGAGAATGAGAAGCACTACCATGCTTGTAAGAACGGGTGCGGGACGCACCTGGACGAGGCGGAGTGCTCCGGCGGGATGCCTACTTGCTCCAAGAAGGCCAAGTGTCAGGTCTGCGGGAACGAATTCGGCGAGCTGTTTCCTCACAACTTCTGTCAGTATGGGGAGCGGGCGGCCACCTGCACGGAGGACGGGCAGAAAGCTCATCGGATCTGTGTGGAGTGCCAGTTGATCCTCCTGCTCGACGGGGCGGAGGCCACCCGGGCGGGGCTTGTCATCCCGGCCACGGGCCATAACTGGGGCGCGCCGGAGTGGACCTGGAACGAGGACGGCACTGCCGCCACGGTGCGGTTTACCTGCCAAAATGATGGGACGCACAGGGAAGAGCCTGCGGTGGTCATGAGCCACAAGGTCGTCACCCCCGCCGCCTGCACAGAGGCGGGGGCGGCGGTGTACACGGCCAAAGTGACCTTCGAGGACCAGGACTACGAGGACAGCCGCACGGTGGCTCTGCCCGCCCTGGGGCACGATGTGACCCATGTGGCGGCCCAGGCCCCCACGGAGACGGAGCCGGGGCACAAGGAATATTGGGTCTGCGCCCGGTGCGGCCTGTACTTCGGCGACAAGGAGCTGACGGCGGTTTTGCAGCCGGAGGATGTGGTTTTGCCCGCTACCGGCAAGGGTGACAGCGGTTCCGGCAAGGGTGAGAATGGCGCTGATAAGGGCACCCCGGCCACCGGGGACAGCGGGAGCCTGACCCTGTGGGCGGCGCTGCTGACCGTCAGCGGCGGGGCCTGGCTGGCCCTGCGGAGGAAGCCAAGGGAAAAGTAAGGACGCCGTAGAATTTGCAATATGTGTGGTTGATTTGGACCGCCCCCACCCTGTGTGATACGGGGTGGGGGCGGGAGTTTTTAGGTTAGAGAGAAGAGTGAAAAGTGAAGAGTGAAGAGTGAAAAGATTTTGGGGAGGGGGGGAATTGGAAAGAGGAAAGATGAAAGTGGAAAGTGGAAAGATGGGGTGCGGTGCATGGGGTGCGGTGCGTCGACCCCTCAGTCACGGCTTCGCCGTGACAGCCTGCCCACCGTCGTGCCAGCCGACTGACGGCCACTGTCGTGCCCGCCAATCGGGGCACTTCCTCGAAATCGCCTCGCTTCATCTGCCACTGGCAGCGCTTCGGCGATTTCCCCTTACGCAGGGGAGCCTTTGAGGACGGGGGTTACGGATTGCCACGGGCGCTTTGCGCCCTCGCAATGACATGGGGTTTTGCATGGGGTGCGGTGCATATCGGGCGGCGGGGTGGGGGTGGTCGCACAACGGTATAAATTTCCGCCCCGGGGCGGTCTCTTTGGGGGACGGCTCCGGGGCGGATTATTTCTATTTTATTCGCTTCAGAAGCTATTAGCTGACCTTTTCGATATAGCCGCTGATGGGTTCGGCGTACATGTTGTCGTCGGTGACGGCTTCGTAGCGTTTGCCGGTATAGTCGTCGGTGAAGCCGTTGGTGGCTTTATAGATCTCGCCGGTCTCGGTGTCGTAGACCCGCTCGTAGCCCAGGGTGGCATCGCTTTGCTTTTGGCTCATTATATCCTGGCTCTTGTTGCGGCTCTCCCAGGAGGACATGAAGCCGTCCATGGTGGCGTTGAAATTCTGGCTGATCTGGTTGGCCAGGGCCACCTTTTCGTTGCTGGCCTGGTTGGTGGCGGAGACGAAGCTGTCGGAATATTGCAGGGTCTTCATGCAGTCGGCCAGGACGCTTTCCCACTCGATGAAGCTGTCCTTGACGGCGGTGATGGCCATAATATTATAGGCCATGTAGTAGCCGCCGTCGGCGGTCTGGAGCTGGTAGCCGATGAGGGTGCCGCCGGAGATGGGGGTGCTGCCGAAGTCCACCACGCTGGCGGCGAACAGGCCCTCGCCCTCCTTACCGTTCTCGGTGAAGGTGGCCCGGAGCTGCTCATCGCCCAGGGCGGAAGCCTTCATGGGGCTGGTGGAGGGGTAGCGGTCGGTGACGGTGAAATTATTGAACTGGGGGAACACATAGCCTGCGTAGTCCGGCTCCACCTGGGAGACGAAGGACGCATACTGGGGGAAAATTTTGAAAAAGCCCTCGGTGGACGGGTTTTCCAGCACCGGCGCCTTGGCGAAGAGGATCATTTGGGTGCTGCCCATGTTATAAAGCTGCTGGTAGGCGTCCTTGCCGGCCTGGCTGTGGAGCAGGACATCCGCCTTCAGCAGGACGAACATCTGGTTCAGGGGCTCATTGGGGTCGTAGATGCGGATGCTGTGGTAGATGTTAGTGCCGCCGGAGGTGACGGTCCAGCCCTTGGGGATGGTGATGCTGAAGTCGGCGGACTCGTATTTCTCCGTCTCCACGGACTTGGCGGCGGTGGGGGTGATGGTCACCTTTTGGCCGCAGGCGGTCAGGGACAGGAGCAGGAGCAGGGTCAGAAGCAGGGATACGATTTTTTTCATTTTCAGTTCCTCCTATTGGGTGCGTTACCAGGTGGTGTCAAAGCTGGTGGGGCTGTAACGGTCGTAGTCGCCGTAGCCCTCGGTGATGATGTCCTGGATGGGCAGGACGGTATAGTCATCGGTGATGACGAAGCCTGCGGAGAGGCAGCGGACATCGGTGTAAAAGTCCGTGAGCAGGGTGATCTTGCGCAGGGCTATGGGGCAGTTGGGATGGGTGGCCGAGGGGAAGTAGGGGGAGACGGAGCCGTCCGGGGCCAGCTGGGCGGCGGCATCGGAATTATCCAGGGGCGCGGAGGTGTAATAGAGCTCGTAGAAGGCCCGGTCGGTCATGAGAATGTTGCAGTTGAAAAGGCGGATGGGGGTCTCGCCGCCGATAGCGGACAGGTCCAGGTCAAAGGCGATGTACTCCCGCCAGCCCATGTCGCGGTACCAGTTCCACCCGGTGGTGGTGGGGTCCAGGTACTGGGCGGGGAAGAGGAGGCTCACCTTCTCGCCGATAAAGACGACGGTGGGGCCGCCGTTGTTATACACCTTGTCGGCGCTGAGAAACTCAGCGGTGCAGTCCTCCAGGGTCTTGCCGTCCGCAGCGTAGCGGTACACCTTGGAGAAGAGGGCGGACTGGGCGCTGTCCAGGGGCTGGGCGGAGAAGGGGTTGGCGCTGATCTTATAGGCCGCGCCGCCCTTGAGATACAGGGTGCCCATCTCGCCGTCGTAGGTCAGGTGCCAGGAGACCACATTGCTGCCGGGGAGGGTGCCCGCCTGCCAGAGGCTTTGGCCGTTGAAGGAGGGGGTGTTGAGGTTGGCAAGGTAGAGCCTGTCGCCGGTGATGACGATGTCGTTGATGTCGGTGGAGTAGCTGTGGTCTACATTGCAGTCGAACTCCGAGGTGAGGTCGATGGCGTTTTCCGCGCCCACCAGCTTCGGATAGTCGGACTGGTCGTAGGCGATGCCCCGGTTTTTCAGCAGATACTGCTCCAGGGTGGTGGGCTCGGCGCCGGTGGAGGCGTTCTGCCCGCCGCCGCTTTGGGAGCAGCCGGGCAGCAGGCACAGGGCCAGCACGGCGCAAAGGGCCAGGGCCGCCGCGGACAGACGCTTATGTTTTTTATGCTGCTGCATAGGATCATCCTTTCTCTGTTTCCATAGGTTCCCATTCAATATAACATAAACGGAGCGGGGATTTGTGAAGATTTCAAAACTGGCAAAGGCCAATTTTGAAACGAAAAACGCCGCAGCGGGTGGGCTGCGGCGTGGGGAGGGAGGATTTGAATTTTTCGGTTAGGCGTGGTAGTATTTTTTGGCGCAGAATTCCCGGCGAATTTCCACCAGGCCCTCGTCCTCCATCCAGGCGGCGAAGTTGGAGAAATTGCGCTCCACGATGCTGAATTTCAGCTGGTTGTGGGTGCGGATATTTTCCTTTTTGCAGAATTCGTAGATCCACTGGTCGAAGGTCATGCCGTCCTGGAGGCAGGCGAGCATTTCCTGGGCTTTGCCCTCGATGAAGCGGATGTTTTCGCCTATCAGGTCGGTGATGTCCGTCAGCACCTCCTTGTGGGCCACGATGTAGGCGGGGCAGCGGAGGGAATACAGGCTGCGCTTGCTCTCCAGGTCCCGGGCGATGAACATGGAGGTGGGGAGCTTGGCGGACTCGATCTCCGAGCGGCTGATGAGGCAGTCGCCCAGGTAGGCCACGCCGTCGGGGGTGACGATGCCGATGTGGCCGGCGCTGTGGCCGGGGAGCTGGAGGATGCCGAATTTTGCGCCGCAGAAGGTAAGCTCCGTGGCGTCCGGGGGGATGATGACATCGGCGGTGAAGCACTCCTCCAGGAAATAGGCCCGGCTGCGGCCATAGGTCAGGGCTACATAGTTGGCCCGGTAGGCATCGGGGTTTACGGAGATGCCCGCCTCGATGAGCTGGGCGGCGGCCAGGGCCCCATAGCGCTGCTGGAGGTAGCGGACATTGCCGGTGTGGTCGAAATGGGCGTGGGAGCAGAGGATGCCTTTGAGGTGGAAGTTGTTATCGTCCAGCAGGTGGGTGAGGGCGCTGCGGTCTAACTTGGCGTAGCCGGTGTCCAGGAGGACGATGTCGGTGTCGTTTAATTTATAAATGGGCAGCAGGGCGGTGGCGCCGTCGGCCACATAGGTGCTGCCTAAGACATGGTGAAGGTCCATGGTGGGTTCTCCTTTTTTTGAAAAATTTGCTTTTTTAGGAATACGGATTGCCACAGCCTGTTTGCGAACTGGCTTCGCAATGACACGGTTACAAGAAGCGTGGTGCAAGACCGGGCGGCGGGCTGTGGTCAGCCCGCCCTACATTAGTATTCTGAAAGAGGTTGTAGGGGCGGACGACTCTGTCCGCCCGGTGCGGTGGGCTCCGTGGAGTGCGTAGGGGAGGGGCTCTGCCCCTCCCGCGGGCGGGGTAGGACCCCGCCCCTACGGATGACAAGGAGTGCGGTAAGCGGGGCGTCGAGGACGCCGCCCCCTACGGACACACTCAAGAAGTGCGGCGGGGCGGGACGATGCGGGCATCGTCCCCTACGGGCGCATTCAAGTAGTGCTGGGGCCGACCCCTCAGTCCGCTTCGCGGACAGCCTGCCCACCGTCGTGCCAACCGATTCCCGGCCACTGTCGTGGCCGCCAATCGGGGCACTTCCTCGAAATTGCCTTGCTTCTTCTGTCACTGGCAGCGCTGCGGCGATTTCCCCTTGCGCAGGGGAGCCTTTGGGGGCGGGGGTGCGATGGCAGATTTTGATACTCTCATTATATCCCTTGGGCGGAGAAAAACAAGAGGCGGGTTTTGTGAAAATTTCATTTACAAAAGGCGGGAAATATTGTAGAATAATACCATCGGTTAACAAGGGCAGACACGGTTTTGACGGGCAGAAATGCGCCCATACTGCGTCAAGTCCCTTGGAAATACGGCAAGTATTCCCTGCGGGCCTTTCCTTGTCTGGACACATTTCTGCGCCGCAAAGGCGTGCTGGCAGGCGTGTTTGCCCTTGTCAACCGATGGTATAGGAGAATAAATGAGGGAGGATTCGTATGGACGAGCCGAAATATAAACGGGTGCTGCTGAAGATCAGCGGCGAGGCCCTGGCGGGTGAGAAGCACTTTGGCCTGGACTTTGGCGTTATGGGTCAGGTGGCGGATGTTATCAAGGAATGTGTGGAGATGGGCGTGCAGGTGGGCCTGGTCATAGGCGGCGGCAACTTTTGGCGCGGCGTGAAGAACGGTGAGGGCTACATCGAGCGCACCCGGGCCGACCACATGGGCATGCTGGCAACGGCTATGAACTGCATGGCTATGGCCGATGTGCTGGAGCAGAAGGGCGTGGATGTGCGCGTGCAGACCGCCCTGGAAATTAAGGAAGTGGCGGAGCCCTACATCCGGGCTCGGGCTATCCGGCACCTGGAAAAGGGGCGCGTGGTCATCTTCGGCTGCGGCATCGGAAGCCCGTTTTTCTCCACGGACACCGCGGCGGTGCTGCGGGCGGCGGAGATCGGCGCGGATGTCATTCTGCTGGCGAAGAACATCGACGGCGTTTACAACTGCGACCCGGCCAAGCATGCCGACGCGAAAAAGTTTGATTCCATTACCTATGACGATGTGCTGGCCCAGCACCTGTCCGTGATGGACAGCACCGCCACCAGCCTGTCTATGGATAACCACATCCCCGTTTTGGTATTTGCCCTGAAGGACCCCTACAACATCATTCGCGCCCTGCGCGGAGAAAAAATCGGTACGATCGTAAAGGAGGCTTAACCCCATGCTGAAAGACGAATACAAGGTTTATGAAGAGAAGATGAAAAAGAGCATCGAGTCCGTGAAGAACGACTTTGCCGCCGTGCGGGCGGGCCGGGCCAATGCCGCCGTGCTCAACCGCATTTCCGTGGACTACTACGGCACTCCCACGCCCATCCAGCAGGTGGGCAGCGTCGCGTCCCCGGACCCCCGGACCCTGGTCATCACCCCCTGGGATGGCTCCCTGCTGCGGCCCATTGAAAAGGCCATTCTGGAGTCCGACCTGGGCATCAATCCCCAGAACGACGGCAAGTGCATCCGCCTGTCCTTCCCCCAGCTCACCGAGGAGCGCCGCAAGGAGCTGGTGAAGCAGATCCACAAGTATTCCGAAAACGGAAAGGTGGCCGTGCGCAACATCCGCCGGGACGCCATGGACAAGTTTAAGAAGATGCAGAAGGCGTCCGAGATCACCGAGGACGAGCTGAAAATGGCGGAAAAGGACCTGCAGAAGATCACCGACGACAACTGCAAGGAACTGGACAAGCTCCTGGACATCAAAGAAAAGGAACTGATGTCCGTCTGATGGGACTGTTTTCCAAAAAAGTCTCTCATAAGGCGGGGCAGGTGGATAAAAGCCGCCTTCCCCGCCACATCGCTATCATTATGGACGGCAACGGTCGTTGGGCGAAGAAGCGCGGGCTTCCTCGTACTGCCGGACATAAGGTGGGGGCGGAGACCTTTCGCAAAATCGCGCTCTATTGCCGGGACATCGGCGTGGACTATCTGACCATTTACGCCTTCTCCACGGAGAACTGGAAGCGGCCTGCCGACGAGGTGAGCACGCTGATGGCATTGCTTAAAAAGTATATGCTGGAGGCCATCGACACCATGGAGCGGGACCAGATGAAGCTCCGCTTTTTCGGCGACCTCTCGGCCCTGAGCCCGGAGCTGCAGGACCTGGCCCGCAAGGCAGACCAGGTGGCCGACCGGGTGGAGGGCTTCCAGGCAAACCTCTGCATCAACTACGGCGGGCGGGATGAAATTCTCCACGCGGCCAAGCTCTGCGCGGCGGCGGGGGAGGAGATGACGGAGGAGAACTTTGGAAAGTATCTCTACTCCGCCGGTATCCCCGACCCGGAGCTTATCATCCGCCCCGGCGGGGAATTGCGGCTGAGTAATTTCCTGCTGTGGCAGTGCGCGTATTCGGAGTTTTACTTCTGCGAGACCCTGTGGCCGGATTTCGGCGAAAAGGATCTGGACGAGGCCATTGCGGCCTACCAGCAGCGGGACCGGCGGTTCGGCGGCGTGAAGTAAGAGACATTTTAAGAGGAACTTGAGCTATGAAACAGAGAATTCTGGTGGCGGTGGTGGGTATACCGCTGCTGCTTTTGGTGCTGTGCTGGGCCACCCACTGGGCCACGGCGGCGCTGCTGGCGGGGCTGGGCATCATCGGGGCCCACGAGCTTTTGGCGGCGGTGTGCGGCCCGGAAAAGACGAAGAGACTATGGGTGCTGGCGGGGGTTTTGGCCGTGCTGACGGTGTTTTCCACCTACGCAGGGCTGGACGAATATAAGAAAACCGTCCTGGCGGCGGCCCCCTGGCTGCTGTGCGCAGGGGTCGCGCTGTTGTTTTTCCTGGCGGTGCGGTGGTATGGCCGGGAGAACGCCATTGCGTTCCAGGACATCTGCGCGGTGCTGCTGGGCGGCGTAGCCATCCCCCTGGCTATGAGCTGCCTGCTGCGGCTGCGGCTGCTGACCTACGGCGGCGGACTGGTGCTGATGCCCCTGGTGGCGGCGTTCATGAGCGATGCGGCGGCCCTGTTTACGGGCATGGCCTGCGGCAAGCACAAGCTGGCCCCCAAGGCCAGCCCCAAAAAGACCGTGGAGGGCGCTGTGGGCGGCCTCATCGGCGGCGTGCTGGGGATGATCGTGTTCCGCATCGTGTTCTACTTCGTCACGGTGGAGCCGCTGTCCATCGGCTGGTGCATGGTCATCGGCCTGGTGGGCGCGTTTATGGGCCAGCTGGGCGACCTGAGCTTTTCCATCATCAAGCGCCAGTTCGGCATCAAGGACTACGGGCGGCTGCTGCCGGGCCACGGCGGCGTGCTGGACCGCTTTGACAGCGTGATCTTCGCCGCCCCGGTGGTGTGGATGATCGCCACGGCGGTGGGAATGTGAGAAAAAATGAGTAAGTGTATTTCCGTTTTGGGCAGCACCGGCTCCATTGGCCGGCAAACGCTGCAAGTGGCGGAGGAGCTGGGGCTAAAGGTCGCGGCCCTCACCGCCGGGAGACAAATCGACTTATTGGAGCAGCAGGCACGGCAGTTTCGCCCGTGCCTTGCTGCCGTGTTTGAAGAAGATGCGGCCCGGGAGCTGCGCGTGCGGCTAAAGGGCCTGCCCATCGAGGTTATCAGCGGTAGAGAGGGCCTGCTGGCGGCGGCGGAGCTGACGGAGGCGGACACCGTGGTAACGGCGGTCATGGGCAGCGTGGGCCTGGAGCCGACTCTCGCGGCCATCCGAAAGAAAAAGCGCATTGCCCTGGCCAACAAGGAGACCCTGGTGTGCGCTGGGGAGTTGGTGATGGCCGAGGCGGAGAAGTACGGCGCGGAGATCGTGCCGGTGGACTCGGAGCACTCGGCGATCTTCCAGAGCTTACAGGGGTGCCGGGACAGGGGCGAAATTAAGCGCCTGCTGCTCACCTGCTCCGGGGGACCGTTTTTCGGCAAGAGCTTTGCAGAATTGGAGCACATGACGGCGGGGGACGCTCTGCGCCACCCCAACTGGACCATGGGCGCCAAAATCACCATCGACTCCGCTACGCTGATGAACAAGGGCTTGGAAATCATCGAGGCCATGCGGCTTTACGGGCTGCCCCTTGCCCAGGTGGAGGCGGTGATCCACCGCCAGAGCATCGTTCACTCCCTGGTGGAGTTCCGGGACGGGGCCATGCTGGCCCAGTTGGGCACGCCGGACATGAAGCTGCCCATCCGCTACGCCCTGACCTATCCTTACCGGGCCGAGACCCCGGATAAGACCTTGGACCTGCTTAGCTGCGGGCCCTTGACCTTCAGCGCCCCGGACGAAGCGGCCTTTCCCTGCCTGCGCATCGCCAAGGCGTGCGCCGCCGCCGGGGGTACCGCCTGCGCCATTATGAACGGGGCCAACGAGGTGGCCGTGGCGCAGTTCCTGCGGGGTAAAATTGGGTTTAACGACATTTCCCGCCGGGTAGAGCAGGCGCTTTCCCGGGTGCCGGTGAAATATCAGCCGAGCCTTGCGGATATACTGGAGGCAGACCGGTTGGGCCGGGAGGCCGCCCGGTAAATCACCGACGCCTGGGGCGTCAGATGGGAGCGACTATGTCCACTGTTGTATATATTTTGGTTGCGGTGCTGGTGTTCGGCGTGCTCATTGCCGTGCATGAGCTGGGGCATTTCATGGCCGCCAAGGCCTGCGGCGTGCGGGTGAATGAGTTTTCCATCGGCATGGGCCCCGCCATTTTCAAGAAGCAAAAAGGGGAGACCCTCTACGCCCTGCGCTGCCTGCCCTTCGGCGGGTTCTGCGCTATGGAGGGGGAGGACGAGGCATCCGACGACCCCCGGGCCCTGGAAAACAAGGGCTTTTGGGCCAAGCTCTTGATCTTCGCCGCCGGAGCGGGGATGAATTTCCTCACGGGCCTGCTTATTATCCTGTGTCTCAACAGCAGCGTGAAAACCATGGCCCAGCCCATTATCGGGAGCTTTGCCGACGGCTGCCCCTTGCAGGAGACCTTGCAGGTGGGGGACCGCATTGCGGCCATTGACGGGGAAAAAATCTATGTGTACAGCGACCTGACGCTGCTGCTAAACCTGAACCAAACGGGACAGTACGACCTGACCGTGGTGCGGGACGGGAAAAAAGTGGAGCTGACGGGCGTTTCCATGGAGCGCCGGGAGTACACCGACCAGAGCGGCAACGCCTACACCGGCTACGGGCTGAACTTCACCGTGAAGGAGGCCACCCTGGGAGACCGGCTCCAAATGAGCTTTGCCAATGCGGCGGACTTCGTGCGCATGGTGCGGCTGTCGCTGCAAATGCTGGTGACGGGCCAGGCCGGGGTGAAGGACATCAGCGGCCCGGTGGGCATTGTGACGGTCATCACCGATGTGGGGCAAAGCAGCGGCTCCACTGCCGCCGCCGTGCGGAACATTGCGTACCTGGCGGCCATGATCGCGGTAAACCTGGCGGTGATGAACCTACTGCCCCTGCCGGCCCTGGACGGGGGAAAGATATTCTTCCTGGTCATCAATGCTTTGTGTATGCTGGTCATCCGCAAGCGCATTCCGCAGAAATTCGAGAGCTATGTCCACATTGCCGGATTTGTGCTGCTGATGCTGCTGATGCTGGCGGTGACATTCCAGGATGTGTGGAAACTATTTCAATAACTGGCGAAAATTCCTGCGGAATTTTCTGCCAAAAGGCTTACAGCCTGCTGCGCGCATAATTTTTGCGCGGAGCGCAAAAATTCCACACTTGCAGGCTGAGAGGTATTTTTCCCCACGCGCATGTCGCGGTGAAAAATGATTTTAATTTTTCGCGTCTGCGGACGCGAACTCTGCGAGGCTTTTTGCGTTTTGGGCGCGGGAGAAAGGAGCGGACGAGAACATGAGTAAGCAAATTCAGGTGGGCGGCGTGGCCGTGGGCGGCGGCGCGCCCGTGTCGATACAGTCCATGTGCAACATGCCCACCCAGGATGTGGCGGCCACGGTGGGGCAAATTCTCCGCTTGGAGGAGGCCGGGTGCGAGATCATCCGGGTGGCCGTGCCGGATGCGGACGCGGCCCGGGCCGTGGGGGAGATCAAGCGCCAAATCCACATCCCCCTGGTGTGCGACATCCATTTTGACTATAAGCTGGCCCTTATGTGCGCGGAGCAGGGGGCGGATAAAATTCGCATCAACCCCGGCAACATCGGGTCCCATGACCGGGTGCGGGCCGTGGCGGATGCCTGCCGGGAGCGGGGCATCCCCATCCGCATCGGCGTCAACGGCGGGTCCCTGGAAAAGGAGCTGCTGGCAAAGTACGGCGGCGTCACGGCCCAGGCCCTGGTGGAGAGCGCCCTGGGCCATGTGCGCCTTTTGAACGACTGCAATTTTGACGACATCTGCATCTCCGTCAAGTGCTCGGATGTACCGGTGAATATGCGGGCGTATCAGCTTCTCCGGGCCCAGACGGACTATCCCCTGCACCTGGGCGTTACCGAGGCGGGCACGCCCACCATGGGCATTTTGAAGTCCGCCATGGGCATCGGGGGCCTTTTGTGCCTGGGCATCGGCGACACCATGCGGGTGAGCCTCACGGCGGACCCGGTGGAGGAGGTGCGGGCGGCGAAGCAGATATTATCCGCCGCCGGGGTGCGGCGCTTTGGGCCGAACCTGGTGTCCTGCCCCACCTGCGGGCGGACGAAATACGACATGATCCCCATTGCCCGGGAGGTGGAGCGGCGGCTGGAGGGCTGCGAGAAGAACATCACCGTGGCGGTGATGGGCTGCGTGGTCAACGGGCCCGGCGAGGCCTCCGCCGCCGATGTGGGCATCGCCGGGGGCAAGGGCGAGGGCCTGGTGTTCCGCCGGGGCGAGATACTGTATAAGGTCCCGGAGGACAAGCTGGTGGACGCATTGATGGAAGAAATCGAGAAGCTGTAAAGATGGAAAAATTAGGATTTTTTGACTTTTTTGGGAGCTTTTTGCCGCCCCAGGAGTTTCGGTCCATGCTGACTGGGGCCAAGGTGGTGAGCGGCGAACTGAATAAGGAGAGCCGCGCCCTGGAGGCGGAGGTGGAGTGCCCACAGACGGTGCCCGCCGCCGCTGTGACGGCGCTGGAGCAGCTTTTGCAGGCGCACTATGACATGCGGCAGGTGCGTCTTCGCTTCGTGTCCGCCAGCGGGAAAAAGAGCGAGGAACAGGTGCTTTTGGGCAAGGCCATCAAGGGCCGGCCCATCCCCATGGAGGGGCTGAACCCCAAAATGGGCACCATCGTGGTGGAGGGCAAGGTGTTTTTCGTTGACTGCCATGAGACGAGGCGGCCCGGCGTGTGGGTCCTGACCTTCGACATGACGGACTACAAAAACTCCGTCACCGTCCGCAAATATATGCAGACCAAGGAGCTGGGCGGGCTGCAAAGCGCCATTGCCCCGGGGATGTGGCTGCGGGTCCAGGGCATCATGGAGCTGACCCGGGACGGCAAGGATGTGCAGATGGCGCCGTTTAACATCGTGAAGATCGGCCACGAGGCCCGGAAGGACACGGCCAAGGAGAAGCGGGTGGAGCTGCATCTGCACACCCGCATGTCCAACATGGACGCGCTGACGGACCCGGCGGCGGTCATTAAGGAGGCCATCTCCTGGGGCCATCCGGCCATTGCCCTCACCGACCACGGCGTGGTGCAGGCCTTTCCCGACGCCTGGCATACGGCCAAGGGGAAAATCAAAATTCTCTACGGCGTGGAGGGGTATTTCATCAACAACCTGGACGACCGGGTGGCGGTACATGGCCCGGCGGACCAGGATTTTGACGACGAGATCGTCTGCTTCGACATCGAGACCACGGGCCTCCAGGTGATGAAGGAGGCCATCACGGAGATCGGCGCGGTGGTGCTGAAAAACGGGGAGATCACGGACCGATTTCAGACCTTTGTAAACCCGGGGCGACGGCTGACCCCGGAAATTATCGGCCTCACGGGCATCACCGACGCTATGCTCAGGGACGCGCCCCAGCCCAAGGAGGCCCTGGAGGCGTTCTTAAAATTCGTGGACGGGCGGCCCCTGGCGGCCCACAACGCGGAGTTTGACATCGGGTTCATCAGGGAGGGCTGCCGCCGGGCGGGGCTGGAATTCTCCCCCACCTATGTGGACTCGCTGATCCTGGCCCAAAACCTGCTGCCGGAGCTGAACAAATTCAAGCTGGATGTGGTGGCGGAGCACCTGGACCTGCCCGCCTTTAATCACCATCGCGCCTCGGACGACGCGGGGATGGTGGGCTATATGCTCATTCCCTTTTTCGAGAAAATGCGCCGGGAGCTGGGCATCAGCCGCCTGCAGGAGATCAACGATAAAATGCTGGAGCTGCGGCCCCTGGGCAATAAAAACCACCGCCGCCCCAAGCACATCATCATTCTGGCGAAAAACAAGCTGGGGCTCAAGCACCTGTATCAGCTGGTGTCGGCCTCCAACTTAAAATATTTCAAGCGCTTCCCCATCATCCCCAAGACGGAGCTGGTGGCCCACCGGGAGGGGCTCATCATCGGCTCGGCCTGCGAGGCGGGCGAGCTGTTCCGGGCGGTGGTGGACCACAAGGACTGGGACGAGCTGAAGCGCATCGCGTCCTTCTACGACTACCTGGAAATTCAGCCCCTGTGCAACAACGCCTTCATGCTGCGAAATGGCGAGGCACGGGACGAGGAGGACCTGCGGGACTTCAACCGCACCATCGTCACCCTGGGCGCGGAGCTGGGGAAGCCCGTCTGCGCCACCGGGGATGTGCATTTCATGGAGCCGGAGGATGAAATTTTCCGCCATGTGCTCCTGGCCAGCAAGAAATTCCCCGACGCGGACAAGAGCCTGC
The DNA here is from genome assembly GCA_963634265.1 of Bacteroidaceae bacterium. Classification (GTDB taxonomy): domain Bacteria; phylum Bacillota; class Clostridia; order Oscillospirales; family Oscillospiraceae; genus Vescimonas. The sequence goes on along the minus strand of CAVHCH010000137.1, from coordinate 1,576 downwards.
CCATTTATTTTAAGACCACCGACGAGATGCTGGAGGAATTTTCCTATTTGGGCGAGGAGACCGCCTACGAGGTGGTGGTGAAGAACCCCCGGGGCATCGCGGACCTGGTGGAGGAAATCGAGCTGCTGCCCCCGGGCCAGCTGTTCCCGCCCCGGCTGGAGAACTCCGAGCAGGAGCTTCACGACATGGTGTGGAACAAGTGCCACGAGCTCTACGGGGAAAACCCGCCCCAGCTTATCGTGGACCGGCTGAATGTGGAGCTGGGCGGCATTTTGGGCAAGTACGATGTGGTGTACATGTCGGCTCAGAAGCTGGTGCAGCGGAGCTTGGAAAACGGCTACCTGGTGGGCTCCCGAGGATCTGTGGGGTCGTCGCTGGTGGCGTACATGGCGGGCATCACGGAGGTGAACTCCCTGCCGCCCCATTACCGCTGCCCCAAGTGCAAGCACACGGAGTTCATCACCGACGGCAGCTACGGCTGCGGCGCGGATATGCCGGATAAGATCTGCCCCGAGTGCGGCGAGAAGCTGGTGAAGGACGGATTTGACATCCCCTTTGAGACCTTCCTGGGCTACGGCGGCGGCAAGGTGCCGGATATCGACTTAAACTTCTCCGGCGAATACCAGGCCCGGGCCCACCGCCACGCGGTGGAGATGTTCGGCGAGACCCAGGTGTTCCGGGCCGGGACCATCGGGACCCTGGCGGAAAAGACCGCCTACGGCTTTGTGCGCAAGTACCTGGAGGAGCGGGATATCACCGCCGGAAACGCGGAGATGAATCGCCTGACCCTGGGCTGCGTGGGCGTGCGGCGCACCACGGGCCAGCACCCCGGCGGCCTGGTGGTGGTGCCGGACGACATGGATGTGGAGGATTTCACCGCCGTGCAGCACCCGGCGGACGCCGAGGACGCGGAGACCATCACTACCCACTTTGAATACCACTGCATGGAGGATAACCTCCTGAAGCTGGATATGCTGGGCCACGATGACCCGTCCATGATCCGTATGCTGGAGGACCTCACCGGGGTCAACGCCCGGGCTATCCCCTTGGACGACCCGGATACCATGAGCATTTTCACCTCCTCCAAGGTCCTGGGCTTTGAAAATGACCCTCTGCTGGGCCCCACCGGGGCCGTGGCTATCCCGGAGTTCAACACCCGGTTTACCCGGCAGATGCTCATAGATACCCAGCCCAAGGATTTTAATACCCTGGTGCGGCTTTCGGGCTTCTCCCACGGCACGGATGTGTGGCTGGGCAACGCCCGGGAGCTGATCGTCAGCGGCACGGCCTCGGTTTTGCAGACCGTAGGCTGCCGTGACGATATTATGCTCTATCTCATCTCCATGGGCCTGGACCCGAAAATGAGCTTCAAGATCATGGAGGCTGTGCGAAAGGGCAAGGTGAAAAAGGGCGGATTCCAGGAGGGCTGGGTGGAGGCCATGGAGGACCACGGGGTGCCGGAGTGGTACATCGAGTCCCTGGCTAAGATCGGCTACCTGTTTCCCAAGGCCCACGCGGTGGCCTATGTGATGATGGCCTTCCGCATCGCCTGGTTCAAGGTCCATGAGCCGCTGGC
>CAVHCH010000136.1:0-6814 GCA_963634265.1 Bacteroidaceae bacterium | reverse complement strand
AGCTGACAACGAAAAACCTGGCCCTCTGCGCCGTTTTAACGGCCCTGGCCCTGGGCCTCAGCACCCTGGAGAGCCTTTTCCCCGTGTCCCTTATAGTACCTCTGCCGGGGGTGAAGCTGGGCCTTGCCAACATCGTCACGGTGTTTGCCCTGTATCAGCTGGGGGCCGTGCCGGCGCTGGTCATTTTGGTGGCCCGGTGCCTGCTGGGCTCCCTGTTCGCGGGGAACGCCTCGGCCCTGCTGTTTTCCCTTATGGGCGGCGTGGGCGCGATGGTCGTGATGATCGTCCTGCGCCGGGCCAAGGGCCTGTCCATTTACGGCGTCTCCATTGCCGGGGCGGCGGCCCATAACATCGGGCAGATCGGCGCGGCCATGATCGTCCTGGGCGGCACGGCGGTGCTGGGGTATCTGCCCATGCTGCTGGGTGTGTCGCTGGTTACGGGCACGCTGACAGGCTTCGTGGCGGGGCTTTTGTTCCGGGCCATGAAAAACATACATTTTACGCAGTAGATCTTCCCCTGTCATTCCGAGGGAGCGAAGCGACTGTGGGAATCCGTCTCCCTTATACATTTAGGTACGGATTGCCACAGCCGGTGTGCGCACCGGCTTCGCAATGACAAATTTAATTTGGTGAGGAGCGTTGGATATGGATAAAAAAGACGAGATCATTTTGCAGCAGATGGACCTGATCCGCTCTATGACGGAGCGGAATCTCCGCAGCATGGACACGGATTTTTGGGGCACACCCTTTATGGAGAATAAGACGGCTCAGCCGCAGAAATCCGAAAAAACCGAAAAGCCGGCCAAGCCCGCGCCTCAGACCCAGGCGGCAAAGCCCGAGGAGAAGGAGGAAATTCCTCCCAAGGAGAAAATCGAGGACCTGCTGGCGGAGCTGGACAGCTATGTGGGCATGGACACCATCAAGGAGGAGGTGCGCAGCCTCATCAACATGGTGCAGGTGTATAAGCTGCGGAAAGAACACGACCTGCCCACCACGGATATGTCTCTGCACATGGTCTTTTCCGGCAATCCCGGCACCGGCAAGACCACCGTGGCCCGCATCATGTCCCGCATCTACCACAGCCTGGACATCCTCTCCAAGGGCCAACTGGTGGAGGTGGACCGCAGCGGCCTGGTGGCGGGCTATGTGGGCCAGACGGCCTTGAAGACCCAAAAGGTCATCGAAAAAGCCATGGGCGGCGTGCTGTTTATCGACGAGGCCTACGCCCTCAACGGCAAGAGCGAGAACGACTTCGGCCAGGAGGCTATTGACACCATCCTAAAGGCCATGGAGGACCACCGGGACGATCTGGTGGTCATCGTGGCGGGGTATACGGAGCTGATGGACCGCTTCATCCACTCCAACCCCGGCCTGGAGTCCCGGTTCAACCGCTTCCTCATGTTCGAGGACTACACCCCGGAGCAGATGGTGGCTATTTTCAAGATGCAGTGCAAGAAGGGCTGCTATGTGCTGGGCGAGGGCACCGAGGAGCTGGTGCGGGACTTCATCGCCGAGGAGAGCGCCGACGATTCCTTCGGCAATGCCCGGGGCGTGCGCAATCTCTTTGAGCATATCCTGGTGGCGCAAAATAACCGCCTGGCGAAGCTGGAGAGCGTCACCCGGGACGACCTGATGCAGATCCTTCCCGACGATGTGCTCCACGCCCGGGGCAAGATAGACGAATAAAAAAGCGAGGCGGCAAGAGCCATGAATGACATTTCTTTGCGCCATGTGTGCAAGTCTTATACCACCCAGTCAACAGACATTATGATAGACCACGCCCAGCGACCTACCCGCACGCGGCAGGTGCTGCGGGATGTGAATGTGACCTTTCCTGTGGGCAAGCTCACGGTGCTGGTGGGGCGCAGCGGGTGCGGAAAAAGCACGCTGCTGCGGCTGCTTTCGGGCCAGGATAAGCCCGACTCCGGGGACATCGAAATGCCCGAGGGCTGGCACAGCGCGGTGCTCAGTCCCGACCCCTATGTCATCACCTGGACCAGCGTTTTGCGCAATGTGGCCATGGCCTGCGGGGTGGGGCGCACCCCGGAGGAGCGGCTGCGGCTGTCGGAGGATTTCGTGGAAATGGTGGGGCTCACGGACTACGCAGACCTGACCCCGGCAGAGCTTTCCACGGGCATGAAGCAGCGGCTGGGGCTGGCGCGGGTGCTGGCAAGCCAGGCAGAGCTGCTACTTATGGACGAGCCCTTTGCGGCCCTGGATTTTCTCACCCGGGCGGAGCTTCAAAGCCAGCTTTTGGAGATCCAGAAGCGGGTGCCGAGGACCATTGTTTTGGTGACGCACCAGTTAGACGAGGCCATTTTGCTGGCCCAAAAGATTGTGGTGATGCACTCGGGCAGCAGCCTGTGGGAGTGTGACCTGACCGGGGAGAGCTACCCCCGGGATGTGGACAGCCCCCGTCTGCGGGCACTGAAAAAGACCATCACCGAGGAGTGCAAACGGTGAATTTCGGTGCAGTTTCGGTGAAGTAAAAGTGCAAAAAAAGTGCAGAAAAAAGAGTAGATTCGATGAAGGAGAGTGCAGTATGAACATTGCAGTATATTTAGGATCAAATGAAGGAAAAGACCCGGCCATGAAGGACGCGGTGCAGGAGCTGGGCAGATGGATCGGCGAGAGCGGAAACGGACTGGTCTACGGCGGGTCCAAAACCGGGCTCATGGGTCTGCTGGCGGACAGCGCCCTGGGAGCCGGGGCGGAGGTGGTCGGCGTGGAGCTGGAGATGTTCATGGACGCGGGCTATGAGCACACGGGACTGACGGAGCTTATCGTGAAGCCGGACTTCCCCCAGCGGAAGGCGGAGATGATCCGGCGGGCGGAGGCGTTTATCGCCTTCCCTGGCGGCACCGGGACTTTGGAAGAAATTTCGGAGATCATGTCCCTGGCGTCCTTGAAGCTGACCAAGGCGCCGTGCATTCTTTACAACCTCAATGGGTACTATGAGCATCTGCGCTTGCAGCTTTGGCACATGGCGGACATGGGACTTTCCTCCCCGGAGCGGCTGGAGGGCATTTACTTTGCGGCTGATTTGCAGGAAATCAAGGACATTTTAGCCGGGGTCCAGTAAAAAAATAAAACCGTTCCTCTTTGAGGGCCGAGGGGCCCGGAAGAGGGGCGGTTTTCGTTTTTGGAGAGAGTGGGATTTTTACGCAAATTTGCGAGGGGGGACATTTTTCACCATTGTTTTCGCGGGGTGAAAGAACTATTCTAAAATAATAGAAAATCGTTAATAAATTGTAAAATTTTATTTGAAATAGGGGCAGATGTATGGTACAATCAATCTGTAATGCTGTAAACAGCGCCCCGGGGCGGCGGCTTCGGGGGAAAAACGGAGAGGAGGGGCGCAATGTCTGTGGGAATGTACCTGCTGGCCGGAGGGGCCGGGTTTGCGTTCGGGGCCCTGGCGGCCTTTGGGAACGCCCAGATCACCCGGCGGGCCGTGGAAAAAGGCAGCACCAACGCCGTGATGGCGGGCAGTATGCTGCGGATGCTGGTGAATATCGCGGCGCTGGCGGTGGTGTATCTCACGCGGAACCTGGTCCCCCTGCCGTTTTACGGGACCATCATCGGCACGGCTGCGGGCCTGTCGCTGGTGGGCATCGGGCTGAATTACCGGCTGAGCAAAAAGCAACTGGAAAATGGAAAAGAGAAAAACGATTCGGCGGACGATAGGAATTGAGGTGAGACAAAGAAATTATGGAACATTCCAGCAATATTCTGTTTTCGATTGGGCCGCTGGAAGTGACGAAAACCGTTGTGACCATGTGGGTCATCATCGTGGTGCTGGGGTTTGTGTCGTGGTTGGCCACCCGGCGGCTGAAGGAGGTGCCGGGGCCCATCCAGAGTGCGGCGGAAATGGCCGTGACCAAGCTCCAGGACTATTTCGCGGGCAACATGGGCCGGGAGAACGCAAAGCGGTATTTCCCGGTGATGGCGACCTTCTTCATCTTTATCGTGGTGAGCAACTACTCGGGGCTGCTGCCCGGGGCGGGACACGGATTTGCCGTGCCCACAGCGAACCTCTCCACCACGGCGGGACTGGCGATCATTGCGTTTTTCACCACCCACATCGTGGGCGTGAAGCGGCGGGGATTCTTGGGGTATCTCAAGACCTTCATTTCGCCGTTTATTCTGATGCTGCCGCTGAACCTCATTGAGCAGGTGGTGCGGCCCTTCTCCCTGGCGCTGCGACTGTACGGCAACCTCTACGGCGAGGAAATGGTCACGGAGCAGCTCTCCGGCATCTTCCCGCTGGTATTGCCGCTGGTGATGCAGGTGATGAGCCTGCTGTTCTGCCTGATCCAGGCGGTGGTGTTTACCATGCTGCTGTCCATTTATATTGAGGAGGCAGTGGGAGAAGAGGAGTGAGACGCTGCCGGGAGTGCGGTAGGCGACCCCTCCGGCGCTTCGCGCCACCTCCCCCTGCGCAGGGGAGGCTTTGGAGTACGGATTGCCACGACCAGTTTGAGAGCTGGTCTCGCAATGACACCGCTGCAAGGGGTGCCGTGGGGGCGGGCCGATGTAGGCATCGGCCCCTACGGACGGGAACAAGGAGCCTTGTGGAGCGGGGCGTGGCAAGGCGTGCCTGCGTTGTCGGCGGGCGGGGTAGAACCCCGCCCCTACGGAGGTACAAGGAGTGCCTGCGTTGTCAGCGGGCGGACAGAGGCGTCCGCCCCTACGGACGGGAACAAGGAACCTTGTGGAGCGGGGCGTCGGGGACGCCGCCCCCTACGGGGGTATTATTACCCTATTTATTCATGTGCAAGACAAATAAAAATACAGATCACTTTTAGGAGGAACAAATCATGACTTCATCCGCAATCATCGCACTGGCAGCCGCTTTGGCTATCGCTTTGAGCACCATCGGGCCCGCTATCGGCCAGGGCTTGGCCGCTTCCAAGGCTATGGAAGCCATGGCCCGTCAGCCTGAGGCTGCCGGCAACATCCGCTCCAGCATGATCATCGCTATGGCCCTGATGGAGGCACTGACCATTTACGGTCTGCTCATCGCCTTTATGCTGGTGGCAAAGGTCTAAACCACATCCCGAGACAAAAAGAAGGAGGCACACGCTTTGAGCATTAATGTGTCAGAAGTGATTTGGACCATCATTTGCTTTTTTGCGTTGCTGTTTGTGCTGAAAAAATTCCTGTTTGACCCGCTGATCAAGTTTATGGACCAGCGGCAGGCAGGCATTGATGCGGGCCTGGAAAAGGGCCGGGAGGCGCAGCGGAAGAAAGACGAAAACGCCGCCGCCCTGCGCGAGAGCTGGAAAGAGCGAAGCGCCGAGGCCAAACAGCTCATTGCAGAAGGAAAAGCGGCCGACGAGGAGGAACGCTCCCGGGTGCTGGAGGCGGCACACGCCCAGGCGGCTCGGGACATGCAGGACGCCCATGGGCGCATCCAAAACGAGCAGGAGCAGCTGCGGGCCCAGGCCCAGGAGCAGATGCCCCAGCTGGTGGACGCCCTGACGCGGCATCTTGTGGGCGGCGACGCTGGGTCGAGAGAGGAGAAATGAGGCGAATATGACCATAAAAGATTTCTTATTCGCAGTCATCAACTTCGTGATCCTGTTCGGCGCGCTGTTCCTTATCACGCGGAAAATGATCGTCCGTATGTTCAAGGAGCGAAAGGATAAGATCGCTCAGGACCTGGAGCAGTCGCACCAGGCGGAGCAGGAGGCCCAGCGGCTGGACGCTGATGTGGCCCAGGCCCAGGACCAGGCACGGCAGCAGGAGGACGCGCTGCTGGCCGAGACCCGGGCTCAGGTGGCGCAAAACAGCCAGGAGGCCGAAAAGCTCCGCGCCGAGGAGGCCGACGCCCTGCGGCGGAACGCGGTGCAGATGGAAAAGCAGCTGCGCAGCCAGATGCACGGCCAAGTGAGCGCCCAGGTCATCCGCCAGGTGGCAAGCCAGGCGGGGGAGACCCTGAAGGACAGCGCCTTTGCCCCGGAGCGGCAGGCTCTGGTGGAGCGCTACATTGAGCAGGTAAAAGAAGTGGTGGCAGCAATGCCGAGTGATATTTTGACTATGAATGAACTGAAGAAATTAAATATTTCTATCGCCAGCCCGGAGCCCCTCACCGACGAGGAGATGAAGAAGCTGACGCAGATCCTCTGCGAGACCTTCCTCTCTGTGCGCAATGAGGTGGACGACGGCCTGGTGGGCGGCGTGCGTATGCAGGTGGGCGACACCGTGTACGACGGCACCCTGGCCCACCAACTGGACCGACTGAGCCAGGAGGTGGAATACAACAGCCGCATGGACGATGAGGAGGAGCTGTCGGTGCTGGAGAGCATCCGCGAAAAGCTCAGCGGCACGGATAATTCCATTGATGTGTACCAGACCGGCAAGGTCATCAGCGTGTCTGACGGTATCTGCCGCGTGTCCGGCCTGGCCGATGTGATGGCCGGGGAAATGCTGGAGTTCGAGGGCAGCCTCCGGGGCATGGTCATGGACCTGGACAAGGACAATGTGGGCGTGGTGCTGCTGGGCGACTTCTCCACCATCCAGGAGGGCGACATCGTGCGCCGGACGGGCCACATTATCGAGGTGCCTGTGGGCGAGGCTATGTGTGGCCGCGTGGTGGACGCTTTGGGCCGCCCGGTGGACGGCAAGGGGCCCATTCAGAACGATGGCTTCCGGGCCGTGGAGAGCCCGGCCCCCAGCGTGCTGCATAGGCAGGGCGTGACTGTGCCTTTGCAGACGGGTATTAAGGCCATTGACGCTCTGGTGCCCATTGGTCGGGGCCAGCGCGAGCTCATCATCGGCGACCGCCAGACCGGCAAGACCGCCATCGCCC
>CAVHCH010000135.1:0-11653 GCA_963634265.1 Bacteroidaceae bacterium | reverse complement strand
CGACTACCGCACTACTTGCAACCCATCCGTAGGGGGCGGCGTCCCCGACGCCCCGAAAAAGGTAGAACCACAAACTCCCCTGTTTGGACAGGCAGCACAAGCGCGGAGCGCGTCGCGGTGGATAGAGCCTGAGACAGTGCGAAAGCACGAATCGGGTTCGCACCGTTTCATTCGCGGGGCTGAAAGGTCCCGACACTTCCCGCACTACGCCCGCGCAAGGATTCCAAAACCATTGGTTTTGGCGGCGTTCTTTCCTCCCTTTCTTTCGCCGCAGAAAGAAAGGGAGCCGCCGGAGGCAAGGTGCGGCGCAAGAAACGCGTGTGCGGCGGCACACATGGGTGCCGCCCTACAAAATATAATGTAGGGCAAGGCCCGTGTGCCCTGCCGAAGGTGCGATGCAAACCCGGTTCGGGGCGTCGGGGAAATCGCCGCAGCGCTGCCAGTGGCAGATGCAGCAAGGCGATTTCGAGGAAGTGCCCCGATTGGCGGCCACGACAATGGCCGGGAATCGGCTGGCACGACGGTGGGCAGCCGCCGCCCCCTACGCCGATTCTATCCATCATTCTCCACATCTCCTGTGCACTGTGTGTGGATTCTCTGTGGATAACTTTCAATCCCAAAATTTTCTCCCTTTTCTGTGGAAATCCCCCATTTCCCCTGTGGACAAAAAATCCAGGAATTTCGCGGTCTCGCCGCACTTTTCCACAAAAGTTTTCTCTACGACTATTATTACTAAAAACTACTTAGTTTATGTTCTGTGGGCAGAAAATATGCCCGGAATTTTTCGGAACCAGAAAGGAACCTGTGCTATGCTGAAATTTTCCTGCGAAAAGGCGCTGCTGCAGCTCGCCGTGAACACCGCGTCCCGCACCGTGGCCACCAAAAGCTCCATCCCCGCCCTGGAGGGCCTGCTGCTGGAGGGCACCGAGGTGCTGACCCTCTCCGGCTACAATATGCAGACCGGCATCCGCACCCGCCTGGAGGCCGACATCCGCGAGGAGGGCCGCATCGTGCTCAGCTCCCGGCTCTTCGGCGACATCATCCGCAAAATGCCCGACGATGTGATCGTGTTCTCCGCGGACGAGAAATACATGGTCACCCTCACCTGCGGCGAGACGCGCTTTGAAATTCTCGGCCTCTCCGCCGACGACTACCCGGAGATGCCCGAGGTGGAGAGCGACTACTCCTTCACCGTGCAGCAGAGCACCCTGAAGGCCATGATCAACCAGACCGCCTTTGCCGTCTCCGCCAACGAAAACCGACCCATTCACACCGGCTCCCTCTTTGAGGTGGAGATGGGCGGCGTGACGGTGGTGTCCGTGGACGGCTTCCGCCTTGCTCTGCGCAAGGAAAAGCTGGAGAAGCTGGAGGGCGGTGCCTTCCGCTTCGTGTGCCCCGGCAGCGCCTTAAACGAGGTGGAGAAAATCTGCGAGGACAGCGAGGAGCCCATCACCGTGAATCTGGGTAAGCGCCATCTGATGTTTGAGACCGGCTCCACGGAGCTTATTTGCCGCAAGCTGGAGGGCGAATTCTTGGACTACAAGAACGCCATCCCCCGGAACAATCCCATTCGCCTGCTGGTGGATACCAAGTCCATGCTCAGCAGCCTGGACCGGGTCAGCGTGGTCATCAGCGAGAAGCTGAAGAGCCCCGTGCGCTGCGTTATGGAAAACAATCTCGTGACCCTCTCGGCCAAGACCGGCAACGGCGAGGCGAAGGATGTGTGCGCCGTGGACGGCGACGGCCAGGGCTTGGAAATTGGCTTTAACAACCGCTACCTCATGGACGCCCTGCGCTTTGCCCCGGCAGACCAGGTGGTCATGGAGCTGAACACAGGCATCAGCCCTTGCGTGCTGACGGCGGTGGACGGCAGCGATAACTTCCTTTACATGGTGCTGCCGGTGCGGCTGAAGGCGTGAGGAGCGAAAAACATGAAAATCGTGACCATCACAACAGAATACATTAAATTGCAGGACCTTTTGAAGCTGGCGGACGCGGTGTCCACCGGCGGCGAGGCGAAATTGGCGGTGCAGGACGGGGAAGTTTTGGTGAACGAAACGGTGTGCTTGCAGCGCGGAAAGAAGATCCGCCCCGGCGATACGGTGCAGTTTGACGGCTGCCAGTACGGCGTGCAATATGCAGATTAAAAAACTGACCCTCACGGGCTTTCGCAACTACCGGGGCCAGACCTTGGACTTTGACCCCAGCTGCAATGTCATCCACGGCGAAAACGCCCAGGGCAAGACCAACCTTTTAGAGGCCATGGTCTACCTCTCCTGCGGCAAGTCCCCCCGGACCCGGACGGATAAGGAGCTCATCTCCTTTGACGGCCAGCAGGCCCGGATTGTGGGGGAGATCATTTCCCGGGAGCGGGAGTTCGTCACGGACATCACCTTGCAGGCCGGACGGCGGCGGAAAATGACCGTCAACGGCGTGCCCGCCAAGAACGCCTCGGAGCTTTCCGATGTGCTGCACACGGTGTTTTTTAGCCCCGAGGATCTATTCATCATCCGGGAGGGGGCGGCGGCCCGGCGAAAGTTCATGGACCAGTCTCTGTGCCAGCTGCGGCCCCGGTACGCCCAGGCTTTAGCCGAATATCATCGGCTTTACGAGCACAAGACCCGCATTTTGCGGGACCGGGAGGAAAACCCGGGACTGCTCTCCATGCTGCCGGACTTCAACGAGCGTATGTGCCGGGTGGGGGCCATTCTCATCCACTACCGGGCCCAGTATTGCCGGGCTTTGGATTCCTATGCCGCCCCGGCCCACGAGGATTGCAGCGGCGGCCGGGAAGCATTAAAAATACGATATGAGACGGTGAAAACCGTGTTAGACCCCTTTGCCAAGACGGAGGAGATAGCCCAGCATTTGCGGGAGCATCAGGAGAGCCATTATCACGCGGAGCTTGCCTCGGGGCTGTGCCTGTCGGGGCCGCACAAGGACGATTTTCTGGTGGAGGTCAACGGGCGAAGCGCAAGGCAGTTCTGCTCCCAGGGACAGGTGCGCACGGCGGCTTTGTCCCTAAAATTGGCCGACCGTGAGATACACCGCAGCGCCGTGGGGGAGTACCCGGTGATGCTGCTGGACGATGTGCTCTCGGAGCTGGACCCCCGGCGGCAGGAGTATGTATTGAACCGCATTTCCGGGGGCCAGGTGTTCATCACCTGCTGCGAAAACGACCGGCTGGACCGCTTGCAGGCGGGGCGGCTGTTTCACATCCAAAATGGGGAGGTGCTTTTGTGAGCTACCTGCACATCGGGCAGAACGCCATGATCCCGGAAAAGCGGATCATCGGGATTTTTGACCTGGACATCACCTCGCAGTCCAAGCGCACCCGGGAATTTCTGGAGAAGGCGGAGAGCGAGGGCGTGGTGGTGCCGGTGACGGAGGACATCCCCAAGTCGTTTTTGGTTTGCGACCATCCGTATCACAGGCAGATCGTGTATATTTCGCAGCTGAATACCCAGACCTTGCAGAAGCGGAGCAGGGGGGAGTAGGCGCAGAGTGACCACACCCCGCCGGGTGCAGAGGGCAACAAGGAGTGCGGAGCGTCGACCCCTCAGTCAGCCTGGCGGCTGACAGCTCCCCTTGCGCAGGGGAGCCAACGAAAAAAAGCCTCCCCTGTGTAAGGGGAGGTGGCGCGAAGCGCCGGAAGGGTTGTCCCCGCAGGGGAGTACGGATTGCCACGGGCGCGGTGCGCCCTCGCAATGACACTTTGCATGGAGTGCGATGTGCGGCGGCACACATGGGTGCCGCCCTACATTATAATATTTTTGTAGGGCAGGGTCCGTGTGCCCTGCCGGGACTGCGGTGCAAGCCCGGTTTCGGGTCGTCCAGGAGGCCGACCCCTACGGACGGTTTTTGATAGAATTTCGTAGGGGGCGGCGTCCTCGACGCCCCGGTTCCACGCACCTCATGTTATCCGTAGGGGCGGAGTTCTACCCCGCCCGCGGGAGGGGCAGAGCCCCTCCCCTACGCACCACATGATACGCTTTCGTAGGGGGCGATGCCCACATCGCCCCGCCTGTTATACATCTTTTTCATCCCCTGTGTCTTTTGTTTTGTAAATACAGCGGAAGATCATCTTCCCTTGAGAAAGGAATCGGATTTATGTCAGAACTGGAAAAAGTCATCGCCGTGGAGACGGAATATGATGCCTCGGAGATCCAAGTGCTGGAGGGCCTGGAGGCCGTGCGCAAGCGGCCCGGTATGTACATCGGCTCTACCTCCTCCTCGGGTCTGCACCATTTGGTCTACGAGATCGTGGACAACGCCATCGACGAGGCCCTGGCCGGCTACTGCACGGACATCACCGTGACCATCAACCCCGGCGACACCATCACCGTCACCGACAACGGACGCGGCATCCCCGTGGACATCCAGCCTCAGACCGGACGGCCCGCCCTGGAGGTGGTTTACACCGTGCTCCACGCCGGCGGCAAGTTCGGCGGCGGGGGCTACAAGGTCTCCGGCGGCCTCCACGGCGTGGGCGCGTCGGTGGTGAACGCCCTGTCCGAGTGGCTGGAGGTGCAGGTCCACAAGAACGGCCACATTTACGAGATGAAGTTCTCCCGGGGCGACATCACCCAGGAGATGAAGATCATCGGCGACACGGATCACACCGGCACCACCGTTACCTTTAAGCCGGACCCGGAGATGTTCGACACGCTGGTGTACGACTACGAAATTCTTCACACCCGTATGCGGGAGCAGGCGTTTTTGAACGCGGGCCTGCGCATCACCATCACCGACGCCCGGCCCGGCAGCGAGCAGGGGGAGACCATGTGCTACGAGGGCGGCATCCGGGAGTATGTGGCCTACCTCAACCGCAACAAGACCCCCATCCACCAGGAGGTCATTTACCTGGCCGGGGCTAAGGGCGACTCCACGGCGGAGATCGCTTTGCAATACAATGACGGCTACAACGAGACCTTGGTCTCTTTCGCCAACGACATCCACACCCCCGGCGGCGGTATGCACGAGACCGGCTTCAAGGCGGCCCTCACCCGGGTGCTGAACGCTTATGGCACCAAATACGGTATGCTCAAGGACGGGGACGACAAGGTCTCGGGCGAAGATTGCCGGGAGGGCATCGCGGCGGTGATTTCCGTGAAGCTGACGGAGGCCCAGTTCGAGGGTCAGACCAAGGACAAGCTGGGAAACGCCTACATCCGCACCCTGGTGGACAGCATCGTGTCCGACCAGTTGGCGGTGTATTTGGAGGAGCATCCGGCGGTGGCAAGGACCATTCTCGACAAGGCCCTCACCGCCAACCGCGCCCGGGAGGCCGCCCGGAAGGCCCGGGAATCCATCCGCCGCAAGACGGCGCTGGGCGGCGCGGCCATGCCCGATAAGCTGCGGGACTGCAACGAAAATAACCCCGAGCTGACAGAGCTTTACATCGTGGAGGGCGACTCCGCAGGCGGCTCCGCCACCCAGGGGCGGGACTCCCGGTTCCAGGCCATCCTCCCCCTGTGGGGCAAGATGCTGAATGTGGAAAAGGCCCGGGCGGACAAGGTCTACGGCAACGACAAGCTCCAGCCCGTCATTACCGCCCTGGGCGCGGGCATCGGCGACGAGTTCGACGCGGCCAAGCTGCGCTATCATAAAATTATCATCATGGCCGATGCCGATGTGGACGGCGCGCACATCCGCACGCTGCTGCTGACCTTCTTCTTCCGCTTCATGCGGCCCCTCATTGAAAACGGGTATGTGTATTCGGCGGTGCCGCCGCTGTATAAGCTGAGCCGGGGCAAGCAGACAAGGGTTGCCTACTCCGACGAGGAGCGGGACGAGGTTTCGGCCCTGCTCCGGGGGGACAACCCGGACGCGAAGGTGGATATCAGCCGCTTCAAGGGCCTGGGCGAGATGAACCCCCACGAGCTGTGGGAGACCACCATGGACCCGGAGAAGCGGACCCTGCGGCGCATCACCTTGGACGACGCCGTGGCCGCCGACGCCACCTTCACGGTGCTCATGGGCGAGAAGGTGGAGCCGAGAAAAAAGTTCATCGAGCGCAAGGCGAAGTATGCGGTGAATTTGGATTACTAAAAACGGCGGATCATACATCCCCGCACGGGCGGACAGAGGCGTCCGCCCCTACGGAAGCGTTGCAAGGAGTGCGGTAGTCGACCCCTCAGTCACGGCTTCGCCGTGCCAGCTCCCCTTACGCAGGGGAGCCAACAAAAAAGCCTCCCCTGTGCAAGGGGAGGTGGCGCGAAGCGCCGGAGGGGTTGACGAATAGAACCATCATGACATCCGTAGGGCGGGCTGCCCTCAGCCCGCCGCAGGATAATCACCGCACCATCGCGGCGGCGTGAGGGCACGCCGCCCTACGCACGGTTTGAAAATCGGTGGAACCGGGCCGATGTAGGCATCGGCCCCTACGCACGGGTTTTCGATAGAACTTCGTAGGGGGCGATGCCCACATCGCCCCGCCCCACCGCACCGGCAGGGCACGCGGGCCCTGCCCTACAAAAATACTATATTGTAGGGCGGGACCCATGTGTCCCGCTGCCCCCGCACCTACCTTGTGATAATCGAACCTATTACCCCGCACGAATCCCTCCACCAGCCTACGGCTGGTCCCCCTCCCTTTAGGCAAGGGAGGCAACGACCCCTCAGTCAGCCTGGCGGCTGCCAGCTCCCCTTACGCAGGGGAGCCTTTGAGGATGGGAAAATCCCTCCCCTTGTAGGGGCGGACGACCCTGTCCGCCCCGCCCCGCGCATTCCCATAAATTCCGATGAACCAATCCTTTGACGAAGGAGAGACGATATGAGTAAAAAACCCCAATACGATCCGGAGGAAATTCGGTATCCCCAGCAGCACATTGTGGAGTCGCCCCTGGTGCCGGAGATGGAGAAGTCGTACATCGAGTACGCCATGTCCGTTATCGTGGGCCGCGCGCTGCCCGATGTGCGGGACGGCCTGAAGCCCGTCCACCGGCGTATTCTTTACGCCATGTACGAGGACAATCTGACAAGCGACCGGCCTTTTAAGAAGTCCGCCACCTGCGTGGGCGATGTGCTGGGCCGGTATCACCCCCACGGCGACGCATCGGTGTACGATGCCCTGGTGCGCCTGGCCCAGGACTTTTCCATGCGCTATATGCTGGTGGACGGCCACGGCAACTTCGGCTCCGTGGATGGCGACCCCGCCGCCGCCTACCGCTACACCGAGGCTCGGCTCTCCAAAATTTCCAACGAGATGCTGCGCGACATCGAAAAGGACACCGTGGACTGGGACCCCAACTTCGACGAGAGCCGCAGGGAGCCCCGGGTGCTGCCTGCGCGGTTCCCCAACCTGCTGGTGAACGGCTCCTCCGGCATTGCCGTGGGCATGGCCACCAACATCCCGCCCCACAACCTGCGGGAGGTCATCGGCGCGTGCATCTGCGTGCTGGACGACCCGGACGCCACCCTGGGCGACCTGATGGAGCACATCAAGGGCCCCGACTTCCCCACAAAGGGCATCATCATGGGCCGCAGCGGCATCCGCGCCGCCTACGCCACGGGCCGGGGCCGGCTGGTGGTCCGGGCGCGGCACGAGTTTGAGGAGTTCGGCAAGGACCGCACCCGCATTGTCATTACCGAGCTTCCCTACCAGGTGAACAAGCGGATGCTTATTAAGAACATCGCCGAGCAGGTGGAGGACAAGCGCCTGGACGGCATTTCCGACATCCGGGACGAGTCCGACCGCAACGGTATGCGCATCGTTATCGAGCTGAAGCGGGACGCCAATCCCCAGGTGGTATTAAACCGCCTGTTTGCCCAGTCCCAGCTCCAGACCACCTTTGCCATCAATATGCTGGCGCTGGTGGACAATCAGCGGCAGCCGAAAATTCTCTCCCTGCGGCACATTATTGACGAGTATCTGACCTTCCAGGAAGAGATCATCGTCCGGCGGACGAAGTTCGACCTGAACAAGGCCCTGGAGCGGGCCCATCTGCTGGAGGGCCTCCTCATTGCCCAGGATAACATCGACGAGGTTATCAAGATCATCCGCGAGAGCTACGACGACGCAAGGGAAAACCTCATGTCCCGCTTCGGGCTGGACCAGGTGCAGGCCCAGGCCATTTTGGATATGCGGCTGAAGGCTTTGCAGGGTCTTGACCGGGAGAAGCTGCAGAAGGAGTACGACGACCTGGAGGAGAAGATCGCCTATTTCCGCCGGGTGCTGTCCGACGATGCCCTGGTGCGGCAGATCCTCAAGGAGGAGCTTTCCGCCCTGGCCGAGAAGTTCGGCGACGAGCGCAAGACCGAAATTCAGGATGTGGAGGACGAGATCGACATCGAGGACCTCATCGAGGAGGAGCAGTGCGTCTTTACCCTCACCAAGGCCGGGTACATCAAGCGCACCCCCGTCAGCGAGTACGCCGCCCAGAGCAAGGGCGGCATGGGCAAGAAGGGTATGTCCACCCGGGAGGAGGACGAGGTGGTCTCCGTGTTCACCGCGTCCACCCATGACTACATCCTCTTCTTCACCGACACCGGCAAGGTCTACCGCAAGAAGGGCTATCAAATTCCCGAGAGCGGCAAGACCGCCAAGGGCATCAACATGGTCAATGTTATCCAGGTGGAGACCGGCGAAAAGGTGCAGACCATGCTCCACTTCCGGGAGACGGAGGATAAGCCCATGTTCCTCTTTATGACCACCCGGGACGGCACGGTGAAGCGCCTGCCTGTGGACCAGCTGAAGAACATCCGTCAGAGCGGCATCCGCGCCCTGACCCTGGACGAGGGCGACCAGCTTATCAGCGTCCAGGAGACGGACGGCGAGCAGTATATTCTCATCGCCACCCACGACGGCCAGGCGGTGCGCTTCCACGAGAGCGATGTGCGGCCTATGGGCCGGACGGCGGTGGGCGTGCGGGGCATCCGGCTCCGGGAGGGCGACTATGTGGTGGGCGCCGCCCGGGCCGAGGAGGGCAAGACCGTCCTCACCATCACCGAGCGCGGCTACGGCAAGCGCACCCCCGTGGAGGACTACCGCATCACCAGCCGCGGCGGCCTGGGCATCCGCAACTACATGGTAACCGACAAGACCGGGCCCATTGTGGGCATTAAGGTGGTGGACGGCGGCGAGGACCTGCTGCTGGTCACCGAGAGCGGCATCCTCATTCGCACCCCCGTGCAGAATATCCGCACCGCGGGCCGCGCCACCCAGGGCGTTATCGTCATGCGGTTCAAGACCGAGGGCGACCGGGTCATTTCCATGGCCCTGGCTGACCCCGAGGAGCAGGCCGGAACGGAGGAGTAAGCCATGAGCAGTAAGCGCGAGAGCGTGGTGCCCCTGACCCGCTGGCAGTATTTCACCAAGACCCTGTACCACGACGCGGCGGCCAAGGCGGAGTTTGAGTATAACAAAGTGATCTATAGTAAGAGCGAGGAGCTGCGGGCCATCGAGGCGGGCAACCGGCGCATCAACGGCATCATGCTGGTGCTGCTGTGCCTGGTGTTCCTGTCGGCGGTCCAGTGGAAGAACATTTTCTTCGTGGTGGGCTGCATGGTGGCTATCGTGGCGGGGGAGGCGGTGCGCCTTTTCCGCCTGCCCAAGGACATCCGCGCCCACCTCACCGACACGGGCCGGAGGAAGCTGTGATGATCGTTCACACCATCGCCCACATCCGCACGGACCTGCCGGAGAAATTCGGCGTGCCCCGGCAGAGCGGTCTGGTACCCCAGCTCCGGGGGACCATCGTGTTTGAGCCGGACTATCGAAATCCGGACGCCCTGCGGGGGCTGGAGGGCTTCTCCCACCTGTGGGTGATTTTTCGGTTTCACAAGGCGGAGCGGGAGACCTGGTCGCCCACGGTGCGCCCGCCCCGGCTGGGGGGAAACCGCCGCATGGGCGTGTTCGCCACCCGCTCGCCCTTTCGGCCCAACGCCATCGGCCTTTCCTGCGTGAAGCTGGAGGGCGTGCGGCTGGACGAGCAGCTGGGGCCTGTGATCGAGGTCCGCGGCGCGGACCTGGTGGACGGCACGCCGATCTTGGACATCAAGCCCTATCTGCCCTACGCCGACTGCCACCCGGAGGCAGCCGGGGGCTTTACGGAGCCCTTAAACGCGGAGCCCTTGCAGGTGGAGTGTGACGAGGCGCTGCTGGCGGGCCTGACCGAAGCACAAAAAGCCGGACTACAAGGCGTCCTGTCCTGCGACCCGAGACCCCGCTACCAAGAGGACCCGGAGCGGGTGTACGGCCTGGCCTTCGCCGGGCGGAATGTGAAGTTTACCGTAAAGGACGGCGTGCTGACAGTTTTGTCGGTGGAAAAGTAAAAGGGGAGGGGCGCTAAGGATGCGCCGCACCAACCCCTTTCGTAGGGGCGACCCTTGCGGTCGCCCGCAACCTGGGAGCAACGGGCCGTCGGGGACGCCGGCCCCTACGCACTGTTTACCGATAGAAATTCGTAGGGGGCGGCGTCCCCGACGCCCCGCACCGGGTTTGCACGAATTTTATTATTATCCGTAGGGCGGGCTGACCCTGTTGCGGTGCCCAAAATTTCTGCGCTGCCTTACGGCGGGCGCTTGAAATTTTGACCGCGGCCACTCGCTCATCTCGCTTCTTCTGCCACTGGCAGCGCTCGATTCGCTCCCCTCAGCCCGTCGCCCGACGACCCCCGCACCATCGCGGCGGTGTGAGGGCACGCCGCCCTACGCACAACATGAAAACCAATGCAACCGGGCCAATGTAGGCATCGGCCCCTACGCACGGGTTTTCGATAGAACTCCGTAGGGGACGATGCCAACATCGTCCCGCCGTACCGCAATGACATACTTTTTTAGGAGCTATTATGAAAACTGTTACCATTTACACCGACGGCATAAAAACCGCAAAGCGGTTTTATGCGGGATGTCGGTTCTGCTCGCCCCTGGCGGGGCAACCGCAGAACATGACAAGCAAGCGCCGTCGGATAGGTGCGTTGTGAGCCGAAGCAAGTTGATTTTCAAGGAGTCATTATGAAAACTGTTACCATTTACACCGACGGCGCTTGCTCCGGCAATCCCGGGCCCGGGGGCTGGGGGGCCATTTTGGAGTGGAACGGCGTGGAAAAGGAGATTTCCGGCGGCGCCCCCGAGACCACCAACAACCGCATGGAGCTCACCGGCGTTATTCAGGCCCTGGCCCTGCTGAAGGAGCCCTGCGTGGTGGAGCTTTACAGCGACAGCAGGTATGTCATCGACGCCCTCTCCAAGGGCTGGGTCTACGGCTGGCAGAAAAAGGGCTGGATCAAGAGCGACAAAAAGCCCGCCCTGAATGTGGACCTCTGGGAGCAGCTTTTGCCCCTCATCGCCCGGCACCAGGTCCGCTACCACTGGGTCAAGGGCCACGCCTCCAACGCCAAAAACAACCGCTGCGATGAGCTGGCCGTGGCCGAAAGCCGCAAATTTTGACCACTGTTCACAAATTGTTCACCGGGAATTTATTGTTTTGCCATATTTACAAAGTAGTATAGGAGCATACAAAGAAACCTTTCCATAAGTGATTTTCTCTCTCTCCTAACAAACACACAGAAAAACCCCCGGCCTAAAAAGCTGGGGGTTTTTCTGTATCTGGCAAAAAAATCTTCGATTTTTTTTGCCAAAGGGCTTGCAGTCTGCTGCGCGCATAATTTTGCCGCAGAGCGGCAAAATTCCACACTTGCAGCCTGAGAGG
>CAVHCH010000134.1:0-16744 GCA_963634265.1 Bacteroidaceae bacterium | reverse complement strand
CAGCGCGGAAATTTTGGGCACCGCAACAGAACCGCCCTACGGAAGCGTATCAAGGGGTGCGGTGGGGCGGGCCGATGTGGGCATCGGCCCCTACGAACCGTTTAACGATAGGATTTCGTAGGGGGCGGCGTCCTCGACGCCCCGAAAACGGTAGAACCAAAAATTTTCCCTGCTTGGATGGGCAGCACAAGCGCGGAGCGCGTCGCGGTGGATAGAGCCGGAGACAATGCGAAAGCATGGGACGGGTTTGTACTGCTTTATTCGCGGGGCTGAAAGGTTCCGATATTCCTTGCACCACGCCCGCGCAAGGAATCCAAAACCATTGGTTTTGGCGGCGTTCTTTCCTCCCTTTCTTTCGCTGGTGAAAGAAAGGGAGCCGCCGGAGGCATTTGTGTAATAAGGGGTGCGGGGGCCGCCCCCTCAGTCACGGCGAAGCCGTGACAGCTCCCCTTGTGCAGGGGAGCCTTTGGAGTACGGATTGCCACGGCCAGTGTGCGCACTGGCCTCGCAATGACATGGTTTTTTGCATGGGGTGCGGTGCGTGGTGGGCGGCGGGCTGTGGTCAGCCCGCCCTACGCATAACATGATAGTGCGTACAAACGGGCCGTCGAGGACGCCGGCCCCTACGGAGGGTTACAAGTAGTGCGGTGGGGCGGGCCGATGTAGGCATCGGCCCCTACGGAAGCGCAACATGAAGTGCATTCGGTACCGGGCGGGCGGGGTAGAACCCCGCCCCTACGGATTGGTTGGGAGCCTGTGGGGGGCGGACAGGGGGCGTCCACCCCTATAAATTTCAAATTATACATTATCCTCCGCTTTTTATGCACCCCAGGGTCTCGGCAAAGCCCTGGGCGAAGAGGCGGGCGGAATAGAGGGCTTCGTCCAGGGAGTTGCCGGCGGCGCCTATTTCCACCAGGAGGGAGCCGGGGCTCAGGGACTGGTTATAGCCGTATGCGCGGAGGGTGATGGGGCGCATGAGGGTGGGGTGCTGGGCGGCCAGGTGCGACTGCACGGCGGCGGCCAGGCGCAGGTTGGAGAGCCAGGCGTCATAATTGCTGCCCATGATGATGCTCAATTGGGCGGCGTGGGGGTCCTCCTGGGACACCACCTTGTACTGGACGCCGTCGGCGTCGGAGATGGCATCCCGGTGGATGTCCAGGATGAACGATATGGAGGGATATTTTTCCAGGTAAGCGGCGGCGCTGTCGTAGCTTTTATCATAGGCGCTGTTATAATCGGTGTCGTGGATCTGGCGGTCGTGGAGGACGGAGAGGCCGTACTGGGACAGGACGGCGGCAATTTCGTCCCCCACACGGATCATATTTTTGCTGGTGTCCATGGTGCGGTAGCTGCCGCTGGCCTCGTACTCCTGCCCGGCGGGCATGGTGTAGGCCTCGCTGCCGTGGGTGTGGAGGATCAGCACCTGGGGCTGGGCGCTGTCGCCCAGCTGCGCGGGGAAGGTGCCGTCCAGTTGGGCGGGGTCCAGGGTGTGGTCGGAGCCGTTTTTGATGTAGACATTCCCGGCCACGGTGTAGCTCCTGGAGGAGGTGGGGATCACCGTTTGGCTGGGGGCACCGTTGTCGGCGAAGGTGAGGCCCTGGGTCAGGTCATCGCTGGCGGCGACGGGGGTCGGGGTGTCGGGGACGACGGGGTCCTCCACGGGCGTGTCCGACTGGACGGGGGCGGGGAGGTTGCCGTACCCGGCCCACAGCAGCGGCGACTGGCGCAGGCACAGGAGGGTAGACAGGGACAGGTCCTTGTCGCCCGTCAGGTCGCCCAGGGCCAGCTGCACCAGCACATTGGGCAGGTGAAACGAGCTGCGCATGGCGGCCAGGGCCGCGGGGACGGTGCGGCTCTCCACCGTGACGATGAGCGTCCAGACCGTGCAGGCGGCCAGGAGGGCCGCGCCGCTGCGGCGCAGAAATTTTTTCATCCCGGGTGCCTCCCTTTGTAAATTAGGATAGACAGCGTGTCGAAAATGCCTTTTCGCCCCGCTGCCCGCGTTTTTGAAACTTTGAAAAAGTTCCAAAAACGACTGATTTTAATGGTGAGGGACACCCTTCTTGGGTTTCCCTCACACGCCGCAAATTGCACCAATTTATTGGCAGTCTCATAGACAAGCATATTCTGCTTGAGGGCGAAATATGCCCAGGGGGTTTGGCAGATTTTGTTACCGAAATTTTCTTGACGGGCGCGGGACAAACTACTATAATATAGGCAACAAATTTTAAGAGCTTCAGGAGGTGCACATATATGGAACAGGTCATGGAAACTGTGCGCGAGGCCGGTGGCCGCGTGCTGGACGCGC
The DNA here is from genome assembly GCA_963634265.1 of Bacteroidaceae bacterium. Classification (GTDB taxonomy): domain Bacteria; phylum Bacillota; class Clostridia; order Oscillospirales; family Oscillospiraceae; genus Vescimonas. The sequence goes on along the minus strand of CAVHCH010000134.1, from coordinate 14,436 downwards.
TGTGCGAGACGGGGAAGGCCGTGCTGGGCTTCGGCGCAGGGGTCGTGAAGTCGGTGAGCTGCGCCGCGGCGGGCGCCGTGAAGGACTGCACCTGCAAGGCGGCCGGCTGCACCTGGGACAAGGTGAAGCAGGTGGCCAAGGACCACAAGCAGGTGCTGCTGATCGTGGCGGCGGGCGTGTCCGCTGTGACGGCGGCCACCACGGCGATCTTCTTCATTTTGGGTCGGAAAAAGTGAATGGTGAAGCGGGGGCTTTGGCGTTGAGGTCCCCGCTTTTTTGCGCAAAAAATCCCTCTCCCGGGGTTGGGAGAGGGATATGTTTTTTATCGGTGCAGCAGGGGGGACAGGGGCTTATAAATGAGGAAGCACAGGGCTGTGTCCAGCAGGCCCTTGACCAGGGTGAATGGGACATTGAACACCAGCAGGCAGTTCAGCAGGGCGTTCCCCGTGGGCACATGGGACACGCCGCCCAGGATCTCCTCGTACATCCCCACGATGGCCTCCAGGGGGAGGTTGTACAGCACCACATAGGCGGGGTAGACGATGAAATAGTTGGTGACGACGCTGACCAGGGCCATGGCGGCGGCACCGGCCACGGAGCCCACCAGAGCGCTCTTGCGGCTCTTGCTGTGCTTATAGATGATGCCAGCCACGAACACGAACACCGCGCCCAGGATGAAATTGGACAGCTCGCCCACCCCGGCGCTGGAGCCAAAGGGCAGGTGCAGCAGGTTCTTCACCAGCTGAATGGCCACGCCGTACACGGGGCCCAGGGAGAAGGTGCCCAGCAGGGCGGGCAGGTCGGAGATGTCCAGCTTGATGAAGGCGGGCACCAGGGGGATGGAAAACTCCACGAATTGCAGCACGGCGGCTACGGCGGTGAGCATGGCGGCTACGGCCAGGTGATGGGTCTTTTGCTTTTGAGTCATAAAAAAATACTCCTTTCAATGTGTGGAACACCCGGAAACTGTCTCCCAAGGTGCACGCATTAAAAAGAGCATAACAAAATATGCCGTACACGCCTTCTCTCATCCAGACTATACTGTCGGTACCGGGATCGCACCGGTTCGTGCAGCCCAGGGGGCCGCTTGCAGACTATACTGCCGGTGGGGAATCACACCCCGCCTCGAAGACAAATATTCGTTTGTTCACTGCACACAGTATATACCTGGGCGAGAGAAATTGCAAGTACTTTTTTGGACGAAAATTTGCATAAATTTTGAAAATCTTACAAAAAAGACTTTACAAAATCGAAAAGTTGTTCTATTATAGAAGAAAAAGGGGGCGATGGATGTGCGGGCCAGGCAGGTGTCTTGCAGCTTCACCGGGCATAGGCCGGAAAAGCTGCCTTGGGGCGGCGACGAGGGGGACGGGCGCTGCCGGGCGCTGAAGGAGCGGCTGTTTCAGGCGGTGGAGGTGGCCTACGAGCAGGGGTTCCGGCACTTCTTGTGCGGCATGGCCCGGGGGTGCGATTTTTGGTTTTGCGAGGCGGTGCTGCGGCTGCGGGAGGTGCATAGGGAGGTGTCGCTGGAGGCGGCCATTCCCTACGCCGGGCAGGCGGAGCGCTGGGACCGGGCGGACCGGGCGCGGTATGAGGCGCTGCTGGGGCAGTGCGACTATAAGACGGTGATCCAGGCGGCGTATTCGCCGGGGTGCATGCAGCGGCGGAACCGGTATTTGGTGGACCATGCGTCCATGCTCATTGCCGTGCATGACGGGCTGCCCGGGGGCACGCAGCAGACCATCGCCTACGCGCTGCGCAGGGGTCTGGACATCGTGGACACGCCCTCGGTGCTGGAAATACAGGGGGGCGGCGTATAATTGCGGCTGCGGCGGGCATGATACCCTTCAGAAAAGGAGGGGGTCGCTATGACGCAGCAAAACACGCCCGACCAGGAAAAGAATCAGGAGAAGGACACAAAGCCGGAGACGAAAACCGAGCGGCTGGTGGAGCTGGGGTCTTCGGTAGTGACAAACCGGCACGGGACCATACACTGTCTGACCATCATCGGGCAGATCGAAGGGCACACCAACGCCCCGGACAACGCCAAAACCACGAAGTATGAGCATCTTTTGCCGCTGCTGGCTTCCCTGGAGGAGTCGGACGAGGTGGACGGGGTGCTGATCCTGCTGAACACCGTGGGCGGCGATGTGGAGGCGGGCCTGGCCCTGGCGGAGATGATCGCGGGGATGACCAAGCCCACGGCCACGCTGGTGCTGGGGGGCGGACACTCCATCGGCATCCCCCTGGCGGTGTCGGGAAAAATCAACATGATCGCGCCGTCGGCGTCTATGACGGTCCACCCGGTGCGCATGAGCGGGACCATGATCGCCGCGCCCCAGACATACCGCTATTTTGATAAATTGCAAGAGAGCATCGTGCGCTTTGTGGCGGCACATTCGCAGATCCGGGCGGAGACCTTCCGGGAGCTGATGCTGCGGACGGACGAGATGGCTAACGATGTGGGCAGCGTGCTCTACGGCGAGGATGCCGTGGCCTTGGGGCTCATGCAGCAGGTGGGCACGCTGAAGGACGCCCTGGCGGCGCTGTACCGGGCCATTGACGAGGGGAAGAAGCAGGGGAATAGAGACTGAGTATAAAAGCGCACAGGCTTGAGCCTGTGCGCTTTTGCGTTCAGTCGAGGAGCCGGAGCATATCTTCCGGAAGCGGGGCGGTGACATTTAGGTCCTGGCCGGTGAGGGGATGGCGCAGGTGGACGGCATAGGAGTGCAGGGCCGGGCGGGGGATGAGGGACTTGTCCTCGGTGCCGTAGAGCCAGTCCCCGGCCAGGGGGTGGCCCGTGGCGGACATATGGAGGCGCAGCTGGTGGGTGCGGCCCGTTTGGGGCACCAGGCGCAGGAGGGACAGGCCGTTTTTGCGCTCCAACACCTCATAATCCGTGTGGGCCGGAGCACCTTGGGGGTCGATGCAGCGCTTCAGGAGGGAGTCGGCCTGGCGGCCAATGGGCAGGTCGATGGAGCCTGCGGCGGGGGTGGGGGTGCCCAGGCAGATGGCCCGGTACTCCCGGTAAAAATCGCCGGAGTGGAGCAGGGCCATGCAGCGGGCGTGCATATAGCCGGTCTTGGCCACCACCATGACCCCGGTGGTGCCCCGGTCCAGGCGGTTCACGCCATGGTATTGGTCGCTGTGGAGATAATGGGCTACGGCCCCGGCCACGGTGACGGGTTCCTCCGTCAGGGCGGCGCAGTGGACGGTGATGCCCGCGGGCTTATTGAGGATCAGCAGGTCCTCGTCCTCCCACAGGATGGAGAGGGGGAAATCCACCGGGTGCAGGTTGGGATTGTGACAGGGAGGATCGGACACATCCACCGTCAGGCGATCCCCGGTGCGGCAGCGGGCGGCCACGGTGACGGGCTGGCCGTTGCAGGTGATGCCGCTCTCGCGCCATTTTATGGACTTGAGCAGGGTGGTGGACAGGGCAAAATGTTGGCGCAGCAGATGCTTTACCGTGGCGCCGTCCTCCTGGGCGGTGACGATGTGGGTGAGCAGACGCATAATTTGGGACCTCCGGGGGTGGATTTTTTGCGGGAAATGTGCTATAATGGCAAAACCAAGTAAGAGAAGGAGCTGATTTTATGGCATCAAAGGTATATTGGGCGGACTTCCGGGCGGATTTCCGGGAAAATTTGCAGCAGAAGCTGACGCGCCTGATGAAAACCGCCGGTATGGGTGAAATTGACTTTGAAAATAAGTATGTGGCTATCAAAATGCACTTTGGCGAGCCGGGAAATCTGGCTTTTCTGCGCCCCAACTGGGCAAAAACCGTGGCGGACTTCGTGAAGGAGCGGGGTGGCAAGCCCTTCCTCACCGACTGCAACACCCTCTATGTGGGTGGCCGCAAAAACGGGCTGGACCATCTGGACACGGCCATGCTCAACGGCTTTAACCCCATGACCACGGGCTGCCAGGTCATCATTGCCGACGGCATCAAGGGCAACGACGAGGTGGAGATGCCGGTGGCGGGCGGCGAATATGTGAAGAATGCCAAGATCGGCCGGGCGGTGATGGACGCGGATGTGTTCATCTCCCTGAACCACTTTAAGGGCCACGAGTCCGCGGGCTTCGGCGGCGCGCTGAAGAACATCGGCATGGGCTGCGGCAGCCGGGCCGGCAAGATGGAGCAGCACAACGCCGGCAAGCCCCATGTGGAGCAGAAGCACTGCGTGGGGTGCAAGGTCTGCACCAAGATCTGCGCCCACAGCGCCATCACCGTGGAGGACCGCAAGGCCTCCATCGACCACAGCAAGTGCGTGGGCTGCGGGCGGTGCATCGCCGTGTGCGCCCGCAACGCCATCACCGTGAATTTTGACGAGTCTCACACCAACCTGAGCCGGAAAATGGCGGAGTACACCAAGGCGGTGGTGGATGGGCGGCCCTGCTTCCACATCTCCCTGGTCATTGATGTGTCGCCCAACTGCGACTGCCACGCGGAAAACGACGCGGCCATCGTGCCCAATGTGGGGATGTTCGCCTCCTTTGACCCGGTGGCCCTGGACATGGCCTGCGTGGACGCGGTGAACGCTCAGACTCCCGTGCGGGGCACCGCCGCCGACGAGGGGGACTGCCACGACCACGACCATTTCCACCGCATCCACCCGGACACCGACTGGAAGAGCTGCCTGGAACACGCTGAGAAGCTGGGCCTGGGCACCCGGGAATATGAGCTGGTGAAGATCTGAGGCGACGGGCCTGGGAGAGGTTTCCGATAGAATAGAATTTCGGCTGCGCATAGGTTTGCGCCCTTAGAGGGTGGGCCTGTGCGCGGCTTTTTTGCTGCATAGGGGACGAAAAAAGGAGGGGGATTTTCTTACCAAATTTTAACAATTATGAATAAACTGAAAAGAATTACTCTTTCGACACAATTATCTTGATTAAAAATTGCACTTATGGTAAAATTAGTTTACATAATTATTCTAAATTTGAGAGAAAGGTGAGACGGTGAAAGAAAAATTTGTCCCCACCTATGAGGGGGATCTGCGCAAGCATGCCTTGCAGGTTCCGCGGTGCATCAGCGAGTGCAGCGGCATTCGGGTGTTTGGGCGGCGCATCAAGTCGCTGGTTTTTTCCACGGATGTGGCTATCATCAAGAACATCAACGCCGACGCTGTCATCGCCGTGTATAATTTTACACCCCAGCCCAGCATAACGCAAGCTATAATCAGCGTGTCGGATGTGCCGGTGTTTGCGGGGGTGGGCGGCGGCTACACCAACGGGCAGCGGTCGGTGAATATGGCGGCGGCTGCGGAGCAGCTGGGCGCTTTTGGCGTGGTGTGCAACGCGCTCATTACCAACGAGGCCATCCGCGACATCAAGAGCATGGTGGAGATCCCGGTGGTCTTCACGGTGGTGTCGGAGCATGTGGACCTGGATAAGCGGCTGGCGGCCGGGGTGGACATCGTGAATGTGTCCGGCGCGGCGCGGACACCGGAGATCGTGGCGGAGCTTCGGACGAAGTACCCGGAGCTGCCCATCATCGCCACCGGCGGGCCCACGGACGAGACCATTTTGGCGGCCATTCGGGCCGGGGCCAACGCCATTACATACACGCCGCCCAGCAGCAAGGACCTGTTTGCCAAGGATATGCAGGAGTACCGGGACTGGTACGAGGCCCATCGTAGACAGGTGGACGAGATGCTGAATGAGGAGTAAAAAATCGGAGAGGGTTTTCCTCTCCGATTTTTTGCGGCATTTTTAGGTTACATAGCCAGGTAGGCGTCGCACTTCTGGTTGGCCTCGAAGGCGATCTTTTCCTCGTCGATGGTGATGAGCTGGCCGTGCTCCACGGTGACTTTGCCGTTTACAACGGTGTAGTCCACGGGGCCGCGGACGCCCACCGTGCCCAGGACGGACTTGGGGTCGTAGCAGGAGCCCACCAGCTCCAGGCGGCGGCTGTCGATCATGAACAGGTCGGCGCACTTGCCCTCGGCGATCTGGCCGATGTCGTCACGACCCAGCAGTCGGGCGCTGCCACGGGTGGCCATCTTCAAAATGTCGTAGCCGGTGGGGGCCTCGCGGCTGGAGTTCAGGCGGTGCAGCAGGAAGGCAACCCTCAGCTCCTCCATGAGGCTGGAGCCGTCGTTGGAGGCGCTGCCGTCCACGGCCAGGCCCACGGGCACGCCCAGCTTCAGCATCTCGGGGATGCGGGCGATGCCGGAGGAGAGCTTCATGTTGCTGATGGGGCAGTGGGCCACGCCGGTGCCGGTCTTGGCCAGGACGCGCAGTTCCTCGTCGTTGAAGTGGATGCCGTGGGCGTACCACACATCATTGCCGATCCAGCCCAGGCGCTCCATATATTCCAGGGGGCGGACACCCTCGCGCTGGAGCATGAAGTTCTCCTCGTCCTTGGTCTCGCACAGGTGGGTATGCAGGCGCACGCCGTACTGACGGGCCAGGATGGCGCTCTCGCGCAGCAGGTCGGCGGAGACGGAGAAGGGGGAGCAGGGGGCCAGGGCCACCCGGTGCATGGCGCCGTAGGAGGTGTCGTGGTACTGCTCGATGACCCGGGCGGAGTCCTTCATGATCTCATCCACGGTCTGGACCACGCTGTCGGGGGGCAGGCCGCCGTCCTTCACGCTCAAGTCCATGCTGCCCCGGCTGCAATACATACGGATGCCCAGCTCGTCGGCGGCGGCAAACTGGGTGCCCAGCAGGTCGCCGGCGTGGGCGGGGAAGACATAGTGGTGGTCAAAGCAGGTGGTGCAGCCGTGCTTCATCAGCTCGCCCATGCCCGTGAGGGAGGAGAGGCGGATCACATCGCTGTCCAGATTTTTCCAAATCTCATAGAGGGTCTTGAGCCAGTCAAACAGCTCCATATTTTGGACCTTGGCCAGGTTGCGGGAGAAGACCTGGTAGAGATGGTGGTGGGTGTTCACCAGGCCGGGATAGCAGAGCATATGGGAGCCGTCGATGGTGCGGTCGGCGGTGGCGTCCAGGTTCGCGCCGATCTTCTCGATGAAGCCGTCCTTGCACAGGATGTCCACTTGGGTCAGGACCCGGTCGCTGTCGTCGCAGGTGACGAGCTGGGAAATGTTTTTGATCAGCAGGGTAGACATAGTTTATCCTCCTTTAATTCATAAGAAAAAAGAGCAGGCCCATGCGGGCCTACTCTTTTTATACGGTGTCAGCGTTCCTCGCGGAAGTAGGAGAGACCGAGGGACGCAGGGGGCTGGTCCTCGCGCTTCTTACGCAGGGACACAACGATCAGCACCACCAGAGTGATGGCGTAGGGCAGCATCTTGTACAGCTCCTTAATGGCCATCTGACCGCCGGGGGTGGGCAGATAGATGTTCAGAATGTACAGGCCACCGAAGAGGATGGAGGCCAGGATGCTGACATTGGGACGCCAGATGGTGAAGATGACCAGGGCGATGGCCAGCCAGCCGCGGTCACCGAAGGCGTTGTTGGACCACACGCCGTTGGCGTAGTCCATAACATAGTACAGGCCGCCCAGACCTGCGATCATGGAGCCGATGCAGGTGGCCAGGTACTTATACTTGGTGACATTGATACCCGCGGCGTCGGCGGTGGAAGCGCTCTCGCCCACGGCGCGCAGGTGCAGGCCGGGACGGGTGTGGTTCAGAAAATAGGAAGCGCCCAGAGCCACGATGATGGCTGCATACGCCAGGAAGCCGTAGGACAGGAACAGCTCGCCGAACCAGCCGGTGCTGGTGGCGCCGGGAAGCGTGGTCTTGAAGCAAACACTGGTGTTGGTCAAGGCGATGGAGGGGACCTCACTGCCCGTGAGCTTAATGAGGGAGCCGCCGAAGAAGTTGCCGACGCCCACGCCGAAGGTGGTCATGGCCAGACCGGTAACATTCTGGTTGGCCCGGAGGGTGACGGTGAGGAAGCAGTAGATCAGACCCATCAGCAGAGAGCCCAGCAGGGAGCTGAGGACGGGAATGAGGACTGCCAGGAAGGGGTTCAGCGCGCCGGAGACGGACTGCTCATAGAAGAACGCGCCGATAACGCCGCTGATACCGCCCACATACATGATGCCGGGAATACCCAGGTTCAGGTTGCCGGACTTTTCGGTGAGGATTTCGCCGGTGCTGCCGAACAGCAGGGGGATACCCTGCATGACCGCACGGGGGAAGAAAGATACAAAATCAAACATCCGTTACGCCTCCTTCTTGCTGCTCTTGCGCAGAGTGACCTTGTAGGTGATGAAGAACTCGGTAGCAATGATGAAGAACAGGATGATACCGGTCAGAATGTCGGCGAAGGAGTGGTTCAGGCTCAGGGCGCTGGCCACCTCGCTGGCGCCGCGGTCCATGGTCACCAGCAGCAGGGACGCCGCGATCATGATGAAGGGGTTGAACTTGGACATCCAGGACACCATGACGGCGGTGAAGCCGCGGCTGTCCACGATGGTGGTGGTCAGGGTGTGGTCGATGCCAGAGGTCATCATGAAGCCCATCAGGGCGCACAGCGCGCCGGAGAGCACCATGGTGCGGATGATGACCCGGTCCACCTTGATGCCGGCATAGCTGGCGGTGCGCTGGCTCTCGCCCACCACGGCGATCTCATAGCCGTGCTTGCTGTACTGCAGATAGATGTACATAAGGCCGGTCATCAGCGCCACGATGAGGATGGGCAGCAGATACTCATTGCCCAGCACGGGGAGCCAGCCGTCACGGGAGGCCTGGTTGACGATACCGATCTTACCGGCACCCTTGGGCACCTCCCAAATGATGATGAAGTAGGATGCAAGCTGCATGGCGATGTAGTTCATCATCAAGGTGAACAGGGTCTCATTGGTGTTCCACTTGGCCTTGAAGAAGGCGGGCAGGAAGCCCCACAGGGCACCGGCCAGCAGGGAGGCAATGAGAGAAATGAGGATCATTACGAAGGTGGGGACCTTGCCCTCCAGCAGGATCATGCAGGCGGTGGTGGCCAGGCAGCCGATCAGGGTCTGGCCCTCAGCGCCGATGTTCCAAAAGCGCATCTTGAAGGCGGGGGTCACGGCCAGGGAGATACCCAGCAGGACCGCCACATTACGCATGGTGACCCAAATACGGCGGGAAGTGCCGAATGCGCCGGAGAGGATGGTGCCATACACGCTGAAAGGATTCTTGCCGGTGAGGATGGTGGTGAGCAGGCCGCAGAAAACCAGAGACAGCAGCAGGATCCCGCCGCGGATCAGCAGCGCCTTGGACATGGGCAGCGTATCGCGCTTGGAGATATGGAAAAGAGATTGTTTCTTATTCATCAGCCTTGCCTCCTTCCACACGGGTCATGAGAGCGCCCACTTCGCGCTTATCGGTCTTGCGGGCGTCCACAACGCCGGAGACCTGGCCGCCGCAAAGGACCACGATCCGGTCGCACAGCTCCAGCAGAACATCCAGGTCTTCGCCCACATACACAACGGCGACGCCCTTCATCTTCTGCTCGGTGAGCAGGTTGTAAATGGTATAAGATGTATTGATGTCCAGGCCACGAACGGCGTAGGCGGTCATCAGCACGGAGGGCTGCTGGGCGATCTCGCGGCCCACCAGGACCTTCTGCACATTACCGCCGGACATACGGCGAACGGGGAAGCTGGTGCTGGGGGTGACCACCTCCAGCTCCTGCCAGATGCGCTGGGCCAGGGCCTCGGGGTCCTTGCGGTTCAGGAAGACACCCTTACCCTTGCGCCAGGAGCGCAGCATCATGTTGCCGGTCATGCCCATGGAGCCAACCAGGCCCATGCCCAGACGGTCCTCGGGGACGAAGCTCATAGCGATGCCGTTCTTGCGGATGTCCATGGGATCCAGGCCCACCAGCTCCTTGTCGGCGCCGGTCTCGGGGTCATGGTAAATGACGGAGCCGGACTTGATGGGATACAGGCCGGCGATGGACTCCAGCAGCTCGCGCTGGCCGGAACCGGCGATACCCGCGATGCCCAGGACTTCGCCGGCATTCATGGTGAAGGAAACATTGTCCAGGCGCTTGACGCCCAGCTCGTCGAACACGGTGAGGCCCTTGACCTCCAGGCGGGGAGTGACATTCACCGGGTCGGGACGGTTGATATTCAGGGTGACGCTGTGGCCCACCATCATGTCCGTCAGGGACTGCTGGTTGGCATCCTTGGTCATCACATCGCCGATGTACTCGCCCTTGCGCAGCACGGCCACGCGGTCGGACACATCCAGCACCTCGTGGAGCTTGTGGGTGATGATGATAAGGGACTTGCCGTCGTTTTTCATGTTGCGCATGACGGCGAAGAGCTTGTCGGTCTCCTGGGGGGTCAGCACGGCGGTAGGCTCATCCAGAATGAGGATGTCGGCACCGCGGAAGAGGACCTTCACGATCTCCACGGTCTGCTTCTGGGAAACAGACATATCGTAGATCTTCATGTCGGGGTCGATCTCGAAGCCGTACTTCTCGCAGATCTCCTTGACCTTCTGGCGAGCAGTGTTCAGGTCCAGCTTGCCCTCCAGGCCCAGGATAATATTCTCCGTGGCGGTGAAGATGTCGACCAGCTTGAAGTGCTGGTGGATCATACCGATGCCAAGGTCGAAAGCATCCTTAGGAGAGGCGATGGTGACGGGCTTGTCGTGGACATAGATCTGTCCCTCATCGGGGAAGTAGATGCCGGAGAGCATGTTCATCAGCGTGGTCTTGCCGCTGCCGTTTTCACCCAGCAGAGACAGGATCTCGCCCTCGTACAGGTCAAGGTTCACATCTTTGTTTGCGATGACCTTGCTGCCGAAGCGCTTGGTGATGTTCTCCATTCTAATTGCGCATTTTTTTTCCAAGGCTGTCATCCTTTCTTTCGGCGCAGTTGGCTGCAACACCTCGTAAAACGCCGGGGGTAGATTCAATACGATTTATTTTACCATAGATGTCGAGGATTGTAAATCGGAAAATGCAAAAAAATTGTTAGGTGTATACAAAGAATGTAAGGTTACACAAGAATGAGGAACTGCCTTTGTGCGATTTGCCGATGGAGTAAAAATGGTGCGGTAAATTGCTGTTGGGGAGATAAAAAATTTACCCCTGTGGGGGCAGATCTGGGGGCGTGTAGGGGCGAAAAGGGAAGGATATTTCACGCAGGGAGCGGGCCGATGTGGGCATCGGCCCCTACGGAGGAATTTTACGACAAAAAAAGATGGACTGCCGAAGCAGTCCATCCTTTGATTCGGTGTATGTATTAGCCGAAGTTAACATCCAGACGGGTGATGCCGTCGATCTCCAGATCGAAGTAAGGAGCGGAACGGAACTCGGACTCAGCGAAGTAACCTTCCTTGATGACCTCGGTGTCAGCGGTGTAAGCAGCGTCGGTATCGACATCAGCCATGTAGCTGGTCAGGGTCTCGCCCTTGACGGTGAAGGTGGAGCAATCGAACACATGCAGCTCGCCCTTCTCCAGCTTAGCCTTGGCGGTCTCGATAGCCTCAGCAGTGCCCTTAGCGGCAACGGCGTCGTTCAGCTCGGTCAGAACCACGGAGTTGGTGGCCAGAGTGCCGGTCCAGTCGGTGTCGATGGTCTTGCCGTCCATGACAGCCTTGATGGCATACTCATAGTAGGGAGCCCAGTTGATGCGGGAGGAAACGATGAAGGTGTTGGGGCAGTCCTTCTGCGTGGAACCGTTGTAGGAAACATTGGGGACACCAGCGTTCTCGCAAGCGGTAGGAGCACCCAGGGAGTCAGCGTGCTGGCTGATCAGGTTGCAACCGCCGGCGATCAGCTTCTGAGCGCCTTCCTTCTCCAGGGTCTCATCGTACCAGCTGCCGGTGAAGGTCACATCCATGGTGACGGAGGGGCAGACAGAGCGGGCGCCCAGGAAGAAGGAGGTGTAGCCGGAGATAACCTCAGCGTAGGTGAAAGCGCCGACATAGCCGATCTTAGCATTGTCAGCAGTGACCTTCACGCCGTTGATCTCGGTGCCGTCCGCGATCATCTCGTTGAGCTTCATACCAGCGGCGATGCCGGCCAGGTAACGGCCCTCATAGATGGAGGCGAAGGCGTTGTGATAGTTGGCCAGGCCCTCGGTGTGAGCGCGGGTGCCGGTGGAGTGGCAGAACTGAACATCGGGGTACTTCTGAGCGGCCTCGATCATGTAAGGCTCATGACCAAAGCTGTCGGCGAAGATGATGTTGCAGCCCTGGTCGACCAGGTCCTCAGCAGCAACCAGGCACTCCTGGCCTTCGGGAACATTGTTCTTCATGATGTAGTCTTCTTCCGTCAGACCCAGCGCCGCAATGGCCTCTTTGGCGCCATTGATGAAGTTGAGGTCATAGGTGGAGTTTTCATCGTGCAGGGTGATGAAGCCGACCTTGACCTTGGTCGTGTCGGTGTCCTTCTGACCGCAGGCGAACAGGCTCAGAGCCATGACCAGGGCCAGAAGCAGTGCAAGGAACTTTTTCATTCAGGTTTTCCTCCTTTTAATATGTGACAGTCGAATGAAAGAAGAATAAATTTTTCGGCTGCCTGAATAACGGGCGCAGGCCCGGCATTCACATGGAACAAGGACATTATAGCGTACAAGCTCAAAAAATTCAACCAAAAATTTCAATTTTGACAAAATAATTTTTTTGTATGCTGCAATTTCTTGTGACAAATGATAAAATTTGTGAAAAGTGCTATAAAATAGTTTGAAAAATTTGTTAAGGATGAAGATTGACAAAAGGGGCGCGGGAGAAGAACTCTCCCGCGCCTGGGGTGAAATTTTGAAAATTACCGGTGGATACGAGTACCGGTCTTACCGGCGATACCATGGCAGCCATGCTGCCATGGCGCTTTTTGGCAAAAGCGAGCCATGATTTTATGGCAAGGACGGTTTTATCGCCTTATGCAAAAATCACTTCTCTATCGGGCTGGTACTCGAAGAAAATTACTGGTGGATACGGGTACCCGTCTTACCGGCGATACCGTCCTTGGCTTTCTCCAGCAGCGTGATCAGAGCGGTGCGGCCGGGCTTGGACTCGGCGAACTTCACGGCGGCCTGGACCTTGGGCAGCATGGAGCCCTTGGCGAACTGGTTCTCGTCCATATAGACCTTGGCCTGGGCGGGGGTCAGATCGTCGAGACCCTTCTGGTCGGGCTTATTGAAGTTGATGGCAACCTTCTCCACGGCGGTGAGGATCACCAGCACATCGGCGTCCAGCAGCTCAGCCAGCAGTTCGCTGCCGAAGTCCTTGTCGATAACGGCGGGGGTGCCGTAGACCTTGCCGTTCTTGCGTACCACGGGGATGCCGCCGCCGCCTACGGCGATGACCACATGACCGGCGTTAAAGAGGGCTTTGATGGACTCGGCCTCCACGATGTCAAAGGGCTTGGGGGAGGGGACCACCTGGCGGTAGCCGCGGCCTGCATCCTCCACCATGGTGTAGCCCTTCTCTTTGGCGATGCGATCGGCGGTCTCCTTATCGTAGAAGGCGCCCACGGGCTTGGTGGGATTCTGGAAGGCGGGGTCGTCCTCGGAGACCACGGTCTGGGTGACGATGGTGGCCACGGGCTTGGTCATGCCACGGGAGGCCAGCTCGTTGCCGATGGCCTGCTGCAGGTGGTAGCCAATGTAGCCCTCGGACATGGCGCCGCACTCGGGGAAGGGCATGTCGGCCTTGATGGCACCGGCCTCGGCGGCGGTGGACAGGCCCAGGTTGATCATGCCCACCTGGGGACCGTTGCCGTGGGCGATGACGACCTCGTTGCCCTCGGCGATGAGGTCCACGATGGCCTTGGCGGTGTTGCTCACCAGAGCCAGCTGCTCGGTGGCGGTGTTGCCCAGGGCATTGCCGCCCAGGGCGATAACGATACGCTTGCTCATATTCAATATACCTCTTTCTTGCGGGCGGTTAGGTCGCCCGGGTGGGTTGCGGGCGGACAGGGTCGTCCGCCCCTACGAAATTGTGGGCGGACAGGTTGGGCCGCCCGGGGAATTTGCTTTTTTAAGGGCGATAGCGGGAGCGTTTGGCAGCACTCCCGCTATCGGATGATTTCAAGTCAACTTAGTGCAGCTTACGATGATTGTCGGCAGCGTCCAGCTCCATCAGGGTCTTGACGGGATCCTTCACCTGGGACATGAAGATCATAGCGGCAATGATATAGGGCTTGTAGGAAGCCTCCTTGTACAGGGGCACGATATAGCGGTCGAACACGGAGTTGTCCACTTCGCCTTCCTTGCAGCTCAGGCCGGTGATGTCGGCGGGCAGGCAGTGCATATACAGAGCCTTGCCGTCCTTGGTGAGCTTCATCATTTCCTCGGTGCAGGCCCAATCCTTGTGCTGGGCGTTCTGAGCCAGGAGCTTCTTCTCCAGGGCGTCGATGCCAGCCTGGTCGCCGGCGGAGTACAGCTTGGTGCGCTCTTCCATGGCGGCGAAGGGAGCCCAGGACTTGGGATACACGATGTCGGCATCCTTGAAGGCCTCGGCCATGCTGTTGGTCTTGTGGAACTTGGAGCCGTACTTCTCGCAGTTCTTGCGGGCGACTTCC
>CAVHCH010000133.1:0-18360 GCA_963634265.1 Bacteroidaceae bacterium | reverse complement strand
GCGACTGAGGGGTCGACTACCGCACCCCTTGCAACCGTAAATGCCTCCGGCGGGGGACTTTCTGTCACCAGCGACAGAAAGTACCCAAAGAACGCCGCCAAAACCAATGGTTTTGGATTCCTTGCGCGGGCACGGCACGGAAAGTATCGGGACCTTTCGACCTCGCGAATAAAACTGCGCAAACCCGTGCCGTGCTTTCGCATTGTCTCTGGCGCTATCCACCGCGATGCGCTCCGCGCTTGTGCTGCCTTGGTATAACAGAGATACCCCCTGCGTCTACCGTGCGGCGCGATGTGGTCATCGCACCCTACGAAATTCTATCGTCAATCGGTGCGTAGTGCGGGGTGCCCTCACCCCGCCGCCCGGGCTTGCACCGCAACTCTTGCGATTGCGTAGGGCGGACGCCCCTGTCCGCCCGCCGGACTTGTACTGCACCCCATGTAAAACCCCATGTCATTGCGAGGCCAGTTCTCAAACTGGCCGTGGCAATCCGTAACCCCCGTCCCAAAGGCTCCCCTGCGCAAGGGCAGGCTGTCGCGGCCTCGCCGCGACTGAGGGGTCGACTACCGCACCCCTTGAAGGCGTCCCACTTCAAAAATCCCCCCAATTTTCCACTTTCCTCTTTCCACTTTCCTCTCCACCGCTTGCTCCCCGCCGCACTTTGTGCTAAAATGCCGAAAAAGGGCGCATCACGCATTTCATCCCGCGCCCCCAAGGAGGTTTCCCCATGGCAGAGCAATATCCCCACAACCAGCCGGAGCCCCAGCAGCCCGATGTGGTGGTCTTTTCCCCGGAGCTGCTGAAGCTGGCCGATGCCCACCGCCGCCGTCAGCAATACCTGGAGGAGTGCCGCCAGGCTGCCGACAGCGGTGACTGTGCCGCCGCCGTGCAGATGGGCGTGAACTATCTCTATGGCACCGGCGGCGTGCAAAAGGACGCGGACCAGGCGTTTTACTGGTTCAGCCAGTCCGCCCCGGACGACCCAGTGGGCCTTTACTGGCGCGCCGTGTGCTACGACAGCGGCGCCGGGGTGGACATGGACCCGGTGCGCGCCTTCGAGCTTTTCAAGGAGAGCGCCGACATGGGCTATGCCCCGGCAATGTGCGACCTGGGCGTGTGTTATGAAAACGGCCAGGGCACCGAAAAGGACCTGGATAGGGCCGTTTCCCTCTATAAAAAAGCCGCCGATATGGACTATCCCCAGGGCCAGTGCAACCTGGGCGCATTGTACTATGTGGGCCTGGGCGTTCCCCGGGATTACGCCGCCGCCGTCCACTATCTCACCCTGGCCGCCGAGCAGCGCCTGCCCCGGGCCCAGTACCTGCTGGGTCTGTGCTACGAGTTCGGCAACGGCGTGGAGGAGGACAGCAAAAAGGCCGTCCTGCTCTACAGTGAAGCCGCCAAGGGCAATAACGCCGACGGCCTGTGCGCCCTGGGCGTCATGTACCTTCTGGGCAAGGGCACCGAGGAGGATGACGAAAAAGCCGTGGACTGCTTCCGCCGGGCCGGAGAAATGGGCCTGGCCCGGGGCTGTCACCTGCTGGGCCGCTGCTATGACGATGGCTACGGCGTAGAGGAGTCGGCGGAAAAGGCCGCCCAGTGCTTCACCCGCGCCGCCGACCAGGGCTACCCCGAGGGCCTGTACCGCCTGGGTCTGTGCTATGCCTACGGCCACGGCGTTGCCCAGGACGATAACAAGGCCGCCGACCTCTTCCGCCGGGGCGCAGAGGCAGGCCACGCCCCGTCCATCTGCCAGTTGGGCCTGTGCTACGAGGCCGGGCGCGGCGTACCCGAGGACATCCATAAGGCCGCCCAGCTCTACGACCAGTCCGCTCGCCTGGGCAGCCCCGAGGCCCAGTGCAACCTGGGCGTGCTCTACCGCTACGGCGGCGGAGTCCCCCAGGACCGCACCAGAGCCGCAGAATTATTCACCCAGGCCGCCGAGCAAAACTATGCCCGGGCCCAGTTCTTCCTGGGCCTGCACTATGAGCACGGCCAGGGCGTAGAAAAAGACCCTGCCCACGCGGCGGAGCTCTATAAAAAATCCGCGGAGCAAAACTATCCCGAGGGCGTCCGTGCCCTGGGCGTGTGCTACGAAAACAGCATCGGCGTGGAAAAGGATATGCAGCAGGCTGTGTCCTGCTATCGCCGCGCCATCGACCTGGGCGACGAAGCCGCCGCCTACTGCCTGGCCAATCTCTATTTCGCTGGCCGCGACATCCCCCAAAATTACGCCCAAGCCTTGGCCCTGTACGAAAAAGCCGCTGCCAAGGGCCATCCCGGCGCCCAGTGCCAGGCAGGCTTCTGCTACGAGCGGGGCCTGGGCTGCGAAAAGGATGTGGACAAGGCCTTTTCCTACTACTGTAAGGGCGCGGAAAACGGCGACGATACCGCCACCAACAACCTGGCCTTCTGCTACGAGCATGGCCTGGGCTGCACCCCGGACCCCGCCCACGCGGCCAAGCTCTATGAAAAAGCCGGTCAATTGGGCCTCCCCCTGGGCTGGAAAAACCTGGCCCTGCTCTATGAAAAGGGCATCGGCGTGGAGAAGGATTTAGACCAGGCCCGGAAATATTTCACCCTGGCGAAAGAGCAGAATGTCTCCGGTGCCGCCGAGGGCCTGGATCGCTTGTCTGCCAAGCCCGCCCCCAAGTTCCCCGCCACCGCCCTGCGCGTCACCAGCGTCCTGCTGCTGATCTTCGCCGCGTTTTTGGGCATTGGCATTTGGGACGGTGTCCCCTCCGAGCGCCTGTTTTGCGGCGGCTTCACCCTGTTTTTCCTGGTAAGCTCCGCCTTCATCCTGTATAAGGTCAACCGCCGCCAGCCAAAACTCCCCAAGGCCCTGACCGTCCTGTACCTGATCCTGGGTATCGTCCTGGTCCTCCTGGGCACCCTGATCCTCCTGGGTGACACGCCCCTCCTGGCCGAGGACTATTGGCTCATAGCCACCACCCTCCTGGGCGGCATAGCCCTCATCACCCGCGCCCTGGATAAAAAGAAAAACAAATAAAAAAAGAAAAGGAACACATCACCCCGATGTGTTCCTTTTCTTAATCATAAAACCCCTGTCATTGCGAGGCCAGTTCTCAAACTGGCCGTGGCAATCCGTCCCCAAAGCCTTCCCTGCGCAAGGGGAGCTGTCGCGGCTCCGCCGCGACTGAGGGGTCGGCCCCAGCACCTCTTGCAACGCACCACGCCAAAGCCTCCCCTGCGCAAGGGGAGGTGGCGCGAAGCGCCGGAAGGGTCGTCACCCCGCACCCCTTGTAACCCCCCGAAAAAACGCGGCACAGCCCAAGCCGTGCCGCGTTCCAAAATCAAATTCTCAATTCCGACCAAAGAAATAATCGTACAGCGACCCAAAGCTGTTGCCGCCCTGCTGCCCCTGCTGGCCTTGCTGGCCTTGCTGGCTCTGCTGGCTGTCCTGCTCCGTGTCGTCGGCCTTGGCGTCAAAGGTCAGGCTGGTGGTGTGGCTCGCCCCATCCCGGAAGTAGGTCACGGTCACGGTGTCCCCGGCCTTGTGTCCCTTCTTGGCGGCGGTGAGGTCGTCCATGGAGGTAATGTCCGTGCTGTCGATCTTCGTGATCACATCGCCCATCTGCAGCCCGGCCTTCTCGCCGGCGCCGCCCTTGTTCACGCTGTAAACAAACGCGCCGCTGGTCTGGTCGATCTGATACTGGGCCGCCATCTGCTCGGTCATAGTCCCGGCGGTGATGCCGAAGGAGGGCTTATTCGTCACCGTTCCGTTTTCCATAATGTCCGTGATAATGGCCTGCACATCCCCGATGGGAATGGCGAATCCCAGACCCTCCACCGTGGTGTCGGAATAGCTGGAATACTTGGCGGACACGATACCCACCACCTCGCCATAGAGGTTCATCAGCGGGCCGCCGGAGTTGCCGGGGTTGATGGACGCATCCACCTGGATCATGTTAAAGGGCGTGCCGTCCACATTGATAGCCCGGTCGCAGCAGGACACAATGCCCTGGCTCATGGAGAAGGTCAGCTCGCCCAGGGGGTTGCCGATGGCCAGCACCGTGTCGCCCACATTCACATCGCTGCTCTTGCCCAGGGTCACCGGCTGCAAGCCCGTGGCATCGATCTTCAGCACCGCCACATCGTAGTCACTGTCGCTGCCCACCACCGTGGCCGCGTACTCCGTGCCGTCATACAGCGTCACCGTTACCGAGGACGCGCCGCTGACCACATGGTGGTTGGTCACGATGTAGCCGTCCTGGGTGATGATGAAGCCGCTGCCGGAGGAGGCGGACTGCACGCTCTGGCCGAAAATGTTGGTGGATATGGAGGAGCAGTTGATGCTCACCACGCTGTTCACCGTGGAGGCGTACACCTCCGCCGGGGACATGAGGGTCTGGCCGCTGACCTGCTTCACGGTAATCTCAGAAGCGGTGCGGCTGCTCTGCTGGATGGTGGTCTTGCCGCTGCTGGAGAGGGCCGCGCCGCCGTAGCCTGCCGCGCCGCCTACCACCGCGCAGGCCAGCAGCAGCGCCGTGACCTTCACGCCAGTCTTCTGCCAGAAGGAGGGCTTTTTCGACACCACCGGTGCCTCCACCCAGCCCTGGTCCTCCGGGGCGCTATGCTGCTGACTATAATTATAATGGTATAGATTCTCGGGGTTGCTGTACTCCTGCCCCTCCTGACGGAAATCGTTGTTTTCGTTCATAGTAATGGCCTCCTGTCGTCTCTATTTTTTCGCTGACAATTTTCCGCGCCGGGTGCTTGTGGTCGGCGGAAAAATGTTGTATACTGTGTTAAACTTTCCCGGGACGCCTGTTTTCGTCCTTTGACTCTTATCATATCCCTTTATCTTAATCGAAACTTTAAGAATATATGAATTTTTTAAGAAGGGAGGAATTTTTCCTTGCTGAAATTGGAACAGGTGAAGCGCCGCCCGGAGGAGCCGGAGACCAGCCTGCGGGAAAAGGCGGCGGCCCTGCTGCGCGTTTCGCCGGAGGAAATTCTCTCCCTGACCATCCTGCGAAAAGCCGTGGATGCCCGGCCCCCTCTCTGCCTGGTCTATACCCTGGCGGTGGAGGTAAAAAATGAGGGGGCGGTGCTGCGGCGCAGCCGGTGCAAAAATGCGTCACCGTATTTCCCCGAAAAGTTCACTTTTCCCTTCCCCGAAACTGCACCGCAGCTTCCCCAAATTGCACCGAAATTGCACCGAAATACAGCGGAAAATTTGCCCCCCGTGGTGGTGGGCGCGGGCCCGGCGGGACTGTTTGCGGCGCTCATTTTAGCCCAGGCGGGCCTCCGTCCCGTCCTCTTAGAGCGGGGGCAAAGCGTGGAGCAGCGGCAAAAAGATGTGGAAAATTTTTGGTCCGGCGGACCCCTGCTCCCGGACTCCAATGTGCAGTTCGGCGAGGGCGGCGCCGGGGCTTTTTCCGACGGAAAATTGAACACCGGCACCAAGGATCCCCGCCACCGTTTCATCTTAGAGGAGCTGGTCGCCTGCGGCGCGCCGGAGAGTATTCTCATTGACGCCAAGCCCCATGTGGGCACGGATAAGCTCCATATTGCCCTAAAAAATATGAGAAAAAAACTTCTCTCCCTGGGGGCGGACATCCGCTTCGGCCACCGGCTGGAGGGGGTGGAGGTACAGGAGGGGAGACTGACGGGAATTACCGTTTCTCATGGCGAAGAAATTTACGCCTTGCCCGTCCGAAACCTCATTTTGTCCCTGGGCCACAGCGCCCGGGACACGGTGGAAGCGCTCTATGAACAGGGGCTTTTTATGGAGGCCAAGCCCTTTGCCGTGGGGGTGCGCATCGAGCACCTGCAAAGCCGCATGGACGCGGTGCAGTATAAGGAATACGCCGGGCACCCGGCCCTGCCCGTGAGCACCTATAAGCTCTCCTGCCACCTGCCCGACGGGCGGGGCGTGTTCTCCTTCTGCGTGTGCCCCGGGGGCCAGGTGGTGGCGGCGGCTTCGGAGCCCCGGCGCACCGTCACCAACGGCATGAGCGAGTATGCACGCAGTGGGGAGAACATCAACGGCGGCCTGCTGGTGGGCGTGACCCCGGCGGACTTCGGCAGCGACCACCCCTTAGCGGGCATCGCCTTTCAGCGGCGGCTGGAGGAGGCGGCCTACCGCCTGGGCGGCGGGTTCACGGCTCCCTGTCAGCGGGTGGAGGACTTTCTGCTGCACCGTCCCTCGGTGGGCTGCGGCGGCGTGAAGCCCAGCTACCGCCCCGGCGTCCGCTACGCCGACCTCCACGACTGCCTGCCCGATTTCATCGCCCGGTCCCTGGAGCAGGCCCTGCCCATTCTGGACAGAAAGCTCCCGGGCTTTGCCGACGGCGACGCCCTGCTCACGGCGGTGGAGAGCCGTTCTTCCGCCCCGGTGCGTATCCCGAGGGATGAAAATTACGAGAGCAATTTTTCCGGCCTTTACCCCTGCGGCGAGGGGGCCGGGTACGCCGGGGGCATCCTTTCCGCGGCGGCGGACGGCATTCGCTGCGCAGAGAAGATTCTGGCGAAAAATCCTTAGTTTACCTTGTTTTCACGGGGCGCGGCGGAGCGTATTTTCCCGCCGCCGTCCAAAAATCATATATAGGAGGTATACACAATATGAAAAAAATTGCAGCGGTGGAGAAATTCTTTTCTCCCGAGCATCGGGCGAAGATCCAGGAGACAGCGGCGGCCTGCGGCTACGCTGTGGACTTTTACACCGAGGGTCATCTGCCTGCGGACAAGGCGGCGGACTATGAGATCATTTACGGTATGTGCCCCACCCAGGACCTGAAGGCGGCGGCCAATTTGAAGTGGCTCTGCTGCAGCTTTGCCGGGGTGGACGGCTACATGGACGAGAGCATTTATCCTCACCCGGGCGTGCTGCTGAGCAATTCCTCCGGGGCCTACGGCATCACCATTGCCGAGCATATCATCATGGTCACGCTGATGCTCCTGCGGCGTATGCCGGAGTTTGAGGAGATCGTGCGCCAGCGCGGGTGGCTCCAGAGCCTGCCCATGCGCTCCATCTGCGGCAGCAGCATCACCGTCCTGGGCACCGGGGACATCGGCACCAATTTTGCCCGCCGGGCCAAGGCCCTGGGGGCCAAGACCATCCGGGGCGTGCGCCGGACCCAAAAGGCCGGGGACCCCGCCTACGATGAGATGTACACCTTCCAGGACCTGGACAGCGTCCTGCCCAAGACGGAAATTCTTGTCATGGCCCTGCCCAGCACCAAGGAGACCATCCACATCCTCTCCCGGGAGCGCATCGCCCTGCTGCCGGAGGATGCGTATGTGGTGAATGTGGGCCGGGGCAGCGCCATCGACCAGGAGGCCCTCATGGACGCCCTGAACGGCGGCCACCTGGCCGGAGCGGCCCTGGATGTGATGGTCCCGGAGCCCCTGCCCGCAGACCACCCCCTGTGGACCACCAAGAACCTGCTCCTTACCCCCCACATCAGCGGCAATATGTCCCTGGGCATCACCCGGGACCTGGATGTGGACCTGTTCTGCGAGGACCTAAAAAATTTCGCCTCCGGGAAGAAGCTGGAGCGCTTCGTGGACCGCTCTGTGGGCTATTAAATCCTTTTGCTGCCCTCTGTAATGCGGAGAAAAAAATTGCGCTAAAAAAAGAACCGCCCACGGGCGGTTCTTTTTGTGTAGTTGGTGAAAGTTACTGGTCCAGCTCCTGGTCCAGTTCATCCAGAGCGGTGAGCATTTCGCCGAAGCCGGAGAGGTCGGACTCCTGGACGACATTTTTCGCCGTCTCCAGCTTCTCCGCAAAGCGCTGCAAAAGCTCCTCGTAGCGCACCCGGTTTTCATTGCACCAGGTCCGCTGCTGGGCAACCAAAGCGTGGATGCGCTGGATGGCCTGGGCCCGGAACTCCTCCGTCCGCCGGTGGGCGCTGATCTCGATCTCCGCAATGTGATCGCGGATCTTCCCATACTCGTCCGCCTGCTCCTGCAAAATCGCGCACCGCTCCTCCATTTCCCGCATAGCATCCTGCAAGTCGCGGTTTTCCTGGGCTAAGCGCTGGTTTTGCTGGGAAAGCGCGTCCTTTTCCCGGGTGGAATCCTCGCAGCTATCCAGGCGGGCGTGCAGGGCGGCGGCCTCTTGGCGGAGCTGGTCATTTTCCTGGGAAAGCTCTTGGTTCTGCCGGGTCAGCTCCTCCAGCTGGGCCTGGTTTTCCTGGGTGATCTTCTTGATATAGGCGACCACATCCTCCCGGTCGAAGCCGCCGAACATACGAGTTCTGAAATTTGCACTCATAAGTTATCCTCCGTTTTCCCCGCCAATTCTCCCAAAAATGCGGGAAATCATTCTTTTCTTACCCTACAATAGCACAAATTAGACCGTATGACAAGCGGGAATTCTGAAAGTTGCGCTACAGCCGCCAGGATAGGGCTTGGTGGCGGGTGTCCAGGAAGCGGCGGTAGAGGCCGGGCTGGGACTGGAGCTGGGCGTGGGTGCCGCGCTGGACGATCCGGCCTTGGTCGAGCACCAAAATTTGGTCGGCGTGGCGGACGGTTTTCAAGCGGTGGGCGATGAGAATGACGGTTTTCTCCCGGGTCAGCTGCGCCACGGCTTCCATCAGCTCCTGCTCGTTTTCCGGGTCCACATTGGCGGTGGCTTCATCCAAAATGATGATGGGCGCGTCCTTCATCATGGCCCGGGCGATGGACAGGCGCTGCTTTTCGCCGCCGGAAAGGGTGCTGCCCGCCTCGCCGATGACCGTTTCATAGCCTTGGGGGAGTTTGCAGATAAATTCGTGGCAGCGGGCTTTTTTGGCCGCCTCGATGACCTTTTCCATAGGCGCGTCCGGCTGGCCGAAGCGGATGTTATTGGCTACGGTGTCGCGGAAAAGGGTGACATCCTGGAACACGAAGCTGAAATTTTTCATGAGGCTGTCCATGTCGTAGTCCCGGACATCGTGGCCGCCCAGGGTCACCTGGCCGCTGTCCACATCCAAAAAGCGGGAGAGCAGATGGCAGAGGGTGGTTTTGCCGCCGCCGGAGGGGCCTACGATGGCGGTGGTGGTCCGCTGGGGAATGTCCAGGGTGACGCCGTTTATGACGGGCTTTTGCCCGTAGGAAAAGTGGATGTCCTGAGCGTGGAGGTCCAGGTTTTCGGGGGTGAGGACGGCGCCGGAGAGGTCCATGGTGGGGAGACTCAAAATCTCCGTGGCCTGGTCTACGCAGGTGTCCACCACCCGCAGGAGGCTGGACTGGGTGCCCGCCTGCTCCAGGCCCTCGGTGAGGAGGAAGGAGCAGAGGCAGAGCATGACGCAGGAGAAAAGCTCCATGCGCCCGCCGGTGTAGAGGACCAGGGACAGCACCGCCACGCCCACATCGATGAGCTTTGCCACGGCGTTTTGCAGGAGCATCAGGGGCAGCAGGCGCAGCTCCATGTCGGTGTTGGCGGCGGTGTTTTCGTCGATGGCGGATTCCAGGCGGCGGTTATATTTGCCGGTGAGGGAATAGGACTTTACCTCAGCAATGCCGCGAATGTACTCCAAAACCAGCTCCACCACCGCCGTGTCGCCGGAGAGCTTGCGGCGGGTGGTTTGGGCGGAGCGGGCCCGGAGAGCGCGGTTTACAAAATAGTAGACCGCGAGACCCAGGAGGATTAGAAGCCCGGCGCGCCAGTCGAAGAAAAACACCGCCAGGGTCATCACCGCCGTGGAGAAAATGCCCTCTGTGACCAGCATGACCACTCTTGTGGAGACGCCGGAAAGATTATCCATGGTGTTGGTGGTGACGGAGGTGATGGCACCCAGGGTGTGGGCGCTGAAATAGCCCATGGGGAGGTAGCGCAGGTGCTCGGCGATCTGGACGCGCTTTTGGGCCGTGGTGCGGTAGCCAGCGTCGGTCTGCAGGGCGGTGGAGCGGTATTTAAGCAGGGAAGAGCCAATGACCGACACCAGCATGACCGCGAGGGAAAGAAGGATGGCTTTTCCCGTAACGCCGCCGGAGAGGATGGCGGAGAGCAGGAGACCGATGGCGGGAAGTTTCAGGGCCGAGAACAGGGCCGCCACGACGCCGAGGACGATGGAGAGATAGAACTCCCGGCGCTCCCGCTCATCGCAGAAGCGGAAGAATTTTCGCAGAATTTCAAGCATGGGCATAGCCTCCTTCGGCGCTGTCGCGGGATGCGGTGTGGGCGGCCCAGAGGGAGCGGTACAGGGGGCTGCTCGCCAGCAGCTCCGACTGGGTACCGGCGGCCTCTACGCGGCCTTGGTTTATCAGGACGATCTGGTCCGCGTCCACGATGGTGGAGAGGCGGTGGGCAATGACGATGAGGGTCTTGCCGCGAACCAGGCGGGCCACGGACTGCTGAATGAGGGCTTCGTTTTCCGGGTCGGTGTAGGCGGTGGCCTCGTCCAGGATGACGATGGGGGCGTCCTTCAGCATGGCCCGGGCGATGGAGATGCGCTGCTTTTCGCCGCCGGAGAGGTGGCTGCCGCCGCTGCCCACTACGGTGTCAAAGCCGTTTTCCAGGGACATGATGAAGTCATAGCAGCCGCAGTCCCGGGCGGCCTGCTCCACCTGGGCATCCGCTGCGCCGGGGCGGCCCAGGCGAATGTTTTCCCGGACGGTGGTGTCGAAGAGAAAATTGTCCTGGGACACATAGGCGACCAGCTGATGGTAATGGGCGGGGGAAATGCAGCGGAGGTCGGCGCCGCCGACGGTGATGGAGCCGCCGGACACATCCCAAAAGGAGGCGATGAGCTTGGCGATGGTGGACTTGCCGCTGCCGGAGGGGCCCACCAGGGCGTTGACCGTTCCCTGACGGAAGGTGAGGTCGATGCCGTGGAGGACCTCGGTGCCACTATAGCCGAAGCGGACATTTTGCAGCTGCACGGTGCTGCCGTGGGGCGTCTCGGTGTCCGTTTCCGGGCGGGGAAGCTCGGGGGCGGTGAGAATGTCCGTGACCTGGGAGATGATGGTGCCGACCTTGGCCAGGTCGTCGGTGAACTTCATGCAGCCGATGATGGGGGTAATGAGGCCCATGGAGAGCAGGACGATGAGCATGAATTTCTCTGGGGAGAGGGTGCCGCTTTTAAGCAGCAGGCCGCCGATGGGCAGGACGGAGAGAAGGGTGGCGGGCATGATGTTCATGGCGAAGGTGAAATAGAAGTTGCTCTTGTTCATCCAGTCGATGTAGCTCTGGGCGCAGGCCTGGGCGGCGGAGACGAACTTTTCGTAGCTGCTCTTGGCCTTGCCGAATACCTTGATGACCTCGATGCCGCTGATGTACTCCACGGCGGTGTCGTTGAGGGCGGTGGTGGCGGAGACGGTGCGGGCGTAATTCTTATCATACCCGGACATCATCAGCAGGAAGAAGACCATGCCCAGGGGGAAGGTGAGGAGGCTCGCCAGGGCCATGCGCCAGTCCAGGGCGAAGAGGTAGAGGAGCGTCGCCAGGGCGGCGGCTGCGTTGCTGCTCATTTCGGGGATGGCGTGGGCCAGGGTGGGCTCGATGCTGTCCACCCGCTCCACCAGGATATTTTTCAGCTCCCCGGAGCCCTTGGACTGCACATCGCCCAGGGGCATACGGGCCAGCTTTTCCAGGCACTGCTTGCGGATGCTGCCCAGGACGGCGAAGGTGGCCTGGTGGGACCGGGCCGTGGACAGGGAGTGCAGCAGCACACGCAGCAGCCAAAAGAGGGCCAGGAGGGCACCGTCTATCAGGTAGCCGGGGAGATCCTTATTGCCGGAGAGCAGCTTGGTGATGATCCGGGCCATGACGAAATAGGGCAGCATTTGAAACGCCGCGCCCAGGACGGCGAAGAGCACGCTGGTTACATAGTCGCTTTTCTGCTGCCCGGCGAAGGTGAAGACCCAGCGGAAGGTGCTTTTCTTTTCTTGCATTTTCTCACCTCACTTGGAAGATTTCTTGGATGCGGGGGAGGGTCTGCTCCGTGATGGGCAGGTCCTCGGCCACGGTGCCGCCGTCCAGGTGCAGGACGCGGGTGCAGGTGCGGCACACGAACTCATAGTCGTGGGTGACCAGGAACAAAACCTTGCCCTGGGCCGCCAGGCGGCGGATGAGGGCGGCCAGCTGCGCCATGCTGCCGTAGTCCAGGCCGCTGGTGGGCTCGTCCAGCACCAAAAGTTCCTTGCCGCAGACCATGGCCGTGGCGGCGGCCAGGCGCTGCTTTTGCCCGCCGGAGAGGGTATTGGGGTGGCGGTCACGGAAGGGGGCGAGGCCCAGGTCCGAAAGCGTTTTTTCCGCCAGGGCCGTGTCCGGGTGCTTGAGGCCAAAGGTACACTCCGCCGAAACGCTCTCGGCGAAGAGCTGGTAGTTCACATCCTGCATGACCAGGTAGGCGCGCTTTCGGCGCTCCGGGGGCTTTTGGGGCTTGCCACGCCAGAGGTAGGCGCCTGCGGACTCCTTATGCAGGCCGCAGAGGGCCCGGGAGAAGGTGGTTTTTCCGGCGCCGTTGCGGCCCACCACGGCGATGACCTCCCCGGGGGCGGCTTGCAGGGTGACATCCCGCAAAACCGGGCGCTTGGCGTAGGACAGAGAGACATTTTGAAGCGACAGAACGGGCTCGGCGGGGGCGGGGGCGAAGAAGGACGGGCGCTCCCGGCGCAGGTCCGTGGAGCGCAGGCCCATACGCCTAAGGGTCTCGGCGGGAAGGGACTGCAATTGGGCGGGGGTCCAGTCCCCGGCGATCTGGCCGTTTTCCAGGTAGAGAACGCGGTCGGCCACATCCATTAAATAGTAGAGACGGTGCTCGGCCACCAGGACGGTCTTGCCCTGGGACCGGATGAGCTGCAGGTGCGCCCGGAGCTGGGCGATGGAGGACATATCCAGGTTGGAGGAGGGCTCGTCCAGCAGGTAGGTTTTCGGCTCCATGGCGTAGACGGAGGCGAAGGCGATCTTCTGCTTTTCACCGCCGGAGAGGGCGAAAATGCTGCGGGACAGGAGGTCCTCTATGTGGAGGGTCCGGGCCGTTTCCGCCACGCGGCGTGCCATCTGCGCCTGGGGGACGGCCTCGTTTTCCAGGCCGAAGGCGATCTCACTGTCGGTATCCATATTGAAAAACTGGGTGCGGGGATTTTGAAAGACGCTGCCCACCTTTTCGGCAATTTTGTACAGGGGCAGGTCAAAGATGTTTTCGCCGTCCAGCAGCACCCGGCCATGCAGCTGCCCGGGGAAAAACTGGGGGATCAGGCCGTTTAGGAGGCGGGTCAGGGTGGTCTTGCCGCAGCCGCTGGGGCCGCAGAGCAGGACGCACTGGCCGTCGGGAATGGTGAGGGTGATGTTTTTCAGGCTGCCGTCGGGGGTGTCCGGGTAGGCGAAGGACACATTCTGAAACTCGATCATAGGGCCACCGCCTTCCATAGAAGCTCTGCGGCCAGGTACGCGGCCAGGAGGGCGATGGTCAGCCAGTCCGCCGGGCGCATTTGGATCTTTACAAGGCTGGTGCGGTTTTGGGGGTTCTCGATGCCCCGGGTCACGGAGGCGATGGACAGCTCATCCGCCGCCTTGGAGGCCGCCGTGAGCAGCGGGACATAGATGCAGTTCAGCGTCATGGCCGGGGCCGTCAGGAAGCCCCAAAGGGTGGGGGACACATCCCGCAGGCGCATGGCGTCCCGGATGAAATGCCAGTCCTCCCGGATGGTGGGCAGGTAGCGGAGCATCACGGCCAGGGGGATGGTCAGCTTTTTGGGGACGCGGAGCCGGGCCATGGCGGAGAGAAACTCGCCCACCTTGGTGGTGGCGATGACCAGGCCCGCCAGCATACCGCAGGCGTAGACCTTATGGACAAGGCCCAGGAAGGCCACGAACATAGTCCGCCAGGTGCCTGTGACCGCGCCCATGCACCAGACGGTGAAGGCGCAGATGAGGGCGTAGGCCAGGAGGCCCCGCAGGGCGTAGCGCCACTTGCCGCTGAGGACGGACAAGAGGGCGATGAGCGTGACCAGGGCGAACTGAAAATAGAGGCCGGGGGCGAACATGGCGCACAGGACGCACAGCAGGATCAGCAGGAGCTTCGTCCGGGGGTCAAGGTGCAGAGGCTTCATTGGGTGATACCGGCTTTTTCAAACTGCTTGCGGAGCATTTTGCAGCCTACAAAGGCGCTGAGGGCGGCGGCCAGGACGGTGCCCAGAAGCATGACGGTGAGGATGAGGCCGGAGCCGGTGGCGCGCATGGTGTCGATGTAGGACTGCTCGGTGCCGTTGCCTAGCATGGTCTTGGCCCAGCCGTCGGGGTTGGCGAAGAACACCAGGTAGGAGCCGGTGCCGCCCAGGGAGAGGAGAATGTAGGAGAGGGAATTGATCTTCTTGCTCTTATAGCTGCCCGTGCCTGCCACCAGGTCGGCGGCCACGCCCATGATGAGGTAGCCCAGGGCCATGGCCCAGTGCATACCGGTGACGAACCAGACGATGCAGAGAATGGCACCGAGAATGGAGGCGGCCCAGCGCTTTTGCACCTTGGCGAGCATGAGAAGATAGACCGGGCCGCACAGCAGGGCGCTGCCCACGGGCATATAGAAGGTCAGCACCGGATTGGGGGCGAAGAAAATGCCGCCTACCAGCGCGAACACGAGAAACAGGGCGGTGAAGATACCGATGGTGACCAGGTCCTTGACGGTGAGGGATCTTTTGCTGTTTGTCTGCATAATATTGTCTCCTTTGCGGTGATCGGCGGTTTGACTTTTGGGCCGCCGTCTGTTATAGTGTGATTAGAGGACACTAACCGACAAATACGGTATCATACGGCGGCCTGTGCGGCAAGGGCGGGCGGGGGTTTCTGCCTTTTCGTTGCAAAGATTTGGCTGTTCGTTGCAAGGAGAACTATGAAAAAGGATATTTTATCGGATTACTACCGTCCGCTTTTGGAGCAGAACAATTTTTTGCCTACGGAGTGCCCGGATAAGTTCAGCCCGGCGGGGCGGTGCTGGGAGATCGCTCCGGCGGTGGGCGGCGGGTATTACTGGGTCTACGGGAAGCAGGACCTGTTTGACATCAAGATACACGACTTTTATTTTCATGAGGATTGCTGCCTGGATCTGGCCATCCCGGAGTGCATCAGCATACAGCGGTATGACTCCATTTCCGGGGAGGAGCTCAGCCCCTATCGACGGCTCTCGGCGGGGGATATTCAGACCATTGTGGGCGGGAAGGCGCGGTATCGGGCGCTGATACACAAGCGCATCCCCATTCATGCGGTGGGGGTGGAAATTTTGCCGGCCTACTATGAGGATTTTTTGAAAAAGCAGTACCCGGATATTTATTTTGACCTGCCGGCGGCCTTTCAGAGCGTGGACCAGGCTACGGATTTCCCGGCTATGAACAAGCTGCTCTTTGAGATAGAAAACTACCGGGGAGAGGGGGCCACGGCGGCGCTTTTTTACGAGGCCAAGGTCACGGAGGCCATCGCCCTGGTGGTGGACGCCTGGCGGGGGCAGAGCGGGAAGCAGGAAAAGCCCCTGTCGGAGGAGGACAGGGAGGGACTGCAGAATGTGATCAGCTACATTGCCGACCACTACGCCTTTGACCTGCCGCTGGAGCGGCTGGCGGGCATCGCCTGCATGAGCGAAAGCAAGTTTAAGAGCTGCTTTAAGAGGCAGTTTGGGTGCAGCGTCACCCGGTATATCCAGGGGCGGCGCATGAGCCAGGCGGAGCATTTGCTGATACACACGGACTTTACCATGGGGCAGATCGCCCAGATGATCGGCTACACCACCTCCAGCCGGTTTGCGGAGCTGTTTAAGAAGAGCACGGGGATACTGCCTATTGAGTATCGGAGGATCGCGCGGAGGGAGCGACAGGGAGAATAAAAAAACACCCGCCCGGGAAAAGGAAGGTCCCGGGCGGGTGTTTTGTTTAGTGGAGGGGAGCTGCGGGTTCGCGGCGGACGGGGATGCAGATCTCTGTCACAAACTTTTCCTCGTCACTGGTGATGTCGTGGTCAATGAGGACGATCTCGCGGGAGAAACCGTTGATTTGGAGGCGATTTTCCCGGAGGAAACGGTCCAGCTTTTGGTACTGCGTGGGGGATTGCAGGTGGTGGCCGCGGAAGCGGAGGCGGGCACAGAGAGTCTCCGGCAGGGCGAGGAGGGCGCCGTCAAAGCGGTCCGCCTCGTCCAGGAGCAGGAAGGTGCCGTCGTATTGGTCGTATTGCTGTTCTTCCAGGTGCGCCTGGGAGATGCTGAAGCCGACCTTGCCGAGAAAAATGATGGCCTCGGCCTGGGCGGCGGCAAGACGGCTGACCGACAGGTCCAGGCTGTCCGGCTCTTGGGCGGTGGTGCGGTTTTCCGTCCAGACGATGCGGCAGGGGGGCATGGGGACCAGCTCGATGTGGTCCAGGGGGGCGCTTTGGGCGTCCCGGAGGCGGCGGAGCTGGGCGTCGATTTTCCGCTCGATGCGGGCCAGCTCCTGCTGCTTTTGGGCCACAACGGTCTTTTGGCGGCAGAGCTTTTCCTCGATTTTTCCCACATTGCGGTCGTGGAGGAAATCGGCAATTTCCTCCAGGGGCATATCCAGGGCGCGGAGATAGCGGGTGGTATTGAAGGGCTCGAACTGCCGGGGGCCATAATAGCGATACCCCGTGGACGGGTCCACATATTCGGGGGTGATAAGCCCGCAGCGCTCATAGTGGCGGATGCTGCTGACGCTCAGGTGAAAGAGCCGCGCCATTTCGCCGATGGAAAAGAGTTCTTTATTCATTGCACCTGTCCTTTCCTGCGCCCGGCTTGCCGCATGAGCAGGGCGAAAATGAGGAGGCATAGAATGTCGGAGAAGAGGGAACCTGCGGCGGAGGAGAGACCCATGGGGAAAAGGGTGTCGGCAAAATATTTCGAGGTGAGATACGCGCCCGGAATGCGGATGCAGACGATGGAGAAGGCATTGTGAAGGAAGGAATAGCCGGAGCGGCCTATGGCGCAGAAATAGCCGCTGAAGCTGAACTGGAGTCCGGCAAAGAAGCTATCCCACACATAGCCCCGCAGATACTGCCCGCCCAGGCGGATGACCGCCGCGCCGTCGGAACGGGCGGAGTCGGTGAATAGGGCGATGACGGGCTCGGCGATGAACTGTACGCCCACGGCGATGACCAGGCTCGCGGACGCGGCCAGGGCTACGGCGCAGCGGAGGGTCTTTACCGCCCGCTCCGGCTTGCCCGCGCCGATATTCTGCGCGCCCAGGGCGGAGACTGTGGAGAGCATGGAGGAGGGGATCAGGAACAGGAAGCTCATGATCTTCTCCACGATGCCCACGGCGGCGGCATCCGCCAGGCCACGGCGGTTGGCGATAATGGTGATGACGATGAAGGAGATTTGAATAAAGCCGTCCTGGAGGGTGATGGGGACGCCGATCTTCAAAATCTTCCCCAGCACCGGGCGGCGGGGTTTGAAGTCCTCTTTTTGCAGCACGATGCTTTTTCGCTTCAAAATGACCAGCAGGGAGACGGCCACGCTGATGGCCTGGGAGATGGTCGTGCCCAGGGCTGCGCCTGCGGGACCCAGGTGCAGGGCACCCATGAAGAGATAGTCCAGGCCGATGTTGGCGGCGCAGGCGATGGCGACGAAATACATGGGGCTTTTGCTGTCGCCCAGGCCGCGAAAAATGGAACTGATGATGTTATAGGCCGTGATGAAGGGGATGCCGATGAAGCAGACGGTCAGGTAGGCCGCCGTGCCGGAGACGGCCTCCTGCGGGGTGGACATGGCGGAGACGATGGGGTGGACCAGGAGCAGCAAAAGCGCGGTCAGGGCCAGAGAAACGGCCATGAACAGCGTCACGGAGTTGCCGATGCTCCGGGCCGCCTGCCTGCGCTCCCCGGCACCAACGGACTGGCCGATGGTGACGGTGGTGCCCATGGCCAGGCCCACGATCATCACCGTGAGCATATGCATGACCTGGGAGCCAACGGAAACGGCGGTGGTGCTGGCGACGCCCTCAAACTGGCCGATGATGAACAGGTCGGCCATGCCGTAGAGCGTCTGCAAAAAGTAGGAAAGCAGGTAGGGCAGCGAGAAGAGAATAACATTTTTGGACACGCTGCCGGTGGTGAGATTTCTTTCCATGAGGGCGGGCCTCCTTTGCGGTGGATTTTTTATTTGCATTATAAACTCTACAACGATTATAGAGTCAAGAGAAAAAATAAAATCCGCCTGCCCAGGGGAATTACAGAAAAAAGCACTTGCCTGCGCAAGTGCTTTTTTGGTCGGAGCGGAGGGATTCGAACCCTCGGCCTCATGGACCCGAACCATGCGCGATACCAAGCTTCGCCACGCCCCGGTTGTTTACAGCTTTCTTATTATAGGGATTTTTGGGGCCGATGTCAAGAGTTTTGCGTTTAATCACGCGGGAAAAATTGTAGGACTACAATACATATTGGACAAGAGAAAAAAGATATGAGGAATAGGGTCT
>CAVHCH010000132.1:0-6193 GCA_963634265.1 Bacteroidaceae bacterium | reverse complement strand
AAAATCAGAACTGATTTTTTTCAACTTTTTTTCGCAATGGGCTTGACAATCTTGGCCTGTTTTTTTGCTTTGCAGCGCGAAAAAAACGGCGCCGCCGGGGCAGGCAGCGCCGAATGGGTCATTCTTTTTCGTCCAGGTCCATGGTGGCGTAGGCGTTTAGGTCCAAAGCGCCGCGCTTTCCGGCCAGGTACTCGTAGTAGCCCTGGGCGCCGATCATGGCGCCGTTGTCACCGCAGAGGCTCAGGGGCGGCACGAACAGGGTGCAGCCCGCCTTTTCGCAGGCGGCCTTCAGGTCGGCCCGGATGATGGAGTTGGCGGCCACGCCCCCGGCGGCCACGATGGTCCTGCGTCCGCAGCGGCGGGCGGCCTCCATGGCCCGGGGCACCAGCTCGTCGCTGACGGCCCGGGTGAAGTCGTGGGCCAGGGCGGCCCGGTCCAGGGGCTCGCCCTTTTGCCGGGCGTTGTGGGCCAGGTTCACCACGGCGGTTTTAAGCCCCGAAAAGCTCATGTCCAGGTCCGCGCCGTCCACATGGGCCCGGGGCAGGTCGTACACGCCCCCTGCCGACTGGCGGGCCAGGTCGTCCATGGGCTTGCCGCCGGGATAGGGCAAGCCCAGGACCCGGGCGGCCTTGTCGAAGCACTCGCCGGCGGCATCGTCCCGGGTGGCCCCGAGAATTTCCATGTCCGTGTAGTCCTTCACATCCACGATGAGGGTGTTGCCCCCGGAGATGGCCAGGGCCAGAAACGGCGGCTTCAGCTCCGGGAAGGCCAGGTAATTGGCGGCGATATGGCCCCGGATGTGGTGAACGGGGATCAGCGGCACGCCCAGGCTATAAGCTACGCTCTTGGCAAAGCTCACCGCCACCAGCACCGCGCCGATGAGGCCCGGGGCGTAGGTCACGGCCACGGCGTCGATGTCCTTTTTGGTCAGGCCCGCGTCAGAGAGAGCCCGGTCCGTCAGCCCGGAAATGGCCTCCACATGCTTGCGTGAGGCGATCTCCGGCACCACGCCGCCGTAGAGGGCGTGCATATCCGCCTGGGATAAGATGGCGTCGGACAGCACCGTGCGGCCGTCCCGGACCGCCGCCACGGCGGTCTCGTCGCAGGAGGATTCAAAGGCCAGGATGTTCATGCTTCCGCCTCCCCGTAGGTTTTTGTTAAGATCAGCGCGTCCTCCTTGGGCAGGTCATAGTAATTTTTCCGCCGCCCGGCTTGCCGGAAGCCGAAGCTCTCATAGAGGGCGATGGCCGCAGCGTTGGAGGGGCGCACCTCCAGGGTGAGGAAGGCCAGCTTATTGCCCCGGGCAAAGTTTTCAAAGACGGCAATGAGCTTCGCCGCCACGCCCTGGCGGCGGTACTCTGGGAACACCGCCACATTGGTGATGTAGCCCTCGTCGGCCACCACCAAAAGGCCCGCGTAGCCCACCACCTTGCCGGTGTCGCTATCTTGGGCCACCAGGAAGGCGGCGCACTGATTTTCCAGTTCTTCTCCCAGCATTTTTCGGCTCCAGGGCCGGGAAAAGCAGATCTTTTCCAGCTTTTCCAGCTCGTCCAGATGGTCCGCGTTCATGGGTACGATCTTTATATTCATCTCTTTATCCTTTCGCTTCCAGCCAGGTCTTGCCGCTGTGGGCCTGGGCGGGCAGGGGCACGGACAGGCGCGCCACGCCGCTCATTTCCTCCTCCAGCAGCCGCTCCACGGTCTCTTTATCCGCCTCCGGGCACTCCACGATCAGCTCGTCGTGGACCTGCATGATGAGCTGCGCTCCCAGGCCCTCCTGCTGAAGGCGCTGCTCCACCCGGACCATGGCCAGCTTCATAATGTCCGCCGCGGTGCCCTGGATGGGCATATTCAGGGCCACCCGCTCACCGAAGGAGCGCATATTGAAATTGGAGCTTTTCAGCTCCGGCAGCGCCCGGCGCCGGTGCATGATGGTCTCCACATAGCCCCGCTCACGGGCCGTCTCCACCACCTGCTCCATGTAGCGCTTCACGCCCCGGTAGGTGTCAAAATACCGCTCCATATACTCCTTGGCCTCGGCCACGGACACGCCGATGTCCTGGGCCAGGGAGAAAGCGGAGATGCCGTAGACGATGCCGAAGTTCACCGCCTTGGCACTGGAGCGCATCTGGCTCGTCACCTCCTCCGGGGCCACATGGAACACCTTGGCTGCCGTGAGGGTGTGGAAGTCCTGGCCGGAGAGGAACGCCTGCTGCATGGCCTCGTCCCCGGAGATGTGGGCCAGGAGACGCAGCTCCACCTGGGAGTAGTCCGCGTCCACCAGCACATGCCCCGGGGCGGCCACGAACATACCCCGAATGCGGCTGCCCACCTCGGTGCGGGTGGGGATATTTTGCAGGTTCGGCTCCGTGGAGGACAGGCGGCCCGTGGCCGTCACCGTCATCTGGAAGCTGGTACGGATACGGCCATCGGGGTCAATGACCTTCAGCAGGCCGTCGGCATAGGTGCTTTTCAGCTTGGCGTACTGGCGGTACTCCAGGACATCGGCCACAATGGGGGCCTGCCAGCGGAGCTTTTCCAGCACATCGGCGTTGGTGGACCAGCCGGTCTTGGTCTTTTTCCCGTGGGGGAGCTGCATTTTTTCAAAGAGCACCGTGCCCAGCTGCTTGGGGGAGTTGATGTTGAAGGGCTCCCCGGCCTGGTCGTAAATGCGCTGCTCCAGGGCCGCGATCTTCCCGGCCATGTCCTGGCCGAAGTCCGCCAGGGCCTTGCCGTCCACCAGGAAGCCCCGGCACTCCATCCGGGCCAGCACCGCGCACAGGGGCAGCTCCACGGTCTCGTAGAGCTCGGTCATGCCCAGCGCCCGGAGCTTTCCCGGGAGAATTTCATACAGCGCCGCCACGGCGGAGCAGTAGCTGTGCATGGCGGCCCAGGCGGCGGCCTTGTCCCCCAGGGGGGCGAAGGCGTCCGGCTCCAGGTGGGCAGGCCCCGGCAGCTCCTCATTAAAATAGGTGACGAACAGGCGCGGCAGATCGTAGCTCCCGGCGGTGGCGTCCAGCAGGTAGGCGGCCAGGGCCGTGTCGAACACATAGCCCTCCGCAGGCAGGCCCTGCTCCAAAAGGGCGCGCATGGTGTCCTTTATATGGTGGCCCACCTTGCGGATGTCCGGGGAAAACAGGGCCGCGAGCAGGGCGCGCCAGTCGCCGCCATAGCGGTCCGCTTGCAGCTCCGCCGCCATGGCCGTGTCCGCCCCGGTGTCCCACTGGACGGAGAGGACGGACAGGTCCGGCAGGGCGTACACCGTGACAAACGTCGCCTGGCGGCACTTTTCCAGCATTTCCTCCGCCCGGGCCGGGGATTCTATGGCCTCCACGGTGACGGTGCAGTCCGACTTTTCCTCCGGCTGCGCGGCCCGTTTCAGGCCGTATTTTTCAATGAGCTTGGAAAATTCCAGCTTCAAAAACAGGTCATAAAGCTCCGGCTTAAAGGGACGGCGCAGGTTGTCCTCCGGGGTAAACTCCATAGGCACATCGGTGACGATGGTGGCCAGCCAATAGCTGTGGCGGGCGCTCTGCTCCCCCTCCGTCAGCTTACGGATGGCGGCGGGCTTGGCGTTTATATCCGGCAGGCGCTTGTAAATTTCGTCGAGGGAGCCGTACTCCTGGACCAGGGCCATGGCGGTCTTCTCGCCCACGCCGGGAACGCCGGGGATATTATCGGAGGAGTCGCCCATGAGGGCCTTCAGGTCGATCATGTGGATGGGGTCGAAGCCGTAGGCCTCCCGGAAGGCTGCGGGGGTCATGTCCTTGGTGGTGGTGCGGCCCATGCGGGTGGACACCAGCTTCACCTTGGTGTGGTCGGTAATGAGCTGGAGGCTGTCCTTGTCGCCGGTGACGGCCACGCAGTCCCAGCCCGCCGCCTCGCACTTGCGGCTGATGGTGCCGATGAGGTCGTCGGCCTCCCAGCCCGCCAGCTCGTAGCGGGGGATGTCCATGGCGTCCAGCACCTCTTTCAGCACCGGCATCTGCATAGCCAGCTCCTCGGGCATGGCGTGGCGGGTGGCCTTGTAATTCTCGTCCGCCTCGTGGCGGAAGGTGGGCTCCCGGCGGTCAAAGGTCACGCACAGAGCCTCCGGCTGCTCCTCGTCCAGCAGCCGCTGCATGGTGGTGACGAAGCCGAACACCGCGTGGGTGAACAGCCCGTCCCGGGTGCTCAGGGGCCGGATGCCGTAAAAGGAACGGTTGATGATGCTGTTCCCGTCAATAACCATCAGCTTCATGGGTAAACCCTCCGTGTAAAACAGTTACTATAATTATACGCCATTTTTTTGCGCAAAACAACCAAAACTCTTGACACCGGCCCGATTTGTGCTACACTTGCTTGTATCGGCTCGAAGGGAGGGCTTTTTTTGCTGCAATCGATTCTGACCGTGGGCGAACAGGTGCTCATTTTATTTATACTCTCCGGCATCGGCTTCGTGCTGGGCAAGGCGAAGATGATCGGCGACAAGTTCAGCCGGGACGCCAGCCAGCTGGTGATGTATGTGGTGTCCCCGTGCATGATGGTGGTGGCCTTTCAGCGCAGCTTTGAAAAGGAAGGGTTTCACAATTTCTGCGTGGCGCTGCTGCTGGGCGTGCTGATCCACGCCGCGGGCATCGCCATGGCCCAGCTTTTCCTGCGGAAGAAAACGGACAAGGAGGACGCCCTGCGCTTCAGCGTGGTCCACTCCAACTGCGGCTTCATGGGCTACCCCCTGCAAACGGCGCTGCTGGGCACCATCGGCGTGTTTTACGGCTCCGCCTTTTGCACGGTGTTCACCCTCTGCTCCTGGACCTACGGCCTGGCGCAGATGTCCGGGGGCAAGCTGAAAATTTCCGCGAAGACCCTGCTGCTCAACCCCGGCGTGCTCAGCGTGGTGGTGGCTATGGCCCTGTATTTGGGGAGCGTCTCGCTGCCCGAGCTGGTCCTCACCCCTGTGACTTACCTCTCCCAGCTCAACACGCCCCTGCCCATGATCATCGTGGGCTACCAGCTCTCCCAGGCCAATCTGCTGGCGGCGCTCCGGGGCTGGGACACCTGGCTGGCTATTATCCTGCGGCTCATCGTCACGCCGCTGATCGCCCTGGGCCTGTGCCTGGTGCTCCACGCCGACCACGCGGTCTCCGTGGCGGTGGTGGCGGCGGCATCGGCCCCCTGCGCCGCCCTGCTGAGCATCTTCTCCGCCCGGTACGAGCGGGACACCGCCCTGGCCTCCGGCCTGGTGGCGGCGGAGACCCTGCTCAGCGCCCTGACCATGCCGGTGATGGTAGGGCTGGCGGTGGCGTTTCTGTAATTTGTCTTGCAAAAATTCAGGCTTGCTATCTGGTTTCAGATGGCAAGCCTTTTTAATTTATAAAAATTACAGCATAGGATTATAATTCTCTTTTCATATACACAACATCCGGCAGCGGATTGTGGTAATATGCCTCACACTCTGCGAACCCATACTTTTTATACAGAGCAATAGCCGCCTGCAATGGTCTCAGAGTATCCAAAACCATCTCCTGATACCCAGCTTTTTTTGCGTGTGCAAGGACCTCCGAAACCAGCGCGTCACCAATGCGCAGCTTCCTTGCCTCCGGCCGAACATACAGGCGCTTCATCTCGCAGCGGGCAGCAGAATGTCTTCGGTAAGCCACCATGCCCACAGGCTTCCCCTCTGCAAGCGCAAGAAGCAGTTCGCCATTGGGCGCGGTATATTTTTTTGCGGGGTCAGTAAGCTCCTCTGCAAGGTTTTGAAATGTCAAGTCGCGCCCAAGAGCATTTGTGTACTCCTCTATAAGACTGACGACTTCCGAGATATGGTCTTTCCCGTCTATTATTTCCACTTTCAATTTTGCTGTCCCCTCATCCGAAATCCGATCCGAAGCAAAAAGAAAAGACACCCTATTGGGTGCCTTCTCTATGTTGGCGCTACCTATTTTTCCGGGCCGTCTCCAGCCAAGTATCGTGGGCAGAAGCGAGCTTAACTTCCGTGTTCGGGATGGGAACGGGTGGACCCTCGCCCTAATCAGCACCAACTATGAAGTTTATTGCACCTTCAAAACCGAACAATGTATCAAGTAAGGAAGGAAAGGCTTATTGCCTGCATAAATTGTAGGTCAAGCCCTCGGGCTATTAGTACCGGTCAGCTGCATACATTACTGCACTTCCACCTCCGGCCTATCAACCAGATCGTCTTTCTGGGCCCTTA
>CAVHCH010000131.1:0-32614 GCA_963634265.1 Bacteroidaceae bacterium | reverse complement strand
TGCACGAACGGCAGGCGGTTGGCCACACCACCCGAAAGGGGGTGAGGCTCATGCGTATCACTTTACATATCGGACGGTACACCGTGACGATTATCGTGAAAAGCAGAAACCGCCACTCTGCCAAGTGACGGTTTCAAGGTTTTGCTTTGAAATTCTAACTTGATAGGGCCAACCGCTTGTCGCAGCGCCTTACTATCTTTATTATACCCATTTCCCCGCCGGTGTCAAGTCTCCGGGGCGGCGGGCTGCAAAATTATTTCCACGATGCCCATGGCGTCGGTGTCCGGGTAGAACTGCACCTGCCAGGGCTGGTCGTTGGGGCGCAGCTCGGCCTGGACGGCGTTTACCGTGTCCAGCACCGCCTGGCGGCCACCGGGGAAGCTGCTCATCTGCACCACCAGCTCCTTGCCGCCGTTCTGGGCCGCGGCCCGGAGCAGGTCGGTCAGGGCCGCGCTGCCGGTGGCGTGGACGATGCTCTGGAGCTGCTGAGCGGTACGGCGGTACCCGGCGGTGAAGCGGAGCTGGGTGTAGCCCCGGCCCCCGTCCTCCACGGTGTAGGTAAGGTACTCCAGGGCAAAGGCCCCCAGGGGCGTCTCCTGCTGCACCTCGGCGCAGGCCCGCTGGGCCGCCTGGCCCGCGTCCGCGTCCCGCTCGGTCTCGTAAAACCACACGGTGCCCTCCTCGGCGTGGGCATCCACCAGGAGCAGCAGGTCATTGACCAGGTCCTGGTAGCTCTCCGCCCGCAGCACATCCCGCCGGTCGCCCTCGTAATAGGTGGCGCTGTGGGGCTCGGAGCGGGTGTATTCCCGCCGCAGCAGCCCGCACCCGGACAGTAGCAGCGCCCCACACAGAAACAGGGGCAAAAGTCTTTTTTTCATGGGGCGCTCCTTTCTTCAAACTCATTTTTTATAAAGGATATGTAAATCTCCGTCCACAAAGCCGACGCCCACAGCGCGGTATTTTTTCAGCGCCGAAGCATATTTCCCGCCGTCAAGATATTTTTCCAACAGGGAAACAAACAGGCCCTCCACGGTTTTCCAGTCACTCTCTTTCATGAGGACAAACGGCGTATCCCGGGTGGTGTATACCTCGCGGCAGGCCCAGTCGGAGCTGCTTTCGTCAAAGGTGGCGGTGCCCACCAGCTCCGCAGACCACTTGGCCCCGCCGTCTTCATATAAGTTGAAGTTGATGGCCTCTACATTGCCGGGAAGCTCTTTGCACAGGGCCGCGTCCAGCCAATTGAAAAAATCAATTTCCTCCTGGCTGCGCCGATTCCTGCTGGCCCGCAGAGCCAACTTTGATAGGGCGCTGATGGTGTGCGCTAAGTCAAATCCCATGGGGAACCCCTCGCTTTCCAAGTGTCGTTCGGATGGCGTTTTCGCCCTTTACAGCAGCGACATCTGCTCCCGTCCTTGATCCTCTTCCCGCAGCAGGGCGCCGGCGGCGGGGATGCTGCGCACCCGGTAGCGGCTGAGGTTGGTGATGCCGCTCTCCTCCAGGGTGCAGACCCGCTCCAGGTGATACCGGGGCTTCATGTTCATCACCGCCACGCCCTGGGTGGAGCGGGTGGTCTTGGGCGCAAGCAGGGCCGTGTGCAGCAGCAGGGCCCGGGGCTCCGTGCTGATGAGGGCCAGTTCCTTGTCCTCCGTCAGGGTCAGCAGGGCCGCCAGGGGGCTCTTGTCGGAGTAGGCCCCGGTGAGCTTGCGGCGGTTGGAGGTGGTGGCGTAGGCCGAGAGGGCCACTCTCGCGCACTTGCCGTTTTCAAAGAAGAACAGCAGATGCCCGCTGTAATCTCCGGGCAGCACCAGGTCGATGACCTTTTCGTCCTCGTCCATGCCCAGCTTGGTGGGCAGATAGTCCCCCAGCAGCGACGCCTTGCCGTCGGCAAAGTCGGCGGCCCGGACCTTATACACCTGCTGGCGGTCGGTGAAGAACATCAGCTCGGTGTTGTTGGTGGCCTCCACCTGGCGGAAGAGGCTGTCGCCCTCCTTGAACTTCTGCTCGCCGCTCATGCGCAGGGACTGGGCGGTGATCTTCTTGAAGTACCCCTCCCGGGACAAAAACAGCGTCACGGGATAGTCCGGCGTCTCCTCCGGCTCCTCCTCGTACTCCGCCTCGTGGCTGTAAATGATCTCCGTTTTCCGGGGCTGGGCGTACTTTTTCCGCACCTCCTCCAGCTCGCCTACGATGATCTTGCGGATGCGGGCGGGCTTTTTCAGCGTGTCCTCCAGGTCCTCGATCTCCTCCTCCAGGGCGGCGGTCTCCTGGACCCGCTTGAGGATGTACTCCTTGTTGATGTTGCGCAGCTTGATCTCCGCCACATACTCCGCCTGGACCTGGTCGATGCCGAAGCCGATCATCAGGTTGGGCACCACCTCCGCC
The DNA here is from genome assembly GCA_963634265.1 of Bacteroidaceae bacterium. GTDB lineage: Bacteria > Bacillota > Clostridia > Oscillospirales > Oscillospiraceae > Vescimonas. The sequence goes on along the minus strand of CAVHCH010000131.1, from coordinate 30,232 downwards.
TCCTCCTCGGTCTGGCGGATGATCTCAATAGCCTTGTCGATGTCCAGCAAAATGCGCTTGAGGCCCTGCAAAAGGTGCAGCTTCTCCTGCTTTTTGTGCAGCACGAAGTAAACCCGCCGCCGCACGCACTCCGTGCGCCAGGCCAGCCACTCCTCCAGCAGCGCCTTTACCCCCAGCACCCGGGGCATCCCGGCGATGAGGATGTTGAAGTTGCAGCTCACCGTGTCCTGCAGGGGGGTCAGGCGGAAGAGCTTCTGCATGAGCTTGTCCGGGTCCACGCCCCGCTTCAGGTCGATGGCCAGCTTCAGGCCCGAGAGGTCCGTCTCGTCCCGCATATCGCTGATCTCCTTAATTTTCCCGGCCTTCATCAGCTCGGACACCTTGTCCAAAATGGCCTCCAGGGAGGTGGAATAGGGGATCTCGTAAATTTCAATAATATTTTCGCTTTTGCTATAGCGGTACTTGGCCCGGACCTTCACGCCGCCCCGGCCGGTCTCGTAAATGCGCCCCAGCTCCTCCGGGTCGCAGAGAATTTGCCCGCCGGTGGAAAAATCCGGGGCCAGCAGGGTGGTGGCGATGTCGTGGTCGGGATTTTTCAGCAGCTGGATGGTGGTGTCGCAGACCTCCCCCAGGTTAAAGCCGCAAATTTGCGATGCCATGCCCACGGCGATGCCCTGGTTGGCGCTCACCAGCACATTGGGATAGGTGGTGGGCAGCAGGGCCGGCTCCTTGGTGGTGTTGTCGTAGTTGTCCACAAAGTCCACGGCGTCGCAGTCCAGGTCTCGGAAAAGCTCCGCGCAGATGGGGGCCAGCTTCGCCTCCGTGTAACGGCTGGCGGCGTAGGCCATGTCCCGGGAGTAGACCTTGCCGAAGTTACCCTTGCTGTCCACGAAGGGGTGCAGCAGGGACTCGTTGCCCTTGGCCAGGCGCACCATGGTCTCGTAAATGGCCGAGTCGCCGTGGGGGTTCAGGCGCATGGTCTGGCCCACGATGTTGGCGGACTTGGTGCGGTTGCCGGTGAGCAGGCCCATCTTGTACATGGTGTACAGGAGCTTGCGGTGGGAGGGCTTGAAGCCGTCGATCTCCGGGATGGCCCGGGAGACGATGACGCTCATGGCGTAGGGCATGTAGTTCTCGTCCAAAGTCGTCGTGATGGGCTGCTCCACCACCGTGCCCCGCAGACCCATGACATTGGGGTCTGCGGCGGGGTGGACGGTTTTCGGTTCTGTTTTCTTCTTTGCCATAGGAATAGATTCCTTTCGTATTCAAACTGGCGGGAGGATGCCAGGAATGACCCCGCCAAAAAACGCTCGGGTTTAATTTGCGGAGCACCGCAGGCGGCAGGGCACGCGGGCCCTGCCCTACAAAAAATATTCGGTTGTAGGGCGGCACCCATGTGTGCCGCCGCACATCGAACTCCATGTAACCTGTCATTGCGAGACCAGTGGCCGATGTCACTGGTCGTGGCAATCCGTACCCCTATCCCCGGCGGGGTGAGGCCACCCCGCCCTACGCATAACAGAGAAGCCGGTACGACCGGGACGATGTGGGGAGCGAATCGAGCGCTGCCGGTGGCAGATGAAGCGAGATGAGCGAGTGGCCGCGGTCAAAATTTCAAGCGTCCGCCGTAAGGCAGCGTAGAAATTTTGGGCACCGCAACAGGACCATCGCCCCCTACGGAGTGTCTACCGATGGCCGTGTGTAGGGGGCGATGTGAGCATCGGCCCGCCGGGTTTTGCGCCGGACTCTCTGTAAACCACCGTGTCATTGCGAGGGCGCGCCGCGCCCGTAGCAATCTGTAATCCCCGTCCCCATACCGTATTTACCAACGCACTTGCCGGGAAAATATTTTCTATCAGTTATCGTTCATCCCAAACCGAATCGACTGCAGCTTTTCTTTCCAAAGGCTCTCGGTATGGATGACCTCGTCATTCGTCAGTGTTTTCGGGAGAATCTGCAAAATGGAAAACTGGAAAAATTTATATCGGTCCGGGTGTGCGCAGATCACTTCCTTCATCAGCTTATTGTGTCCGTGCAGCGAATCCACATAAATACGCCACCGCCCCAAAAGGCCGTCCTTGCCATAGGCAGAGCCCACATACTGCTGACCGCTCTTGGTGTCTACGATCAGATATACTGCATTCACAGCAGACAGGGCTGCCTGCCACAGCTCGTAAATAACTTTATTTTCCACAACTTCCTTCAGCTCGGCATAAGTAAGCACGACCTTGTCATAGCCGATAAACGGCTTTTTGACCGGGGAGTCAATAGCCCAAACATCCTTCTCCGTGGTTCCCTTTTGGTGCCACGACAGTGCGGCCTTGCCCCACTTAATCACCAGGCGATGCTCGTATTCTTTGAGGTTGTCAACGGGCTCCAGGTCAAAGTAATCGTACTTTCCTTCAAAGCGCCCCTCAAGGGGGAAGCCTGCCGGCTTCAAATCCGGCGTGGCCGACACAGCACCGTTTACCTTGTAGCAGGCAAACAGCCGGGCGGTGGTGCCCTCCCCACTGACGAACACGCACCAGTAGTCGTACCCCCTGCTGAAGCCGGGCTTTTGGATGCGGGTGTACTCCCATACCATTTGCGGCTCGGCGCAGTAACAATCGTGGAAATCCTTATCGCCCAAAGAGTGGCGAATCAGCTTCACCTTGGCCGGGTCTAACCCGGCTTTTTCTAAAATGTCCGAAAAGTGCAGAATAGACATGATAATTTTCCCTCAGCTCACATCGATCATATCCAAGTACTTATACCCGTTCTCCGCGATATACTCCTTGCGCCCGGACAGGTTATCCCCCAGCAGGAGGTCGAAGATGCGCTCGGTCTCCGCGGCCTCGTCCGGCAGGACCTTCACCAGCCGCCTGGTCTCCGGGTTCATGGTGGTCAGCCACATCATCTCCGGGTCGTTTTCGCCCAGGCCCTTGCTGCGGTCCACCTTCACCTTCTTCCCCTCCAGGGACTTGAGAATGTCCGCCTTCTCCTTTTCCGAGTAGGCAAACCAGGTCTTGTCCTTGCAGGTAATTTCAAACAGCGGCGTCTCTGCGATGTACACATAGCCCTCGCGGATGAGGGTGGGGCACAGGCGGTAGAGCATGGTGAGGATCAGCGTGCGGATCTGGAATCCGTCCACATCGCCATCGGTACAGAGGATGACCTTGCTCCAGCGGAGGTTATTGAGGTCGAATTGGTTCAGGTCCTTCACCGCCCGGCCACTGACCTCCACGCCGCAGCCCAGGACCTTCATCAGGTCCGTGATAATGTCGCTCTTAAAAATCCGGGGATAATCGGCCTTCAGGCAGTTTAAGATCTTGCCCCGCACGGGCATCAGCCCCTGGAACTCCGCGTCCCGGCTCTGCTTGCAGGCGCCCAGGGCGGAGTCGCCCTCCACGATGTAGATTTCCCGCTTGCTCACATCCTTGGTGCGGCAGTCCACGAACTTCTGCACCCGGTTGGCAATGTCTATTTTCTCCGTCAGCTTCTTTTTCTGGTTGATGCGGGTCTTTTCCGCCGTCTCCCGGCTGCGCTTATTGATGAGCACTTGGCTGGCGATCTTCTCCGCCGCGTCGGGATTTTCAATGAAATACACCTGTAACTGCTCCCGCAGGAAGTCGTTCATGGCATCCTGGATGAACTTATTGGTGATGGATTTCTTGGTCTGGTTTTCGTAGCTGGTCTGGGTGGAGAAGTTGTTGCTGACCAAAATCAGGCAGTCCTGGATGTCGGGATAGGTGATCTTGCTCTCGTCCTTGGTGTACTTGCCGTGGTCCCGGAGGTACTTGTCAATGGCGTACACAAAGGCCAGGCGGGTGGCCTTTTCCGGGGAGCCGCCATGCTCTAAGAAGCTGGAGTTGTGGTAGTGCTCCACCAGGGAGCGCTTGTTGGAAAAGCAGCAGGCGATGTTCAGCTTCACCTTGTACTCGGCCTTGTCCGCCCGGTCCCGGCCCCGGCGCTCGCACTCCCAGCACACGGGCTCCGTGAAGGCGTCCAGCCCCGCCAGCTCCCGGATGTAGTCGGCAATGCCGTTTTCGTAGAGGAAATCCTCCGTGTCAAAGGCCGCGCCGTTTTGGTTGCGCAGCCGGAAGGTCACCCCGGCGTTCACCACGGCCTGGCGCTTCATCACATCCCGGTAGTAGTCCAGGGGGATCTGAATGTCCGTGAACACATCCAGGTCCGGCAGCCAGTGGATGCGGGTGCCGGTCTTGCGCTTTTGGCTCTCGGGCAGGGGGCGGGACTGGAGCTGGCCCACGATCTCGCCCTTTTCAAAGTGCAGGGTGTACTCCTTCCCCTCCCGCCAAACGGTCACATCCATATAGCGGCTGGCGTACTGGGTGGCGCAGGAGCCCAGGCCGTTGAGGCCCAGGGAAAACTCGTAGTTTTCGCTGTTTTCGTTGTCATATTTGCCGCCGGCGTAGAGCTCGCAGAACACCAGCTCCCAGTTGTAGCGGCCCTCTTTCTCGTTCCAGTCCACCGGGCAGCCCCGGCCCATGTCCTCCACCTGGATGGAGAGGTCGGAAAACCGGGTGACGGTGATGAGCCGCCCGTGGCCCTCCCGGGCCTCGTCGATGGCGTTGGACAGTATTTCAAATACGGCGTGCTCGCAGCCCTCCAGGCCGTCGGAGCCGAAAATGACCCCGGGGCGCTTGCGCACCCGGTCCGCGCCCTTGAGGCTGGAAATGCTTTCGTTGCTGTAGGTTTTCTTTGCTGCCATAGAGACCTCCTGCCGGTGATTCCGGCCATACCTTTCTATTTTAGCGCATTTTTCCCATTCTGGCAAGTATTCCGACTTTCTCTGACAAAAATCGGAATAAGAGTTAAAAATGTTAGGCAGTTCCCTTTCTTATAACAAAATAGCAACCCCGCAAAATCAGCCGTCCACATAGGGTTTTGCACATTATCCACATAGTTTTCCACATCGTTATGTAAACAGAAAATCCGCGGAAAAGTTGCATAATTTTTCTTGTAGACATAAAAAAGCCAAACGGACGCCATAACCCGGCCTTTTTCGCAAAAAAGGCCCCGGACGATGCCCGGAGCCTTTCCGCTCTATCCGCAGGAGATCATTGCAAATTTGCAAGGTCCTCCCGGAATTTATCAAAATCAAACTCCACCTTGGAGCTCACACGCTTTACAGCCGTTAAAATCATTTCCTTCGTCAGCCGGATCTTCCCCGCGCTGTCCGCGCCGTGGTAGCGGTCAAAATCCATTTTGATCTCCACGGATGCAACGCTCTTGTTGCAAAGAAATTTCACCTTGTCCTTATACTTCCCCGCAGCATATACCTCCGCCGGGGCCACGACGGGAACGATCCCTATAATTTGCACAGTGCGGCTGTATTCCTTGTCCCGGAAGAACAAATACGCTCTCCGGGTGAATCTGTATACCTCGTTATCTATGCCATACTGGTCTTTATAATATACCGGCGAATTTATATTCAGCTCCATGCGCGTTCACCTCATTATAATAGGGGCGGACGCCTCTGTCCACCCGCCGAGTCATACACCGCGCCTCTTGTGATTTCGTAGGGGGCGATGCCCTCATCGCCCCGCCCGTAAGCGCTTCTTGTTTTGCGTAGGGCGGGGTGACTACACCCCGCCGCATACCGCATTCCTTTAATTCCATCAAAAATACTTCACCTGTCCCGCCAGCAGCAGGCCCGGCAGCAGCCACAGAAGCTGGAACAGCACCAGCCGCAGCGGTGTCAGGGACGCATACCCGCCCACGCCCGTGAGGTAGTAGCACAGCAGCAGGCCCGCCACCGCCGCAAGAAGCGCCAGGGCCGCGCTCCAGCGCACTGCCAGCAGCAGCTTGCGGCAGCCCAGCACCGTCTCCGCGTAGGGCATGAGCCCGTCCCGGTAAATCAGCGCGTGGGCCGGGGCCGCCTCCCGGGTCTTTTCCAGCAGGGAGAGCCTCGTCTCCACATCCGGGTAGATAGGCTTCGCGTCCACCTTGAAGCTCCGGCGCAGGAAATCCGGGGTGATGTTGCACCCCCGCACCGCCAAAACCGGCGTTACCCGGTTGCGCCGCAGGGCTCGCAGGGCCCAGTCCACATTTCGGGACGGCTGATACCGCAGGGCAAAAATAGCCGTGAGCTGGCCGTCCACCGCCAAAAACAGGCCCGAGGGGACCTTCAGCTCCTTGGGCAGGCGCACCTTTTGCTTGCGCATGAAGTAGGCGCTGCCCAGGAGCACCGTTTCCCCGTGGATGGAGCCGCCGGCGCCGCCCTCCTCATACCAGCGGAAGTCATCCAGCTTCTCCGCCCGGCCGCCGTTATCCGAGAGCATCTGCTCCAGCAGCGGCAGGGCTTGGCTGTCCGCCGCCCGGGCCACGGCCACCGCGTAGGACAGTACCCGCCCCAGCTCCTCGCCGTAAATTTTCAGCCCGTTGAGAGACAATGTCCCGGAGGGAAACAGGTCCTCGTCCGTAATGATAATGCGGCGAAAACCGCTGATATTCTTCGCTCCGCAATACCCCGCCACGGCGCAGCCGCTGTGGCTGAGACGGCGGCTGAGAAGCCGCATGGGCAGGGCCCCGGCGACGGGCAGCGACAGGGGCATGGCCGCCGTCAGCAGGGCCGTGAGGACCCAAAACGGCTGGGCGGGCTTCACCTCCGACAGGCACACTACCCCGGTCAGAACGCAGGCCGTGGCCAGCAGCAGGGGCAGGAGGATGTGCTGCCCTTTTTCCGCCGGGTCCGGGGCCATGGCGTGGGTGTAAAACCCATCCAGGCGGCCCTCCTGCTTCACGGCTCCGGCCTCGGTCTTGGCCACGCCCCAGGGGGGGCGGCCTCCCAGATTTGCCAGGCGGAAGCTCTCCCGGCGGCTCTCGCAGCGGAGGAAAACGCCCCACTGGCAGCAGAAAACCACCAGGGCCGCCGCCCCGGCCAGGGGCAGGTGCTCGCCCCCCTTGACCATGCACCAAACGCAGTCGGCGGTGCAGGAAAGGAGAAGCAAAAGCGCACCCACGGCGCAGCTAAAGTGGCGGTTTCGGAGAAGCTGGGCCATGTCCTGCCACAGGGGCAGGGCCAAAACGCCCTCCAGCAGCAACAGCCCTCCCACCGCGCCGAAGCGCAGGGCGGGATTCTCCGTCCAAAAGGCGGGCAGGGTCATCAGGGCCTCCGCCGCCGTGATACCCACCAGCAAGATCGTGGGCAGCAGGCACCGCAGCGCCGCGCCCCGGTGGCGGCGGCTCAAGCGCTTCTGCACGAACTCCGCCTCATCCATGTCCGGCTCCGGGGGGATGGTCTCCTCGTCCTCCGGCTCCGGGTCGGGCCGGGGCTTGGGAGCTGTCAGGGCGCGGAAAAACGACTTGCACGCCGCCAGACGCGCCCGGCGCAGGGCGGCTCTCTTTGCCTTGCGGGCCGCCGCCTCCTCCTGCTCCAGCTCCAGCTGACGCTGGGCAGACTCCTCCTCCATGACGGCGGAGACGGTACGGTCCATCACATCCTCGATGGACACCAGCCGCTCCTTCGGCGCTTCCGCTTCCGACGCCGGCTCCGGCGCGGGCTCGTCCCCGGCGGGGGCGGTTTCCGCCACCGTTTCCGCTTTCGGGGCAGGCTCCGCCGGCGGGGGTGCCTGCGGTGGCTCCTCCGCTATGGGGGCGGTCTTTTCCGGCTCCGGGGCTTCCCCCTGCGGCGGCTTCTGCGCTTTGGGCTTGGTGCCGCCCGCGCCGAACTCCGCCAAAATGTCCTCCAGGTCGTAGTCCTGGGACAGGGGGATGTCCTTCAGCAGCTCCCCGGTTTCCGACAAGGCCCGATTCAGTTCTTCGTCGGTATATTTGCTCATGGATCCTCGCTTACATCCGGCGGCGCACCGCCTCATATAACAAAATCGCTGCGGCGGCACTGGCATTCAGGGACGAGATGTGCCCCTTCATGGGAATGCTCACCAAAAAGTCGCATTTCTCCCGGACCAGGCGGCCCATGCCGCTGCCCTCGGAGCCGATGACGATGGCCGCCGGGCCCTTGAGGTCGGCGTCGTAGAGGGAGGTGGTCCCCTCGGCGGCGGTGCCGTAGACCCACACGCCCTTCTTTTTAAGCTCCTCCAAGGTGGCCGGGAGGTTTGCCACCCTTGCCACGGGCATATAGCTCACCGCGCCTGCGGAGGTCTTGCCCACGATGGCCGTGAGCCCGGCGGAGCGGCGCTTGGGAATGATGACCCCGTGGGCCCCGGCGCACTCGGCGGTGCGGAGGATGGCCCCCAGGTTGTGGGGGTCGGAAATCTCGTCGCAGACCACCAGCAGCGGTGCCTCGCCCTTTTCGGCGGCGGCGTCCAGCAGGGACTGCACGGACACATACTCCCGCATGGCCGCCAGGGCAATGACCCCCTGGTGGGCGTGGGTGCGGCTCATGCCGTCCAGCTTGCGCCGGTCGGCCTCCACCACCACGATGCCCTTTTCCCGGGCCCGGGAGGCGATGTGGCCCAGGGTCTTGTCCGTTTCGCCCTTGGCTAAGTAAATTTTGTCGATATTCTCCCCGGAGCGCAGGGCCTCGATGACGGCGTTGCGGCCCTCGATGATGCCGTCCGCCTCCGCCTGGGGCAGGGGCTTCTGTCTGTCGTTGTCTCTCATAGCTCGTCCTCATTGAAATGAATATATAAAAATAGTATAGCACACGCGGGGCATAATAGAAAGGTCAATTCATAGAAATTTTACACGGCGAGGGATTTTCCGCCCTTGTTTGCTTTTATTTTATATGGTATACTTCCATTAATTGCAATGTCTTTCTGAGCGGAAGGAGGCCGATCATGGACTCAAATAACAATAAGAACAACAAAAACAGCAAGAATAACCGAAATCTTCGGGGCGTGCTGGTGCTGCTGGCCTGGGCGGTGGTGCTGACCATCGGCTTCAACTATTTTGCCGCCTACACCGGCAACGCCGCCAACAAGTCCACCAGCTTCGAGGTGGATTTCAGTGCCCTGGCCGACCTGGTGCGGGAGGATAAGATCGCCCGGGTGGAGTTTGAAAACGGGCAGATCTTTGCCACGCCCATCGACGGCTATGTTTACACCGACGAGAGCGGCAAGGAACCCAAGACCTACACCAACTCCGAGAAAACCAAGGTCATTCTCTACACCACCCAAATCAACAGCAACAATTTCTACGACCTGCTGGATGAGCACAATGTCACCTACACCGCCCCGGTGGTGGAGCAGATGAGCCCCATTTTGCAGTTTATGATCTCCTATATCCTGCCCACGATCTTGATGCTGGGCGCATTTTTGCTGGTGATGCGGCTGCTGAGCAAGAGCAGCGGCGGCATCGGCGGCATCGGCAGCGTGGGCAAGTCCAACGCCAAGGTGTATATGGAGAAGCAGACCGGCATCACCTTTAAGGATGTGGCCGGGCAGGACGAGGCCAAGGAGTCCCTGGAGGAGATCATCGACTTCCTCCACAACCCCGGCAAGTACACCGCTATCGGCGCAAAGCTGCCCAAGGGCGCGCTGCTGGTGGGCTCCCCCGGCACCGGCAAGACGCTGCTGGCCAAGGCCGTGGCGGGCGAGGCCAATGTGCCGTTCTTCTCCATCTCCGGCTCTGACTTCGTGGAGATGTTCGTGGGCGTGGGCGCAAGCCGCGTGCGCGACCTGTTTAAGGAGGCCGCCAAGGTAGCCCCCTGCATCATCTTCATCGACGAGATCGACACCATCGGCAAGTCCCGTGACGCGGGCCGCTTCGGCGGCAACGACGAGCGGGAGCAGACCCTCAACCAGCTTTTGGCGGAGCTGGACGGCTTCGACCCCAGCAAGGGCGTCATCGTCCTGGGCGCCACCAACCGCCCGGAGGTGCTGGACAAGGCCCTGCTGCGCCCCGGCCGTTTTGACCGGCGCATCACTGTGGACCGGCCCAACCTGGCGGGTCGTCTGGCCACCTTGCAGGTCCACACCCGCAACATCCACCTGGCCGAGGATGTGAACCTGGAGAAGATCGCCCAGGCCACCGCCGGCTGCGTGGGCGCGGACCTGGCGAACCTGGTGAACGAGGCCGCTCTGCGGGCCGTGCGCAAGGGCCGCAAGGCGGTGAATCAGAACGACCTGCTGGTGGCCTTCGAGGTGGTCATTGCAGGCTCGGAGAAGAAGGGCACCGTCATCACCGACGAGGAAAAGCGCATCATCGCCTACCACGAGGTGGGCCACGCCCTGGTGGCCGCCAAGCAGAAAAATGCCCAGCCGGTCAGCAAGATCACCATCGTCCCCCACACCCAGGGGGCTTTGGGCTACACCCTGCACCTGCCGGAGGAGGAGAAGTTCCTTATGTCCAAGGAGGACATTTTGGCAGAAATTCGCACGCTGCTTGCAGGCCGCTCCAGCGAGGAGATCGTGTGCAATACCATGACCTCCGGCGCCGCCAACGACATTGAGCGGGCCACGGAGATGGCCCGGAACCTGGTGGCCCGGTTCGGTATGTGCGACGAGTTTGACATGATGGCCCTGGGCACCATCCAGAGCCAGTACCTGGACGGCGGCTACTCCATGACCTGCGCCCAGGAGACCTACGCGGCGGCGGACCGGGAGACCATCAAGATCATCCGCCAGTGCCACCAGGAGGCCAAGCAAATTTTGCAGGACAACCGGGAGCTGCTGGACAAGATCGCCGCGTATCTGCTGAAGAAGGAGACCATCACCGGCCAGGAGATGATGGCTATTATCGAGGGCCGCGACCCGGAGACCGTGGACAACTACGGCGCCACCCGGGAGGACGAGCCCAAGGCCTTCCGCCCCTCCACCCCCAACAGCATCGAGGCCCCGGCCAAGCACATCAGCATGATCTCCGAGCCCATTCCCATGCCGGATTTCGACCAGCCCAAGGAGGAGCCGAAAAAGGACGGGGATAAGCCCGCCGAGGGCGAAAAATCCCCCGACAAGCCGGAGGAAAACGGCGATAAGCCCGGCGAGGAGTAAAAGCGAATAAAAGTATAAGACCCAGCCCCTACGCACCTCATATAACGCACCCGTAGGGGCCGATGCCTACATCGGCCCGCCCACCGCACCATCAATAATGCGTCCGTAGGGGGCGGCGTCCCCGACGCCCCGCTTACCGCACTTCTTGCAAACCGTCCGTAGGGGCTGGTGCCCACATCGGCCCGCCCCCACGCTACTTGAAAGGTGTCATTGCGAAGCCGGTGCGCACACTGGCTGTGGGGAGCGAACCGAGCGCCGCCAGTGGCGGATGAAGCGAGGTGAGCGAGTGGCCGCGGTCAAAATTTCAAGCGTCCGCCGTAAGGCAGCGCGGAAATTTTGGGCACCGCAACAGGGTCATCGTCCCCTACGGGTGCGTTGTAGGGCGGGATGACCACGCCCCGCCCCTACAATATCGGCCTCCGCCGAACTATCTTTCCACTTTCATCTTTCCTCTTTCCTCTTTCCCCGCTGCCGCAAACAGTGCCGCGCCGATGATGCCAGCGTCGGGGCCCAGGGTGCAGGGCACGATGCGCGGGTGCTTTTGCGTGTAGGCCGCGCCATATTCCTGGCTCTCCACCTGGGCCCGCAGGGGCGTTAGCAGGGCCTCCCCCTGGCCTGCGATGCCGCCGCCCAGGGCCACCACCTCCGGGAAAAAGATGTTCACCAAATTGGCTACGCCCACGCCCAAATAATGGATGTATTCCGCCACAACCTGCTCTGCCGCCGGGTCCCCGGCCTCCCGGGCGGCGAAGGCGGTGCGGCCGTCCACGCCGCCCATTTCCCGGGCAATGCGGTGCAGGGCGCTCTCCGGGTGGGCCGCCATGGCCGCCTCCGTCCGGCGGATCAGCGCCGTGGCGGAGGCGTAGGCCTCCCAGCAGCCCCGCCGGGAGCAGGCGCAAGGCGCGCCGTCCGCCACGATGCACATATGCCCCAGTTCGCTGGCCGCGCCGGTAAAGCCTGTCAGCAGCCGCCCGTCCAGCACCACGCCGCCGCCAATGCCGGTGCCCAAGGTCACCACCACGGCGCTCTGGGCTCCCCGGGCTGCACCCACCGCCGCCTCGGCCAGGGCCGCCGCGTTGGCATCGTTCACCAGGCGCACGGCAAAGCCCGTGTCCGCCAGGGCCCGGCGCACATCGTAGTTCACCCAGCCGATGTTGCAGGCGTACACCACCGTGCCCGCCCGGTCGTCCACGGTGCCGGGGCAGCCCAGGCCCACCCCGGCGATGTCCCGTCCCCGGGCCAGGCCGCAGATCATGGCGGCTATGTTCTCCGCCACCGCCGACGGGCCCCGTTCGGGCCGGGTGGGGCAGGTCTGCCGGGCCAAAATTTCGCCGTTCTCGCGCACCACGGCCCCCTTGATGCCCGTGCCGCCCAGGTCGATGCCGATGTACTGCTTCATATCCGCGCCCCCATTTCTATTTTCGGATGCGATTTAATATAGTATACCATGCCCGTCCCGGCCCGTCAAAGGCACTGTAACGAAATGTAACCGAATCTGTTACCCTTCTGCGATTGAAAACCCCGCCCCGGACCCTTATGATAGAGACAGGCCCCCGGGGGCCGACCCTACCCGACCTATGTGTGAGGAGCTTTTTCGTGAGTTTTTCTGATTTAAGATTCCTATTTTATTTTCTGCCGCTGTTCCTCGCGGCTTATTATTTTCTCCCCTTCCGCTTCAAAAACGCCTGGCTGGTGGCGGGCAGCGCCGCCTTCTATGTGCTGGGCGCGGGGCTGCGGGACGGGGCGCTGCTGCTGGTGGTGCTGGGGCTGCACTACGGCCTGGCTCGGCTCATGGAGGGCCGCCCGGCCCGGGGGCGCAAGGCCCTGCTGGTGCTGGGCCTTACCTGCGACCTGCTGTGCCTGGGATATTTCAAGTACGCGGCGTTCCTGGTGCAGAACTTCGCCGCCCTCACCGGGCAGTCCGTGGCTCTGCCTAAAATTCTCCTGCCTCTGGGCGTCAGCTTCTACCTCTTTCAGAGCATGGGCTACCTGGTGGATGTCTCCCGGGGCGAAGCGGCGGAGAAGAATTTCATCGACTATGCCGCCTTCACCCTGGCCTTTCCCCAGCTGACCATGGGCCCCATTCTCCGCTGGCACGACTGGCGGGACGCCCTGAAAAGCCGTCCGATCCGCCGCTGGGACGCGGTGGCGGGGTTTGAGCTTTTCGTGGTGGGTCTGTGCTTTAAGGTGCTGCTGGCGGACCAATTGGCCCCCCTGTGGGCCACCCTGGAGCGCATCGGCTACGAATACCTCTCCACCCCCCTGGCCTGGCTGGGCGCGGTGTGCTACAGCTTACAGCTCTATTTCGACTTCTCCGGCTACTCCCTCATGGCCATGGGCCTGGGGCAGATGCTGGGGCTGCCCGTGCCTCGGAACTTCGACCTGCCCTACACCGCCCGCTCCGTCAGCGAGTTTTACCGCCGCTGGCACATGACCCTGGGCACCTGGTTCCGGGACTACCTCTACATCCCCCTGGGCGGCAGCCGCCGCGGCAAGGCCCGGACGGCCCTGGCCCTGACGGTGGTGTGGCTGTGTACCGGCCTGTGGCACGGGGCCAGCTGGACCTTCGTGCTGTGGGGCGCGGTGCTGCTGGGGCTTATCCTGCTGGAGAAATTCTGCATCGGCGGCTTCTTAAAGCGCCACCGCTTTCTCTCCCATGCGTACCTGCTGTTCGTCATTCCCCAGACTTGGGTCATCTTCCGCATTACGGATCTCCGGGACCTGGAGGCGTATTTCTCCCGGCTGTTCCCCTTCTTCGGGTCCAGCAGCTTCGTCTCCTCCCGGGATGTGCTGCGGCCCCTCGCCTCCTGCTGGTGGGCGCTGCTTTTGGCCATCTTCTTCTGCCTGCCCCAGCCCCGGCGTTTTTTTGAAAAGCATCGGGTGAGCCTGTGGGTGCAGGTGCCGCTGTTTGTGCTGTTCTGGGTGTGCGTGTACTGCATCGCCACCTCCTCCGGCAACGCTTTCCTCTATGCTCAATTTTAAGGTGACAGCTTATGAAACGAAAACCTTCCCTGCTCCTGCCCCTGTGTCTGCTGGCGGCCATTGTGCTGAATGTCTACGCCGCCGCAGACCCCACGGGCGTATACCGAAAATATCTCAAAAAGCTGGACCCCCTGACGCCCCCGGTGGCGGCCATGGCCCTGGCCCTGTCCGACGGCGTATACCCCTGGAGCATGGCCCCCACGCCCCAGCCCGCGCCCGAACCTGCTCCGGAGCCGGAACCCGACCCGGAGCCGACGCCGGACCCGGAGCCCACACCCGTGCCTCCGTCGGACGGCGAGTTCACTACCGTGGATGCCGGTTATTTTGACGACGCTCTCTTCATCGGTGACTCCCTCACCGAAGGTTTCCGGGCCTATGCGGGCCTGCCCAACGCCGCCTATCTCTGCCACAACGGCATCAATGTCTGGTCGGCGGCGGAGGACGCCATCTTTGACGGCCAGACCCTGGCCCAGGCCCTGGAGGGCAAGTGCTATGGAAAAATTTACATCCTCCTGGGCATCAACGAGCTGGGCACCGGCACCCCGGAGAGCTGGGCCGAGGGGTACAGCGACCTGGTGGCCGAGCTGCGCCGTTTGCAGCCGGAGGCGCTGATCTTCCTGCAATCCATTTTCCACACCACCCAGGAAAAGTCCGATTCCTCCATTTTCAAAAACTCCACCATCGACGCCCGGAACGAGGCCCTGTCCAGGCTGGCGGACCGCGAGACGGTATTTTACATCGACTGCAACGCCGCCTTTGACGACGGCACCGGGGCCATGCCCGCCGAGTATTCCGGCGACGGCGTACACCTGAAGGCGGCCTACTACGCCCTGTGGCGCGACTACCTCTTCCGCTGCGGCGTTCTCCGCTGGACGAAGCCGTGATTTTCACGCAAAAAGCCCGTACACCTTTCCTGGGTGTACGGGTTTTTATTCGTAGGGGCGGGGCTCTGCCCCGCCTGCGGGCGACCGCAAGGGTCGCCCCTACGGATCGCATGGGGTGCGGTAGTCGGCGGGACACATGGGTCCCGCCCTACAACGGCAAATTTTTGTAGGGCAGGGCCCGCGTACCCTGTCGGGGGATACGAGGTTCAGTCGGACAGGGGCATCCGCCCCTACATTTATATTGGAATATTTGCGTAGGGCGGCGTGCCCTCACGCCGCCGCGATGGTACGGTACAAGATGGGCGGCGGGCTGAGGGCAGCCCGCCCTACGGGTGTGTTGCATGGGGTGCGGTACGGCGGGCCGATGTGGGCATCGGCCCCTACGGAAATGTATTTGTATCCGAGCGCGGAAAAACGCCGGGGGTAGGCCCCGGCGTTTTATGTAGGTCTGCGCTTTGTGCAGTCAGACTATACTCTATTTAACTTAGAAGAAGAAGTCCTTGATCTGGCCGTACAGCACCAGGAGCATGCACAGGGGGGTAATATACTTGACGCAGATGTTGAAGAAGCCCTTCAGCTTGAAGGTCTGGCCCTCCAGGCAGCACTCGTCGTCCACCGTCTTGGGCCCGAGCTCCCAGCCGATGCACAGGCACATCATCAGTGCGCCGAACGGCATGAGGAGACCCTCGGAGATGCAGTCGAAGAAGTCCAGCCAGCAGTCGCACCACATGGGCAGGTTGCCGTTGGCGTCGGGCTCGATGCCCAGGATGTTGAAGGGAGAGATGCCGGCGCCGCCCAGGGCATCCAGGCAGATGAGGATGCAGCCCAGGCCCACGCAGAAGGCGGCGGCCAGGGAATAGACCTTGCGCTTGTCGCCCTTGCCGGCGTCGCGGGCCTTATCCACGAAGTGGGCCACGATGACCTCCAGCAGGGAGATGGAGGAGGAGATGGCGGCGAACACCACCAGCAGATAGAACAGGATGCCGAACAGAGCGCCCAGAGGCATGTTGTGGAACACATTCTGCATGGTCACGAACAGCAGGGACGGGCCGCCCAGCTTGCCGGTGGGATCCAGGGCGAAACGGCCGGGGATAACGCACAGGCCGGCCATCAGGGCCACCAGGGTATCCATGATCACGATGAGCAGAGCGTTCTTCTCGATGTTCTCCTTCTTATTCAGGTAGGAGCCGTAGGTGATCATGGCGCCCATGCCCAGGGACAGGGAGAAGAACATCTGGCCGCCTGCGGTAGACAGGACGGACATGAAGTCGGGTGCTTCATCAATGATACCGTGCTCCAGAGCCCAGCCGGGAATGAACATATACTTCAGGCCGTCCACAGCGCCGGGCAGGGTGCAGGCGCGGATGATGCAGATGAGCAGGATGACGAACAGAGCGGGCATACCCACGGAGCAGACCTTCTCGATACCGCCGCCGATGCCGCCCATAACGATGATCATGGTCAGCAGGACGAAGATCAGACCGTAGATCACGGCCTCCAGCTGGTTGCCCATGAACGCGCCGAACACCTCAGCGCCGTTCAGACCGTTGGAGCCAAAGCTGGCGCCGAACAGGTCGCCCACATTCAGGACCACATACTTGATGCAGTAGCCGCCCAGTGCGCAGTAGAAGAACAGAATCAGGAAGGCGGACAGAATGCCCAGCCAGCCCAGCCACTTGAACTTCTTGCTCAGCACATGGTATGCAGCCACGGCGCCCTTGCCGGTTCTGCGGCCCAGGGCCAGCTCACCGATCATAACCACCAGGCCGCAGCAGGCAGCCAGGATCAGATAGATAATGAGGAAGGTAAATCCGCCGTTTGCACCCATCTTATTGGGGAAACCCCAGATGTTACCCAGGCCGACTGCCGAACCAACGGCGGCCATCAGGAATCCAAAATTGGATCCAAAGCCTTTTCTTTCTTCCATAGTTTTCTCTCCTTTAATATTGTTTGTCCTCTCTCCGAAGAGGTCTACTTGCACCTTACCATTTCCGCTTCCTTCTGTAAATAGATTTCGCCTCTCCTTAACATTGGCTTAACACGCCACAAACCTTTCTTTATCGACCGCTTACGCTTTGATACTATTTTAACGAAACCTCCTTTCCGCAAAGGTTCTTTTTGTGAAACTTGTCACGATTTCTGTTCTTATTTTATGCACGAATAGGCTCCGGCATGACGAACCGCACGCAAAAAAAGGACAGCGGCTGCCCGCTGCCCTTTCGTCTTGTTAAAAAACCGGAAAGAATTTTCCTTCGCTTTTGGCAATATATGAACTCTAAAAAGCCTCGCAGAGTTTGCCGCCCGCAGGCTGCAAGCCTTTTGTCGAAAAACTCCGAAGGAATTTTTGACAGGAGTTTTAGTCGTCCTCGCGCATACGGTAGCCTACGCCCACCTCGGTGAAGATGTACTCCGGCTGGCCGGGGTTTTTCTCGATCTTGCGGCGGATGTTGGCCATGTTCACCCGGAGGATCTGGTTGTCGGTCTTGGCCTTGGGGCCCCAGAGCTCCCGGATGATGAAGTCGTAGGTCAGGACCTTGCCCGCGTACTTGCCCAGGAGGGCCACGATCTTATACTCGTTCACCGTGAGCTTGGCGTTCTCGCCCCGAAGAAGCACCTGGTGCTTATCGTAGTCGATGGTCAGCTCGCCGGTGGTAAACTTGCCGGACTGGGCGATGCCGCTGTTGGGCAGGGCCGTGCGGGTGTGGCGGATGGCCGTGCGGATGCGGGCCAGCAGCTCGGAGGTGCCGAAGGGCTTGACCAGGTAATCGTCGGCGCCGTAGTCCAGGGCCTCCACCTTGTCGTGCTCGTGGTTCCGGGCGGAGACCACCACCACCGGCAGGTTCGACCACTTGCGCACGGACTTCAGGACCTCCATGCCGTCCATATCCGGCAGGCCCAGGTCCAGCACGATCAGGTCCGGGCAGTGGGAGGAGATCATGGTCAGGGCCTCCTCGCCGGTGCGCACCACGATGGTGTCAAAATCGCTGGCTTGCAGGATCATGGAGATGAAGTTGCTGATGCTCTGCTCATCCTCAACAATGAGCACCTTGTCCTTAATTTTCATGTGTATCCTCCTTTTCCATGGGCAGGGCGATGCGGAACAGGGCCCCCCCATTCTTCTGATTTTTTGCGGATATGCCGCCGCCGTGGGCCATGACGATGGTGCGGCAGACGGAAAGACCGATGCCCATGTCCCGGCGGGCGTCCTCACGGCCCTCCTCCGGGTGGAGGGTGCCGTCAAACAGGTGGTCCAGGCGGCTGCGGGCGATGCCCACGCCGTTGTCGGCCACCTCCAGGATGGCCCACTCCTCCTTTTGGCTGAGGGTGATGTCGATTTTTGTCACCGTCTCCCCGTGGCGGGCGGCGTTTTCCATGAGATTAAACAGCACCTGCTGCATCAGCAGCGGGTCCATGGGCACCAGCATGGGCTCTTCGGGCAGATGCACCTGCACGGTGATGCCCTGGTAATGCCGCCGGAACTTGCTCACCGCGCCCTCGATGATCTCCTCCACCAGCTCGGGGGTCTTTTTCACCCCGGCGTTCTCGCCGTCGATGCGGGTGATGGAGAGGAGATTTTCCGTGACACGCATGAGCCACTTGGCCTCGTCGTTCACCGACTGCAAAAGCTCCCGGCGCTGCTGGGGCGTGAGGGTGGCGTCCTGGTCCAGAAGCACATCCGTGGCCCCCACGATGCCCGTGAGGGGGGTGCGGATGTCGTGGCTCATGCCCCGCAGGAGGTTGCCGCGCATTTTCTCCCGGGCCATCTGCCGCTCCGCCGTCTCCACCTGCTTGGCCCGGCTGGCCAGGGCCCCGGCCAGGATGGAAATGGACATCATCACCAAAAAGGTCAGGGGAAAGCCCGCCAGGGTGAAGCTGATGTGCCAGTAGGGCTCGGTGAATATGTAGTCCACGCTGAACACGCCCAGCACCGCACAGAGGATGCTGAACAGATACCCGTCCGTCAGCACCGCCGTGAGGAACACATCCGTCAGAAACAGCATAGCCACATAGCTGGTGTCCCCGGTCTCGTCCAGAGAGCGCAGCAGCATACAGGCCACCACCGTGACGATATACAGCGAAAACGAGATGATGAAGTCCTTGGGCGTGTAAATGAGGTTTGTCCCCCGGGTGGGCAGGTGGGTCTGCTTCTTCCACTGCTCCGGCCAGGGAATGTGAAACCACTTTTTCATAATTTCGCCCTCCTTATAGACCTGCCGAAAAAAACTGCGGGTTTTTCCGGCAAAGGGCTTACATTTTTTTACCGTCTAACTTATTGCTAAGTATATCATATTTAGCCGTTAAGATTTTGTCAAAGATTCGTTAAGAGGAAATTCCAGCGGCTCCCTCTTGACAGAATTCGCCCTCCTTGCTATTATACATATATAAATAGAGAATTTGCAATGAGAACTTGAGTCATGCAAGTGCCGTGCAGGGAAGCCTGCGCGCTGCTGTGCATGGCTTTTTTTATGCAAAAGGAGAGTGGAAAAATGATCTACGATGCCATTGTCATCGGCGGCGGCGCGGTGGGCTGCGCCGTGGCCCGGGAGCTGAGCCGCTACGACCTGCGCCTGGCCCTGTGCGAAAAGGGCGAGGATGTGTGCGTGGGCACCAGCAAGGCCAACTCCGCCATCGTCCACGCGGGCTTTGACGCCGTGCCGGGGACGAAAAAGGCCCACTTCAATGTGGCGGGCAGCCGCATGATGGAGAGCCTCAGCCGGGAGCTGGACTTTTCCTACCGGCGCAACGGCGCGCTGGTGCTGTGCTTCGACGAAAAGGACCTGCCCCACCTGGAGGAGCTGCGGGAGAGGGGCGAGAAAAACGGCGTGGAGGGTCTGCGCATTGTGCGCGGGGACGAGCTGCGCGCCCTGGAGCCGGCCCTGTCTTCCGAGGCGGTAGCGGCCCTGTACGCCCCCACCAGCGCCATCGTCTGCCCCTTTGGCATGACCATCGCCCTGGCAGAGAACGCCGCCCAAAACGGGGTGGAGTTCTTTATGGACAGCCCCGTGACAAGCATTGTCCGCCGGGACGGCCTGTATGAAATTACCGCCGGGGACAAGGTTTTTGAGACCCGCACCGTGGTGAACGCCGCCGGGGTGTACAGCGATGTGCTGCACAACATGGTCTGCGCGCACAAGCTCTCCATCGTCCCCCGCAGCGGCGAATACTGCCTGCTGGACAAGAAGGACGGCCACCTGGTGGAGCGGACGATCTTCCAGCTTCCAGGGAAATTCGGCAAGGGCGTGCTGGTGACCCCCACGGTACATGGAAACCTCCTCATCGGCCCCACCGCCGTGGATCGGGAGGACAAGGACGCCACCAACACCACCGCGGACGGCTTGGCCTACGCCACCAAAATGGCGGGGCTCAGCGTGCCGAACCTGCCCATGCGGGACACCATCACCAGCTTCTGCGGCCTTCGCGCCCACCTGGACGGGGACGCGGACGACTTCATCATCGGCGAGAGCGCCGACGGGTTTTTTGACGCTGTGGGCATCGAGTCCCCGGGCCTGTCCTCCGCCCCGGCCATCGGGCAGTATTTGGCCCAGTGTGTGGCCCAAAAGCTGGACGCCACGGAGAAGCTGACCTTTGTGGCAAGCCGGAAGGACATTCCCCATCTGCGGGAGCTGCCCTTTGAAGAGCGCCAGGCCCTGGTGCGGGAGAACGCCGCCTACGGCAACATCATCTGCCGCTGCGAGCAGATCAGCGAGGGCGAGATCGTGGACGCCATCCACCGGGTGCCCGGGGCCAAGTCCCTGGACGGGGTGAAGCGCCGGGTGCGGGCCGGCATGGGCCGCTGCCAGGGCGGATTCTGCGCCCCGAGAGTGATGGAAATTCTCAGTCGGGAGCTGGGGATCCCTCAGACGGAACTGACCAAGTCCGGCGGAGACAGTAAGCTCCTCGTCGGCTATACCAAGGAGGTGCAGGCATGAAACAGGTACAGCTTGCCATCATCGGCGGAGGGCCCGCGGGCCTGGCCGCCGCCATCGCCGCCCGGGAAAAGGGCGTGGAGGACATCCTCATCATCGAGCGGGACAAGGAGCTGGGCGGCATCCTCAACCAGTGCATCCACGCGGGCTTCGGCCTGCATACCTTCGGCCAGGAGCTGACGGGCCCGGAGTACGCCGGGCGGTTTATTGAGCAGGTGGAGGCGATGCACATCCCCTACCTGCTGCGCACCATGGTGCTGGACCTGTCCGAGGACCGGGTGCTCACCGTTACCGGCCCGGAGACGGGGCTCATTCAAATTCAGGCTCAGGCGGTGATTTTGGCTATGGGCTGCCGGGAGCGGCCCCGGGGCGCGCTGAACATCCCCGGCTACCGTCCGGCGGGCATCTACTCCGCCGGGACCGCCCAGCGCCTGGTGAATATCGAGGGCTTTATGCCCGGGAAAAATGTGGTGATTTTGGGCAGCGGCGACATCGGGCTCATCATGGCCCGGCGCATGACCCTGGAGGGGGCCAAGGTCCACGCTGTGGCGGAGGTCCTCCCCTACTCCGGCGGATTGAAGCGCAACATCGTCCAGTGCCTGGAGGACTTTGACATTCCCCTGTACCTCTCCACCACCGTGGTGGACATCCATGGCCGGGAGCGGCTGGAGGCCGTGACCCTGGCCCAGGTGGACGAGAACCGCCGTCCCATCCCCGGCACGGAGCGGCGCATCCCCTGCGACACGCTGCTGCTGTCCGTGGGTCTGCTGCCGGAGAACGAGCTGTCCTCCGCCGCGGGGGTGCATCTCAGCGGCGTCACCGGCGGCCCGGAGGTGACGGACCGGCTGGCTACCTCTATCCCCGGGGTGTTTGCCTGCGGCAATGTGCTCCATGTCCACGACCTGGTGGACTTCGTGAGCCAGGAGGCCAAAAAGGCCGGGGAAAACGCCGCCCTGTACCTGCAGGGCGCCCGGGCGGGCAGCCGCTCCGTGCGTCTGGAGGGCAAAAACGGCGTGCGCTACACCGTGCCCCAGTCCATCGACCCGGAGAACATGGACGAGACCGTTACCGTCCGCTTCCGGGTGGCCCAGCCCTATCGGGACGCCGCCCTGGCCGCCTACGCCGACGGCGTGCTCCTGCGGCGCATCCCCAAGCGCATCCTCACCCCCGGTGAGATGGAGCAGTTCCCCCTGCGCAAGGCGGAGCTGCCCGCCGGGTGCGAAACCATTACCTTTGCCGTAGAGGAGGTGGCAAAATGACCCAGCGTCAACTGATCTGCATCGGCTGCCCCATGGGCTGCCAGCTCACCGCCACACTGGAAAATGGCGTGGTCACCGCCGTCACCGGCAACACCTGCAAGCGGGGCGACAGCTACGCCCGCAAAGAGTGCGTGGCCCCGGCGCGCACCGTCACCGGCACCGTCCGCTGCACCGGCGGCGCGGCGGCCGTGGTGTCCGTCCGCACGGCGGGGGAGGTGCCCAAGGAAAAGGTTTTCGATGTGGCCCACGCCCTGAACACCGCCCTGGCCCGCCTGCCCATTGCCGCCGGGGATGTGGTCATTCCCGATGTGTGCGGCACGGGGGTCAATGTGGTGGCCACCAAGAGCGCGAAATAAGATTTATATTATATATTGTAAATATCCTCCTGCCCGTGGTATGATAGGCAGGAGGATATTTCTTTTGCTGGCGAATAACCTGTCATTGCGAGCCAGTGACCGATGTCACTGGTGTGGCAATCCGTTCTCTTCGGCCTTTGCGTAAGGGTATTACGGATTCCCACAGTCGCTTCGCTCCCTCGGAATGACAAGGTAGTTTTTATTTTATAAAAGGAGGGCTCCCCATGCGCCACAAGCTCATTGACCTTCTGGAGCAGTCGCCGGTGATCCCGGCGGTGAAGGATGAGGCCGCCCTGGCCCGGGCCGCCGGGTGCGAGAGCCGGGTGCTCTTCCTGCTGGGCGGCGACCTGCTGACCATCCCCCAGTGGATCGCCCGCGCCCACGCGGCGGGGAAGCAGGCGGTGGTCCACCTGGACCTGGTAGGCGGTCTGGCTCTCAAGGAGGTGGCCGTGGACTGGCTGCGGCAGCAGGGGGCCGACGGCATCATCTCCACCCGGCCCCATCTCATTCGCCGGGGCCGGGAGCTGGGGATGCTCACGGTGCTGCGGGTGTTCGCCATCGACTCCAAGGCCGTGGGGAACCTGCAAAAGGAGACGGAAATGGTCACGCCCGATGTCATCGAAATTCTCCCCGGCACCCTGCCCAAGGTCATCGAAAGACTCTCCCGAAAGCTGTCCGTCCCCCTCATCGCCGGGGGGCTCATGGCGGACAAGGGGGACATTCTCTCGGCCCTGCAAAGCGGGGCCCTGTGTGTGTCCACCTCGGGAGAAAGTCTGTGGGAGGTCTGAGACGATGAAAAAGCTCTGGTCCTATGTGTCCATCCCCGCCACGGCTCTGGCGGTGCTCACCGGGTCCATCGCCTGGGTGCTGCTGCTGCGCCCGTTTTACTATGTGCAGATCGGCCCTCTGGGCGTGTGCCAGGCCAGCGGCCTCACCGCCGCCCAGGCCCGGGCCGCCTACAACGATGTGATGAATTACTGCCTGGGCCTGCGCCCGGACTTCGCCGCCGGGGTGCTGCCCTTTTCGGCGGAGGGGGCCAGCCACTTCGCGGATGTGCGGGTGCTGTTTCTGCTGGACCTGGCGGTGCTGGCGGTGACGGTGGCCCTGCTGGCTGCGCTGAAGGTGGCCTGCCTGCGGCGGAAAACCCAGCTCCCGCGCCTGGCGGGGCGGACCCCGGGTTTCTGGGCCGCCTGCGGACTGGGCGGGTTCATCCTGCTGGTGGCCGCCCTGGCCGCCACGGACTTTGACCGGGCCTTCACCGTCTTTCACGGCATCTTTTTCCCGGGAAAAGAGAACTGGCTCTTTGACCCGGCCACGGACCCGGTGATCCTGCTGCTGCCGGAGGAGTTCTTCCGCAACTGCGCCATCGCCATCGCCGCGTCCCTGCTGGGCTTGTGCCTGGTTCTCATCCTCACGGGCCGCAGGCAAAAAAAATAAAGCGCGTTGCAGCGCTTTTACAAAAAAAATACCCACGCACTCTGCGTGGCTTCTCTCTCGGGCCGGGACTTACCGCTCGCTGGGCTGCCAATCGCAGTCGGCGAAGATCATGTCGTCCAGATCGCCCTGGATCCAGTTGTTCGTCATACTGTATCACGCTCCTTTCTTCTCTTGTTTCCAGGGTGTAGTATAGCACGCCCGAAAGGCGAATGCAAGAGTTTTTTCGGAAGTTTACACAAATTTAATATTTTTTATTTGTGAGTTTTTACAAAGACCGAGGTTTTACGCATGAAGGAATTTTTGGCCGGAAAATTTGATATAGCCGTCATCGGCGCGGGCCACGCGGGCATTGAGGCGGCCCTGGCGGCGGCGCGGATGGGCCTGGAGACCGTTATTTTCACCATCAACCTGGACGCCGTGGGCAACATGCCCTGCAACCCGGCCATCGGCGGCACCGGCAAGGGCCACCTGGTCCGAGAGCTGGACGCCCTGGGCGGCGAGATGGGCCAGGCCGCCGACCGGGCCTGCATCCAGTACCGGATGCTCAACCGGGGCAAGGGCCCGGCGGTCCACTCCCTGCGGGCCCAGGCCGACCGGCGCAAGTACCAGCAGGTGATGAAGCACACCCTGGAAATGCAAGACCACCTCACCGTGCGCCAGGGAGAAATTGTAGACCTGCGGGCAGAGGGCGGCCAGGTCCGGCAGGTGGTGCTGCGCACCGGGGCCGTGTACGAGGTCCGGGCGGCCATCCTCTGCACCGGGACCTATTTGCAGGGCCGCACCATCGTGGGCGAGTGCATCGAGGACTCCGGCCCCGACGGGATGCACGCCGCCGGGCCGCTGACGGAGGCGCTAAAGCGCTTGGGTCTGCCCCTGCGGCGCTTCAAGACCGGCACGCCCCCCCGGGTCAACGCCCGGAGCGTGGATTTCTCCAAAATGGAGGTGCAGCGGGGCGACGAGGATCCCCTGCCCTTTAGCTTTTCCACCGACCATGTGCCGGAAAACCGGGCCGTGTGCTGGCTCACCTATACCACCGAGGAGACCCACCGCATCATCCTGGAAAACCTGGACCGCAGCCCCATTTATTCCGGGGTCATCGAGGGTGTGGGGCCCCGCTACTGCCCGTCCATCGAAACAAAGATCGTCCGTTTCCGGGATAAGCCCCGGCACCAGCTCTTCATCGAGCCCATGGGCCTGGACACGGAGGAAATGTACATCCAGGGCTTCTCCTCCTCCATGCCGGAGGAGGTGCAGCTCCAGATGCTCCACTCGGTGCCGGGCCTGGAGCACGCGGTGATGATGCGCCCGGCCTACGCCATCGAGTACGACTGCATCGACCCCCTGGCCCTGCGGCCCACCCTGGAGGTAAAATCCATAGAGGGCCTCTACGGCGCGGGGCAGTTCAACGGCTCCTCCGGCTACGAGGAGGCGGCGGTCCAGGGCTTCGTGGCCGGGGTCAACGCGGCGCTGAAGCTGCTGGGCCGGGAGCCCATGCTCCTAAAGCGCAGCGAAAGCTACATCGGCACCCTCATCGACGACCTGGTGACCAAGGGCACCCAGGAGCCCTACCGCATGATGACCAGCCGCTCCGAATACCGGCTGCTGCTGCGCCAGGACAACGCCGACAAGCGCCTGACCCCCATCGGCTATAAGATCGGCCTGGTGCCGGAGGAACGGATGCGGGCGGTGGAGGAAAAATACGCCGCCGTGGACGCGGAAATTCGCCGCCTGGAGCACACAGGCATCCCCGGCAGCGAGGCTCTGAACCGCCTGCTGACGGAGCGGGGCTCGGCGGCGGTGACGGACGGGGCTCGGCTCATCGACCTGCTGCGCCGGCCCCAGATGACCTACGACGAGCTGATGACCTTTGATCCCCACGCCCCGAGCCTGCCCAAGGCGGTGCGGGAGCAGGTGGAAATTTCCGTAAAGTACGAGGGCTACATCCGCCGCCAGCTGAGCCAGGTGGAGGAGTTTGAAAAGCTGGAGCAGCACGCCCTGCCCCCGGACGCGGACTACGCCTCCATCCAGGGACTGCGCCTGGAGGCCCGGGAAAAGCTGGCCGCCGTGCGCCCCCTGAACCTGGGCCAGGCCAGCCGCATCTCCGGCGTGTCCCCGGCGGACATCGGGGTACTGATGATCTGGCTGCACGGGTGAAAAATTCGGCATTGTCGTACCCACGCGACAGACGCGCCACCGGGCGGACAGGGGCGTCCGCCCCTACAAGCCCCTCCGTAGGGGCCGATGCCCACATCAGCCCGCTCCCCGCCCCCGGCAGGGCACGCGGGCCCTGCCCTACAAAATAATACAAATAATGTAGGGCGGGACCCATGTGTCCCGCCGCACCGCGCACCCTGTTGCGTTCCGTAGGGCGGGCTGCCCCCAGCCCGCCGCCCGATAACCACCGCATCCCTTGAACCCCGTTTACCCGTCCCCCTTTCCTCTTTCATCTTTATCGGAGGTGTTACTATGATCCTTGACCTGACCCACTGCATTTGCCCGGATATGCCGGTTTATCCCGGCACGGAAGGGCCCGTCCTCACCACCGCCTGTACCATCGCGGAGGCGGGCTACCGGGAGACCCTTCTGCATATGTACTCCCACACCGGCACCCACATGGACGCCCCGGCCCACATGATAAGCGGCGGGCGGACCCTGGACGATTTCCCGGCGGAGACCTTCGTGGGCCCCGGCTTCGTGCTGGACTGCCGGGGTCTGACGGAAATTCCCCTATCCCTGCTCCGGGCCCACGAGGCGGACATCCGCCGGGCGGACTTCCTGCTCTTTTGCACCGGGTGGGACGGGCGCTGGGGACGGGCGGATTACTACGAGGGCTTCCCCTGTCTGACCCCGGAGGCGGCGGACTTCGTGGCGGCCCTCCCCCTCAAGGGCATCGGCGAGGACTGCATCTCCATCGACCCCTGCGACAGCGCAGACTTCCCCAACCACATGACGCTCCTGGGCGCGGGCCTGGTGAACACGGAGAATCTAAAAAACCTGGACGCCCTGGTGGGCAAAGAATTCACCTTCGCCACCCTGCCCCTGAAATTTGAAAATTCCGACGGCTGCTCCTGCCGCGCCGTGGCTATAATGAAGGATTAAGGAGGACTAAATTCTATGGGTAAACTGCGTTTTTTATTTGCACTATGGATGGCCAAGCTGTCCATTCCGGCCCTGAAGATCACCCATCACGACGGCACGGATTTTCCCGGCTCCCTGGCCTGCAAGCTGTGCCCGGATTTTCTGCGCTATATAGGAAAACCTCAGGCCATTGTCACTATTACCGGCACCAACGGCAAAACCACCGTTTCCAACCTGCTTACCGACGCGCTGGAGGCCAGCGGCAAAAAGGTCCTCAGCAACCGGGCCGGCTCCAACATCGTCTCCGGCATCTCCACCACCCTGCTCAAGGGCTGCGACCTGCTGGGCCGTATGCGCCCGTATGACTTGGCCGTGCTGGAGGTGGACGAGCGCTCCAGCCCCCGTATCTACCCCTATGTCAAGCCCAACTTTGTCATCGTCACCAACCTGACCCGCGACTCTATCATGCGCAACGCGCACCCCGCCTATATCGCGGACATTCTCACCCGCAACATTCCCGCCGGAGCCACCATGATCCTCAACGCCGACGATCTGATCACCTGCGGCGTTTCCCCGGAAAATCCCCGGGTCTACTACGGTATCGACCGTCTGCCCGGCGACACGGTGGTCTGCGAAAACCTCATTGATGATCTGCGCATCTGTCCCAAGTGCAACGCCAAGCTGACCTATATCTACCGCCGTTACCACCACATCGGCAAGGCCGTCTGCCCGGCCTGCGGCTTCCATTCGCCGGACAGCGACTATCTGGCCACCGATGTCAACTTGGAAGCGGGCACCATGTCCCTGCGTGAGGATGGCACAGATCACCCCTACCGCCTTATCTCCGACAGCATCCCCAATCTATATAATATGGTAACGGTCATTGCCGCCCTGCGACAGCTAGGCTACTCCCACGAGGAGATCGCCTCTCTGATGGCCAAGGCTTCCATCACCTCCACCCGCTATCAGGCAGAGCAGGCGGGCCATGTGACCCTGATCCGTCAGATGTCCAAAGAGAAAAACGCACTGGCAGGCTCCCGCGCCTTCCAATATATCGCCCAGCGCCCCGGCCACAAGGAACTGCTGCTGATGATGAACTGTTTAGGCGACGCCCATCACTGGTCGGAAAACACCTGCTGGATCTTCGACGCAGACTTTGAGTATCTCAAGGATGACAGCGTGACCCAGCTGGTCTGTACCGGCGCCCGATGCCAGGACTACAAGCTGCGGCTGCTGATGGCCGGTGTGCCGGAGGAGCGCATCGTCTGCCAGCCCGATGAATTCAAGGCCGCCGAGTGCCTGCACTACACGCCGGGCGACGATGTGTATGTTCTGTTCGGCACAGATTCCATGGCACTGTCTTATAAAGTATACGATCACATGAAGCAGACGGCCTTGCAGCGGGCCGCCGAGCAAAACAAGAAAGGGGAGACGCAGGCATGAAGGTAGAAGTTCTCTTCCCGGAGGTAGGCAACCTCTGCGGCGATCTGATGAATATTCGGTATCTGCACCAATGCTGCCCGGACATGCAGGTGGTGGAAACCGACCTGAGATCCCGCCCCGCCTTTTTAGACGGCGGTGTAGATCTGGTGTATATGGGCTCTGCCACCGAGCACGGCCTTCAGCTGATGGTGCAGGCCCTGCGCCCCTATCTGGCCGAGCTTACGCAGTTCGTAGACCGCGGCGGACACTTCCTGGCCACCGGCAATGCGCTGGACACCCTGGGCGAGTATGTGCAGGCGGATGACGGCATGCGCTTTGACGGGCTGGGTCTGCTTCCCACCCACGCGGAATACCATATGATGGCCCGGCACAACAGCTTCTTCCTGGGAACTTATGCCGATGGCATCGAGATCGTGGGATTTAAGAGTCTGTTCGGCCACACCTATGGTGCGGATGATCCCAGCGACGGCCTGTTCCGGGTCCAGCGGGGTGTGGGCCGCCGTCCCGGCTCGCTGGTGGAGGGCTTCCGCCGGGGCGGCCTGATGGCCACCTATCTCACCGGCCCCCTGCTGGTGCTCAACCCGCCCTTTACCAAGGCCCTGCTGCGAGAGCTGGGCGCGGCGGACACGCTGGCCTTTGAGCAGGCCGCCATGGACGCCTACCAGGCCCGTCTGGCAGAGTTTCGTGACGAAAAACGGGATTATATGTACTGAGGCCCCTTCTCCGGCCCCTTCAATTTGCTTTCTGGGAGGTTATTTATGGCAAACCTGCGTTACATCACCCGCATCATCAGCGGTGTGCGCTTTGACAAGCTAAACAATGTACTGGAAAAAATCAAGGAAAAAAGCGGGCAGAGCAAGGTCTACTCTTTCTTTGATATTTTGGGCTGTGCCGCCCGGTACGGCGCGGGGTATTACGACTATCTTATGTTTGGCTTTTACAATATGAATGGCCGCCAGCGGGACACCTATCTCACCCGTGTGCGCAATAAAAAGGTCATCGACCTGATGAACGATCCCGCCTACAGTGACGAGTTTGACGACAAGCTGCGTTTTAACCAGCACTTCGCCCGGTATTTGGGCCGCAAGACCCTCAACGGCGAAACCGCCACACTGGAGCAGTTCACAGACTTCATCGCCGGGCAGGAGGCCATCTTCGCCAAGATCAACCACGGCGACTGTGGCCGGGGCGTGAACAAGCTGTATGTCCGGGACTACGAATCTCCCACCGCCATGCTGCAATACATTCAGGAAAATCAGCTGGTGGTGCTGGAGCAGGTGCTGCCCCAGCACCCGGATATGGCCCGGCTCCACCCCTCGTCAGTGAACACCATGCGCATCCTCACCGATCTGGTAGACGGTCAGGTACACATCGCCTACATCACCGTAAAGATGGGCCGGGGCGGCGGCGTGTGCGACAACTCCGGCCAGGGCGGCGTGCTGTGCCGGGTGGACCCGGACACGGGCAAGATCATCTCCCCCGCCACAGACGACTATTTCAATGTATACGACAAGCACCCCGACACCGGCATCCCCTTTGTGGGCTACCAGCTGCCCATGGTGCCCCAGGCCATCGACCTTGCCAAGCAGGCGGCCCGGGAAATTCCCCAGGTGGGCCATGTGGGCTGGGATATTGCCATCACCCCCGACGGCCCCGCCATCATCGAGGGCAATGACTTCCCCGGCACCGACCTGTGCCAGCTGGCCCCCTTCTATCCCGAAAAGCACGGCCTCTGGCCTTACTACAAGGATTTGCTGGGGATTCAATGATTGGGGGTTTACAGTTTGCCAAAGGTGCTGTAAAATAAATATTTGTAACTCTCTGGAGGAAAGGGCGTGAGCAAACTGCAGGTCAACCAGATCAAGGCGGGGGCCATATTATCCTACCTGTCCATGGGACTGAGCACGGTGATCTCGCTGGTGTATACGCCCATTATGATCCAGCGGCTGGGCGACAGCGAGTTCGGCGTGT
>CAVHCH010000130.1:0-5529 GCA_963634265.1 Bacteroidaceae bacterium | reverse complement strand
GGGCCTGCGGCGGTTTTGCTTTTAATAATGATATTTTTTCCGCTTCAGCAGCAGGAACAGGGCCGAGAGGACCACGGCCATGACCTCGGCCACCACGATGGAGAGCCAAATGCCGTTCAGCTCCCAAATCTGGGGCAGGAGCAGCACGGCGGCCACCTGGAAAACCAGGGTGCGCAGGAAGGCGATGAGGGCGGAGGTGAGACCGTCGCTGAGGGCCGTGAAGAAGCCCGAGGCGTAAATGGCAAAGCCCATGAACAAAAACGACAGGCCGAAGATGCGGAAGCCCGAGACGGTCATGGCCGTCAGCTCCGCGTCGTAGCCCACGAAGATGGAGGCCAGGGGGTGGGCCAGGGCCTGGGAGGCCAGGACCATCACCACGCCGAAGACGGCGACCATTTTCAGGCTCTTGCGCAGGAGGCTTTGCAGCTCCCCGTGGTTCTGGGCGCCGAAGTGGTAGGAGACGATGGGGGCGGTGCCGATGGAGTAGCCCATGAAGGCGGCGGAGAAGATCATGCTTACATACATCATCACCCCGTAGGCCGCCACGCCGTCCTCCCCGGCAAACTTCAGAAGCTGCAAATTATACAGCATACTCACCAGGCTCATGGCGATGTTGCTCATGAACTCCGAGGAGCCGTTGGTGCAGGCCTTGCCGATGACTTTGCCGTCCAGGCGGCACTTGCCCAGGCGCAGGAGGCTGGAATTTTTGCGGCCAAAGTAAAGGAGGGGCACGCCGCCGCCCACCACCTGGCTTAGGGCCGTGGCCGCCGCCGCGCCGGCCAGCTTATATTCCTGGGGCAGGGCGATGACTAGCACCGCGTCCAGGACCATGTTGGTGACGCCGGAGGCCACCGTCACCAGCAGGCCCAGCCGGGGCTTTTCGGCGGTGGTGCAGAAGGCCTGGAAGAGCATTTGCAGCACATTGAAGGGCAGGGCCAGCAGGACGATGCGGCCATAAATGACGGCGTTATCCAGCATGGCGCCCTCGCCGCCCAGGAGGGCCGCCACCGGGCGCAGAAACGCGATGCCCAGCACGGCCAGGATGACGCCCACCGCTGCGGTGATATACACGAACAGGGAGAAGCAGCGGTTGGCCTTCTCCTTATCCCCCTCGCCGAAGGCCCGGGCCACGATGGCCGAGCCGCCGGTGCCGAACATGAGGCCCACAGTGGAGAGGATCATGAGAAACGGCCAGGTGAGATTCACGGCGGCAAAGGGGGTCTTGCCGGCGAAATTGGACACGAAGAAGCCGTCCACCACGCCATAGATAGAGGTGAAGATCATCATGCCGATGGTGGGCAGGGTGAAGCGGATCAGGCGCTTATAGGTGAAATGGTCGGATAGCTGAATTTTGTCTTTCATGGGGTTCTCCTAAATCGGTGAAAATGGGATCGTTATAACTTTTCCACTTCCCGGCGGAAGCAGGCGGTGTATTTTTCCTGGAGGTGCAGGTAGGCGGCGACCTCTTCCTCCGTCCAGCCGTCGAAGGCCCGGAGCTCGGCGTGGAGGAGGCGGGCGGCGGTCTGCTCGGCGTAGGCTTGGCCCTTTTCCGTCAGGACGGCCAGCTTGGCCCGGCCCTTGTAGGGCTCCAGGTAGAGGATGCCGTCTTTCTCCAGGGCGCGGACGGCGGAGTTTAGGGTCTGCTTGCTGACGCCGGACATCTTGTAAATATCGCCCAGGGGGCAGCGGCCCTCCCCGTCGTAGAGGGCGTAGAGCACCAGAGACACGCTGTCGGAGATGCCCAGGCGCAGGTCGGCCAGGTGGTACAGCGAGTCCATTTCGCTGGCGAGATAGTTGATGCGCCGCAGCTGGCGGGTGTATTTTTTATCCATGACACACCTCTTGTCTGAAATCGTACAAGCGGGATTATAGTACGAAATCAGACATTTGTCAAGCAAAAATTTACCTGGTATCAAACGGGGAAAAATACAAATTCTATGCGGGAATGGAGGGCGAGGTATGAATCGAAAAGTTTTGCTGCCGGTGCTTTTGGCGGCGGCGGTGCTGGCGGTAGCCCTGGCGGCCAGCGACATCGGACGGGGCGATATGGCAGAGCGGCACATATTGGTGGCCTATTTCTCCGCCACGGGCACCACGAAATCGGTGGCGGAGACCGCCGCCACGGCCCTGGGGGCGGATGTGTTTCGCATCGTGCCGGAGGAGAAATACACGGAGGACGACCTGGGCCATGGGGCGGACGCCCGGGTGACCCGGGAGCAGGCGGACCCCGCCAGCCGCCCGGCCATAGAGAACCGGGTGGAAAACTGGGCGCAGTACGACACGGTGGTCATCGGCTACCCCATCTGGGGTGGGGACGCGCCGCGGATCGTCAGCACTTTTTTGGACAGCTATGACTTCGCCGGGAAAAAGGTGGCGGTGTTCTGCACCTCGGGCAGCAGCGGCGTGGAGGAGAGCGCGGAGAATATCAAGGCGCAGCTGCCCGGCGTGACTTTCCTCACCGGGCGGCGGTTTGAGGCGGAGGCGTCCGTGGCGGACATCCGCGCCTGGGCGGCGGAGGCTGGCATCGGGTAAGCGGGATTTTTGTTGCGAAAATGCACCAAAGGCGGTATAATAAGGCTGATCATACCGCGAAAGGAGCTACCGCTATGTGCGCAGCCGCTGACCGCAACTGGACCGTTCGCCCCCTGACGGAGGGGGATCTGGAGCCGTATCTGGACATTTATCTCAATTCTTACCCGGCCTACAAGGACTTAGACCAGGCCTGCCGGGACCACTACCGGGAAAAGCACCGCACCGAGCTGCGGGAGGACACCCAGACCAGGACCGTGGGGCTTTTTGAGGGGGCGACGCTCATCGCCACCATGAAGCTCATCCTCTTTTCCATGAACTTCTTCGGGCGGATGCAGCCGGCCTGCGGGCTCATGGCCCTGGAGGTGCATCCGCTGCACAAGAAGAAGGGCGCGGCGCTCTTTATGGTGCGGTATTTTGAGGACTACGCCCGGGAAAACGGGGCGCTGCTGACGCTTCTGCTGCCGTTTCGCATTGACTTTTACCGCCGCATGGGCTACGGCTTTGCGGGGAAAATTCATGAATATCACCTGCCCACCTCGGCCCTGCCGAAGGTAGACCGGGCGGTGCTGCCGAACCTGCGGCTTTTGCAGCCGGAGGACTTTGACGCGGCCATGGACTGCCAGCGGCGGTTTGCAGCGAGGAACCACGGCATGGTGGAGAAGTTTGACGAGGAGATCCGCGGCATCCGGGACGACATACAGGTGCGGCGCGTGGGCTATTACGGCCCGGAGGGGCAGCTCCGGGGGTACGCGGCCTATCGCTTCCAGAACGCCAGCGACACCAACTACACCCAAAACCGCCTGAGCGTGGAGGAGCTGGTGTATGAGGACGGGGCGGTGCTGCGGGGGCTGCTCATGGCCCTAAGAATGCAGGAGGACCTGGCCCAGACGGTGGTTTTGCGCACCGGGGAGGAGGACTTCCACCACCTGCTGGACGACCCCCAGGATGTGAGCAAAAATTACATCGACTTCGGTTTTTTGCAGACTAATGTCTCGGCGGTGGGGACCATGTTCAAGCTGGTGGACGATAAGGCCTTCGTGAAAAACACCGGCTACCGCTCCTTCCCGGCGGGGGAGATCACGGCGGCCTTCTGCTACCGGGACGAGATGGCGGACACCGACCGCTGCCTGCGCGTGACCATCGGGGGTGGGCGCTGGGCTGTGGCGGGGGAGGATGTGCCCGCCGATGTCACCGTTACCTGCCGCCAGGGGGACCTGGCGTCCCTGCTCATGGGGTCGGCGGAGCTTTCTGCTCTGCTGCGCCTGGGGGCGGCCCGGGCGGACGACGGGGAAAAGGCCCGGGTGCTGGGGTATCTCCTGCATTGTGACCAAAAACCCTGGCTGAATTCGGATTATTAAAACAGAAAAACGCCCCCCTATCCGCTGCGGACGGGAGGGCGTTTTTTGCATAGAGAGCTATTATTCGGCGCGTTTCCGGGCGGGGGCGCGTCTTTTTTGGTAGAAATAGAAAACGGTACAGGAGAGGAGCATGAGGGCCAGCTGGATGCCCGCCGAAATGAGGAACTGGGGCGAGCGGACATCGGAGATGCTGCCGCCCATGATGGGAAACAGCACGCACATGGACGCAAGGCCCAGGAGCGAGGCGGGGAGGAAGTCCCGGTATTTGACCCCCACCGCGCCCATGTAGGCGCTGACCGCGTCCAGGGAGAACACATTCAGCAGCCGTATGAGCAGCACGAAGAAAAAGTCATTGCCGCTGCGCAGGTCCCGGAGGGCCGATGCCTTGGGCCAGCGGCTTAAGATGTACGCCACCGCCTGTGTGCCCAGCTTCCGGCCCAGGAGGTAGGGGAGCGTGACCATCACCGCTGTGCCTACGAGGTTCACGGCGATGGCTGCCGGGAGGGGGAAAAGCACCCCGGCGGCGATGTAGAGAAATCCGCTGTAAAGAAAGACGCTGAGGCTCTTCACGGCGAAGAGGGCCACCAGCACCAGGGCCGCCAGGAGGGGCTTATCCGGGGTGTAGGTGAGGATGCCCTCCAGGGTGAAGCTGTCCTTGTGCAGCAGGCACAGGGCGATGATGCTCAGCCACAGCAGGGCCACCAGGGCCTTGGCCAGGCGCAGGGGGCGCTCCTGGGGCGCGGCGTTAGTCAGCCTGGGCATGGGCAGCCTCCTCCGCATGGCGGCGGCAGGGCGCGGGCAGGACGGTGAAGGCCGGGTGGCGGCCCTTATCCAGGGCATAGGCCACGGCATAGACCACCGCGCCCACGGTCTCGATCATCATGTCGCCCATGGTGTCTATAAGGCCGATGTCCAGATAGCCCGCCATGGTCTGGCCGTTGACGGTGACGCTGGTGATGTTCTCGATGCTGCCGATGACCCCGGCGGCGCCGCCCAGGTCATAGGAGTGCAGAGAGGTCACGAAGGTGTCCCGCTGCATATCCATGCCGAAAAGCCGGTCCATGCCGAACTCGTAAAACTCCCACAGGGCGGCCACGGAGATGGAGACCAGGATGGCAAAGAGGATGCGCAGGGCCCGGTCGTCCTTATATTTTTTGTTCAGCAGCACCGGGACATAGCAGCCCACCAACGCGAAGGCCACGCCGCCGCACAGGTGGAGCATCTTGTCCCAGTGGGCCACCAGGTAGTAGAGCTTGTAAATCCGGCCGGACATGGAGGCCAGCAGGTAAAACAGGGCGAACACGAACAGCCACCCGCTCATGCGGTAGCCCAGCCGCTCCAGCACCCAGGGGAGGGTGGCCCCCACGCCCACCAGCAGGCACACCAGGGCGTCGGCGGGCGACTCCAGGCGCATACACCGCAGCAGGGAGTAGAGGACGAACAGCTCGCACCCGGTCCACACCCACAGCCGCCAGCGGGGCGGCTCGGTGGAAAGGATCTGCTTTTGGGGTTTCATTTGGATCACCTTTCTTAGTGGATTATCTTACACATATATCTTAGAAAATTCTATCCTAAAATTCCATGGCGGAAACGGGCGGAAACCGCAAATTTGCGCGGATGGGGGACATTTGCGCAAAAA
>CAVHCH010000129.1:0-14239 GCA_963634265.1 Bacteroidaceae bacterium | reverse complement strand
GAAAAAAGTAGACACCCACACTTTTGCGAGTGTCTACTTTCATTTTACAGGTACAGGACCTATGGCCCAGTGCCGCTGCTTTTATATATGCGCTTTCTCCGCAATGCCGCAGCCCGCCCTCCGCTTCTGAAAATTTTAAAATTTTCAGAAATGGAGGAATAAAACCATGCGCTTTGATCGAATGGCCTATGGAGCAAGGATCAAGCAGTTGCGGATCAGCAAGGGACTCACGCAGGAACAGCTCGCCGAAAAAATGCATGTGACGGGGACCTATATCGTGAAAATTGAAAATAGTCAGCGGACCGGCTCGATAGAGTTGGCCGTGGAGCTGGCGGAATGCTTTGGCATCTCTTTGGACCATCTTTTGCTGGGAGGAGAGTACCGCAATAAAAAGCAGGCGCTCCAGACCGTCATCGCATTCCTTTCCGAACTGGAGGCAGACCTCTAAAAACTGACGAATAGGGCAAGAAACCTGCCATCCTGTCTCTGTTGCTCCGCATTTTTCTAAGCTAAAATAAGGGCAAAGCTAAAGGAATGGCTTTTACAGTGGACCTTGAAAAACACCGCCCAGGCGGTCATATCCGGCAACTGGATCACATCAGCAGATGAGCCTCCGTAAGAAAGAGGACAGCGATGCGGAGAATGCGCCATGACCACCTGCACGGGAGCTTCCCGTGTCAATGCAGGTCTCAGATTGGAAGGTGCCCAGCGATACCCGTTCATCCAAAAGCAGCCGTGGCAGGCTGTCTCGCCATGACCTCATCTGCCTACAATGGTACTTCTGCATAGCGATACTTTCAAAACATCGGTGCAGCTCGGAGCGATCCTCGGAGGGGTGCAATTCCCATGTGCGGCGCCAGCCGCAGACCAGTTGACCGCCCAGCAGTCCGGGAAGTAGTGTCGAATAGGACTGGACAAACGACAGAAACGGCGCGGGCCGTTCCGGGAAACCGGGGCGGCCCCGCCATGACCTTTGCCTGATGGCAGAAACGCGGGTGCTGCATTTTCTCTCCCCCTCACATACCTACTACCTACACCCCCAATTACCCCTTTCCGCAGCACCCGTGTTTGTGCCATCAGAAAACAATACAACCGTAAGAGGAGGGATACTCATTAAAATTTCTGAAAGCTCTTATACCATTGGCGATGACGGACGCCTTGTGATCCCGGCGGATGACTTGACCGAAATGGGGTTAACTGCCGGGCAGGACGTGTTTGTGGCTTATATCACCGACGATGACCTCGCAAACCGATACCATGAGTTCACAGTTTCAGCGGTATCTCTTTCTGAATTGGATACCACCCAGCAGATCGCCATACCGCAGCAGTTGTTGGAACAAGCAGGCATCGACTCGAACGCAGAGGTGCAGATTGCCTGCATTGACGGAGCTATCATCATTACAGGGGATACACCTCTGACCGAAGATGAATTGAGTGAGGTCATTGGCCGTCTGCGGGCGGTCAATGACCTCACTGAACATTTCCCCGATGAATCGGATAGTGAAGAAGGAGGGACAAGCTATGGCAGCTTCTAAAAACATGATCGAGCTGGAAGTGAACGGGCTTCATGTGCATCTCACCTTTACAGCATTTCCTGCGGATGATACCGTGGCTGCCGTCCGAGCAATTTTGAAGAACAGCTACGTTCGGACGCTCCAGGCGTAAGGAGGAGTGACCTTGGGCAAAAGAGTTTGCTGCCTGTACCGCGTTTCCACGCTAAAGCAGGTCGAGAAGGATGACATCCCCATGCAAAAGCAACGATGCCACGAGTTTGCTGCCCAAATGGGGTGGGACATCGTCCGGGAGTTTTCGGAGAAAGGTGTGTCCGGCTTCAAGGTCTCCGCAAAGCAGCGCGACGCTATACAGGAGATTCAGCGTGAAGCCGCACTGAACACCTTTGACATTCTCCTTGTTTTCATGTTTGACCGCCTTGGCCGCCGCGATGACGAAACGCCCTTCATTGTGGAATGGTTCGTCAACAACGGCATCGAGGTTTGGAGCGCCGAGGAAGGCCAACAGCGGTTTGATAACCATGTGGACAAGCTGCTGAACTACATCCGTTACTGGCAGGCGTCCGGCGAGAGTATCAAGACCTCCATCCGTACCAAGACGCGGCTGGGGCAGATCGTTATGGAGGGCAGATTCCGTGGCGGTTACGCGCCCTATGGCTATCAGCTGGTGAAGAAGGGGCGCATGGGCAAAAAGAACCGGGAACTGTTTGATATTGAAGTCAACCCAATGGAGGCCGCTGCTGTGCGTCGCATTTTCGATTTGGCCGACCAGTACGGCTACGGTGGCCGGAAAACCTCCACCACGCTCAAAGAGGAGGGCTTCCTCAATCTCCGCACAGGAGAGCCCTTTCACTACTCTACCATACAGAACATTCTCATCAATATCGCCTACACGGGTGTGCTCCGAAGCGGTGAGAGCGTTTCGGAGATATTCCCGGACTTGCAAATCATCACGCCGGAGCAATTTCAGCGTGTGCAAAAGGGGCGTGAGCAGCGGTCAGCAGACTATCTTGCCAGGTGCGCCGCAGCTCATGGCACAGAATCGATCCTGCTAAAAGACGGCAGCGAGGCGGAAGTATCTCGCCCGTTTCGCAGTTATCCCCGAATGAATACTGGCAGCGCACTGCTGTCCGGCAATGTGTATTGCGGCCACTGTGGTGGCCGCATTTTTGCGTCTACGGCACGGAAAACCCATCATCCTACCGATGGCACCAACGGTCGTGTGGCCATCTACAAATGCTATAACCGCACCCAACATAAGATAAATTGCGATGGCCCTACTACTTACCGGGCTGAGAAAGTGGATGCCGTTGTCAGCAAACTTATCCGAAATATTTTTCAAAAAGCCGGAGCCGTCAGTGAATATGACATCATCCATAATCAAATCGGCGCAACAGCTTCGGATTTGCAGCAACAGATTCGTCAAGCCAAACTGGAGCTCTCCAAGAAGCACATTGAACAGGGCCGTTGGGAGGGGCTGATGCTGGACTCGTTGGATGGTAAGTGCCCGTTCACGCCGGAGCAGGTTAAGAACCGCTTGGACTCCGTGAAACAGGCGATGACATCATTGTCGGTTAATATCGAATCGTTAGAGGCCCGCTTGGCAGACAGTGACAGGCTTGCGCAGGAGCTGAAAGAGCAGCACCAGCAGCTTCTTTCCTGGGCTGAGATGTTCGATACCGCCTCCCCCGCAGAGCGCAAGCTCATTGCCTCTCACCTCATCAAAGCTGTAACCCTGACCCGTGGCTATGGCATTCAGATTGATTTCAATATCTCTGAAGCGCAGTATTTGAATGGGATGGAGTTGTAACGGTTGCACAAAGATAGGCAACTTTTTCTTCGCGGAAAACACTATATGAAGAGGCGCATATTCACAGAACGCACTCATATCTTTTATGTGGAATATATTATAATCTTTACATAAAATATGAGTGTTCGAAATGGCATAATTGCATAAAACGGTTCTGTATATCTGTTAGATTTTCTAACATATGGGCGTTGCGTTTTTAGGCGAGGCATGCTATAGTTATTGTGAAAGCGCAGAATGAGGAGGTTTTTTTATGGAGAAATTGTTTGAACGAATT
Organism: Bacteroidaceae bacterium; assembly: GCA_963634265.1. GTDB lineage: Bacteria > Bacillota > Clostridia > Oscillospirales > Oscillospiraceae > Vescimonas. The sequence continues at coordinate 10,644 of CAVHCH010000129.1, read as the reverse complement.
AAGGAACTGCGCAATAAAATGCACCTTTCACAGGAGTATGTTGCTGCTTATCTCGGAATGAATCGAGCGTCATTTACCCAAATGGAAAATGGAAATCGAAAAGTAACCGCAGAGGACATTTCCAAATTAAGTGAACTGTTTGGCATCTCGGCAGATGCACTGTTACATGGCTCTCAAGTAAGCGAGCCAACTACTGTTTTTGCCCGAAAATTTGAACGGCTAGATGAAATGGACCGGGCTGAAATAATGAATTTGATTCGATTCAAAGAGCAAGTAAAGGCACAGAGGACAAAATAAATGGATTTTTATGCTTTTGCAAAAAAATATCATGATCCAGAGCAGATGGCCGCAGATTATCTGCGTGTGAAATTTGGAAATCAATCGATTGACTATCCAATTAATCCATTTGCGCTTTTGCGCAGTGAAGGAGTTCTTTTTAAACTTGCAGATTTCCGTAAACTGGAGGGAGTCTACATTCCGGCAGCTAAATCTGACGATATTCCCTTTGTGGGTATAAATAATAATCGCCCAATTACTCGCCAACGCTATACGGCAGCGCATGAACTCTGTCACCACTTTCGCGATTCGGATAAAGAAATCTCTTGTCCGTTTAGCGGTAAGAGTAGCATAGAGGTTTTTGCTGAAAAATTTGCAGCAGCTCTGCTTATGCCGATGGCTGAGCTAAAGGCTCAAGTAGATAGGCGAAAAAACATTTGTGGATATGTAAGCTTTGACGATGTGTTGGAAATTGCGGACTATTTCGGGGTCAGCTTTCAAGCGTGCGTTTTTCGCATTGCATACAAAATTCATGCCATTGATGGGGACACCGAAGCGCAGGCTTTGAAAAAACGGATTTCAAAATACAAACCAGATGCAGTACGGAAATCCAAACATTTAACATACACGGGGTTATATGCAGGCCTAATTGATAACTATGTAGAGCAGCTTGTGTTTAAACCATCAAATCACGCACGGCTGTTATTTCAAAATGAGTATATCTACAGTGATAGCCGTATGGAAGGTTTGGATGTCACGATTGAGCAGGCATCCGAAATAGTGACCGACTTGCGGTTAAAGACGCAAAATAGCATTTATTGTAAAGAGGAAAATGAGGCATACCTTTCCATTGCGGGCCACTATGCTATGTATCAAATTATTTTCGAAGCACCCACAAAAGAGACGATTTCTGTCTATGATATGATGGGGTTAAATAGGAAATTGTATTCTTGCTATCCACACCCTGAATTTGGTGGATCAACTCGCAAAAACAATACTTTAGTCCTTGGGTCAAAATTTGAAACTACAGATTACAGAGATATTGTGAAAGAGCTCGCAAAAATCGAAGATGATATCAAAGCCTACTATTCTCGGCGTAAGGAGATGCCCATTAGCGAATATATTAAACATATTGCCCGGACCCACCATAAAATTACAGTTGTTCATCCTTTTTCAGATGGAAACGGGCGAACATCACGGGCTTTTATGAACTTGCAACTTGTCCGAGCTGGTTTGCCGCCAATCTACATTAAGGTCGAAGACAAAGATGAGTATATATCTGCGCTTTCACGAGCAGACTCTCTTAAAAACTATGACGAATTATATGAAGTTATTTTCAGAGTTATGCTGAAGTCTCACATCGCACTTACGGCAGCAATAGAGGAAGCAAAATAATCATAGCTTACTGTAATTCTACTGTTGTTGCAGTTGATGTTTTGGCGAATCTCTCCATTTGTCCATGCAGCATGAAATTATTAGAAAGTTGTGAATAAGCGCCTTAAAGATGACCGTCGCAGAGCGTAAACGCCGGGTAGCTTCTCTGCACATACTTGCACATTTTCGCTTTCCACATATAATCAGCATCGAAGAGTGGTGTATCTCTTCGGAGTGCACTTGGGGAGGTCGGATGCGTCCGACCTCCTCTTTCCATATTCTGAATTTTTCTACAATTATATATAATCATGCAAAGGCGTTTGTTTAAAAATATTCGTCAAATTCACAAGAATATCCCATCGATTTCAACAAAAATGCGTTAAGCCTCTGTCAAAGTTCAAATGTCATTTGGCACGAAATTGTTCTGATATTTTATAAAAATGGTATGTTTTTCGAATGTTTCCTCGTTGTATGGATGCAATATGTCAGCCTCGGGAGAGCGTTCGGTTCGCATCCGAGAGGTCGAGGGTTCGAATCCCTTCGGGTCCACCAGGAAAAAAGCCAAGTCGTGAGACTTGGCTTTTTTTATGGGGTGCCGCCCTATGGGATGGGCAAATTTTACAAACAGGATGTATTTTGCAGGGCAATGCCTTGCATTTTTTATTTTCATTTTGTATAATAAAATAAAAAAAGTTTTATTTTTGGGCGGAAAGTCAGCACAAAAAGAAGTGCGGGAGGTGCGGCGCTATGGTGGACCTGCGGGGATATTTGGAGGAGAAGGCGCGCGGGGTCATTTCATCTTGGGAGGAAACCGGGATCTACGCCATTTCCTTTTTGGTTTATGCCAATGAGAGCTATGCATACGGCGGCTGCTCCAATGTGACGGAGTTTGCGGTGAGCTACAACACCGAGAGCGACTGCGGCGGGGCGGGGCCTTTGGCCGAGGAGCGGTGGAACTATGCTTTTTGGCGGCAGAATGAAACTTACATTCTCGAAGCGGACGAGGACTGCCCGGGGATGCGGGTTCTTTTTGACTGGTACGCGGAAAACGGCGTCGGGGACATCGGGCGCGAGGAGGTGGACTGCTACGACGAGGAAATGCGGTACATCGGACAGGGGCCCGGGGGCTACCGGGAGCTGCTGCGGGAGGTGACGGCGGTGGCCGGGAGCCTGCAAAGCAGCGGGTTTATCCGGCGCAAGTTCGGGCGGCCCGTGCCCATTATCATCCACGACCTGGAGTATAGCTGGTACACCCTGGAAGCCACCCGGGAGGCCAACGGGGACGGCGAGGCGGAGCTGTTTTTGCAGGCCATGCGGGAAATGGGGTGCGCGGGATGAGAAAACGGAGAATAAACTACATAGGGAGACCGGCGAAAAGATACACAGGGAAGCGGAGAAGAACCTACGGAAAGCTAACAAAGCATATACTTGTATGGATCGCCATAGTCGTTAGCAATGCTGGCGCGGTGATCACAAAATCTGCGAGCCTATTTGAGGTGATAACATTTACACTACTTGTTTTGGTTCCGGTTCTGTATAAGTCTTTTAGGTATGATATGGACCCGTGGCTCATGTACCCGGGAACTCTGCTGCGGACCGGTATTTGGCTGGGGCTGTTTCTCGGCACGATCCCTTTGTCCGAGCGGTTTCCTGGTTTGGAAAAATTCTTTATGTGGCCCGTGATATAGCCGCTGGCAGCGGACGGCGTGGCGGTGGAGCAATGGATGTATTGATATTTGGAAAAATATTTTGAGAAAGGACGGCAAAAAGATTCCCTTTTGGGTGAAAATCATGTATAATAGGGGCTGCAAGGAGGTGCCTCGGCACACCGGGAATGAAAAAATGAAGGAGGAAACGAACCATGCGCAAGGCGAAAAACAGCACGAAAAAGATTTGGGCGGCGGTAATGGCGGCGGCGGTTTTGCTGCTGACGGCTTGCTCAGCGGGGACGACTCACGCGGGAAGGGGCTCTTACTCGGAGGACGATGCTTTGGCCAACGGAATATTTGAAAAACTGGTGGACGCTGTGGAAAAGCGGGACGGCGAGGCGGTGCGGGCGCTGTTTTCCAAAAACGCGCTAAAGGACGCGAAAAATATGGAGGAGGCTACCCAGGCGCTGTTTGGCTATGTCCAGGGGGAAATGGTTCCCGATCAAGACTGGGGCCGGGGCGGGGTCTCCAATGAAATGGCTTACAGCGAGTATCAGAGGAGCTTCGATGCCAGTTATGACTTTGAAACGACCCAGGACAAGTATCGTGTTGCCACGAAAATTATAATGGCAGACGATGCGGACGAGGACAATGTGGGGTTGATGTCGCTTTACATCATCCGCTTTGCGGACGACACGGACCAAGAAAATGACTACTGGGGAGACGGAAAATACACGCCGGGTATCAACATCGGGAAAACTAAGTAAAAAGAAAGAAAAACCGAGGCACTGAGGGTGCCTCGGTTTTGGTTTTATGCGGTTTTCAGATGCCCAGGAGCTGCTTTTTCTTGGCGGCGAATTCCTCCTCGGTGAGGACGCCGGCGTCGAAGAGCAGCTTATACTTTTGAATTTCCGCTACCGGGTCGGCGGCTGCGGCGGGGGCTGCGGCTGCGGCGGCAGGCTGGGGATCGTCCTCCCGGCGCTCGGGGGCGGCGGGGTCAATGATGTGCAGAAGCTCGGTAGCCAGCTCGTGGAGGTCCTGCACCTTATCCTCGTACTCATTCATATAGTCGTCCACGCTGGGGTACTGGCTGCTGAAGTCCGGGGCGCTGATCTCCTGGGTGAAGCTCTTCCAATAGGGGTGGGTGAAGTTCAGCTCCAGGCGGAACTTGCGCACCGGGGGCGTACACTCAAACTCGGGCATGGGGGGCCGGGGATGGTCGTGGTCGTGGTCCCGGTCACGGTCCATCATGCGGTGCATCTCCTCCATGTGCTCATAGTCCTGCTTGCGGCGCATGAACTGGTCGATGCTGGGGATCAGGGCCTCCACCTTGCGGGGGACATCGCTGCGGTGGCAGGTGAGGCCGTCGGCATTGCCCGTAAACAGGGGGCTGGAGTCCTCCAGAATGCGGAAGGAGGACAGGTTTTCCGCGGCAAAGACCAGGGAATCGTTGGAGGACTTGAAGCGCAGCAGGCGGTGGGCGCTATCCACCGTCAGGGCGCCGCTGAAAAAGCCGAAGCCGAAGCGGTAATCCTCCTGGAAGGTCTCGCGCAGGGCGGCGTTTTCCTCATAAAAGGCCATGTACTGCTCCAGCTGCGCCAGGCTCATGCGGTCCAGGGCGCCGTCGGGCAGGTCGATCTTCCCGGCGCACTCCTTGCACAGGGGCATATCCTCCACCTTGGTGGCCAGGAGCCGGGGGGTGGGATTGCCGCAGAGAGGGCAGGGTTTCTTATTATTGCTGAAAAGTCCCATAGTGATCTCCTCCTGAATTTTTATATCTTGATTTTACCACAGTTGGGGCGGGTTTACCAGGGGTTTTCTCAGAGGAATTTATCCAGCTCCTGCTCGGCTTTCTCGATTTTCTTCACCTTGGGGGCGCGGTAGAGACTTCCCCGGGCCATGACCAGGTCGATGTGGCGGAGGGCTTTCAGATCATCCAGGGGGTTCTGCCGCGTGACGATGAGGTCGGCGCACTTGCCGGGCTCCACGGAGCCGGTCTCCGCGCCCAGGCCCACCATCTGGGCATTGCGCAGGGTGGCGGTGTGGAGGGCGAAGGCGTTGGACACGCCGCAGAACTTATGGAAGTAATAGACCTCGCGCCACATATCGTAGTGGGTGATGTAGGGGCAGCCGGTGTCGGTGCCCAGGCCCACGGGGATGCCCCGGGCCAGGCAGGCCTTGGCACAGGCGATGATGCCGTCCATGACGATCTTGCCGTTATACTGCTCCGTCTCCGACGCGCCGGTGACGCTGCGGTCAAACATCGCGTAGGGCAGGGCCGGGGAGATGGTGGCGATGTGGCAGGCGCGGCGCTCCTCAAAGAGCTTGAGGATCTCCTCGTCGGGGGCGGCGCCGTGCTCGATGGTGTCCACCCCGCCCTTTAGGGCCACCCGGACGCCCTCGGGGCTCTCCACATGGGCGGCCACGGGCAGGCCCAGGGCGTGGGCCTGGTCGCAGGCGGCTTTCACGATGTCCGGGGACATTTTCAGCTCGCCGGGCTCGCCCTTGCACTTGGCGTCCAGGACGCCGCCGGTGATCATCAGCTTGATAAGGTCGGGCTTATCCTGGGCAATTTTCCGCACCAGGGCCGCCGCCTCCGCCGGGGAGGTGGCTTCGTAGGCCAGGGAACCGGCCATGTGGCCATCGGGCACGGACACGGCCATGTTGCCCGCGAGAATGCGGGGGCCTACGGCGCCGCCGGAGAGGATTTTATCCCGCAAACGGGAGTCCACCGCCTGGATGCCGCCCACGGAGCGGAGGGTGGTGACGCCGGAGAGCAGCTCGGTCTTGGCGTAGCCCGCGCAGACCTGAAAAGTGACAGCCCGGAGCAGGGCGTTGCTGGTCATAAGGCGGACCAGCTTTTTGTTGTCCTTCTGCTTCACGGTGGGCTTTCCCGAGGCGGGCAGGTGGACATGGAGGTTAATGAGGCCGGGCATCACATAGCCGCCGGCGAGGTCAATTTTTTCGTAGCCGGGGGGCTCCGTCCCGGCGGGGACGATGGCTTCGATGCGGTCGCCGTTTATGAGGAGGGTCTGGCCCGGGCGGGGCTGCATTTGCTCGGTCCCGTCCAGGATGATACCGTTTATGAGGGCGTATTTCATGGGTGGCTCCTTTCTGTTTTACTTTTGGGAATGGGTCAGGCGGTCTACGGCGGCCCGGGCTGCGGAGGCGGCGTCGGGGGTGTAGAGGTCCGCATGAATTTCGTCACAGAAGCTCTGGCTGATGGGCGCGCCGCCCACCATGATGCACACCCGGTCCCGGATGCCCGCCTGCTGGGCCAGGTCCACCACCTGGCGCATCTGCTGCATGGTGGTGGTGAGCAGGGCGGAGCAGGCGATGATGTCGCAGTTATGCTCCCGGGCGGCCTGGATGAAGGTCTCCGGGGCCACATCCGCGCCCAGATCATAGACCTGGATATTGCTGCCCTCCAGCATGATTTTCACCAGGTTCTTGCCGATGTCGTGCATATCGCCCCGGACGGTGCCGATGCAGGCCGAGCCGATGGCTTGCCGGGCGCCGGAGCCGTCCACCAAATGGGGCTTTAGCCGGGCCGTGGCGGCGGACATACAGCGGGCGGCCATGAGCATCTCCGGCACGAAGGCGCGGCTGGCGGAAAAGTCCTCGCCCAGGTCGTTCATGCCCTTTATCAGGCCGCCGGAGAGGATGTCCTGTGCGGCGATGCCCTGAGACAGAGCCGTATCCACCAGGGTCAGCAGCTTCTTCTGCTGGCCGCGCTTGGTGGCGGCGGCGATGGCGGAGAGGGTGTCGGTGCTGTCCGCCGGGGCGTCCTGGGCCGGGGCTGCCGGGGCGGGACGGGGTGCAAGGCTGCGCCGGGGCTCCGGGGGCAGGGAAAAGCCGGGCAGGTGGACCCGGGCGTTGTAGGCGTCGATGGTCTCGTTTACATACCGGTCGATGTGGGGATAGACGGCGCCGGGGACGCCGTAGGTGATGGAGGGAATGAAGTGGCCGCCGGGGCAGCAGGCGCGGAGGGTGCGGCGGGTGTAGGCGCGAATTTCGTCGGGCGTAGCGTCCGAGCGGTCGATGGCCGCGCCGATGCCGCCCATGAGGACCAGCTTGCCCTGCAAGCAGCGCTGGAGGGCGGGGATGTCGTTCTCCGGCAAAACGCCCTGCCAGACCTGGATGCCGATCTCGGCCATATCGTCCACGATGGGGACCAGGTAGGAGTCGGCGTGGTGGATGGCGATGCAGCCCCGGGAGCGGATATAGCCGTAGAAGCGGCGGTAGGGCTCCTTGAAGAAGGCCCGCCACATATCCGGGTGCATGAACAGGGCGTCCTTGGTGCCCCAGTCGTCGTGAGAGAAGATGACATCCGGGTGGAGGTTGTCGATGAGCAGCTTCACATAGGCCAGGCGGTAGTCGGTGATGTAGTCAATGAGCCGGTGCATCTCCTCGGGGTGCTCGTAGAGGGCGGTGAGGGTGTTTTCAAAGCCCATGAGGAAGTGGCACTGCTCGAAAATGCCCGTGCCCATGAAGCCCGCCAGGAGCTTTTCCTCTCCGGCGGCGGCCCGGGCGGCGGCGCGGCACTCCTCCCAGCCCTGGGCACAATTGGCCGCCAGGTCCGGGGCGTGGACCGTCTCCTCCCAGCGCGTCACATCCGGGCAGACGGTGAGGTCGTCACTGTGGATGGGGATGGCGCCGGGGGCATCTTCGGGGAAGCTGATGGTGGTGCCCCAGCGGTCGCGGCTGACGGTGCCCCGGCGGCGGTTGCCGCGCAGGTAGGTGTTGATGGGGTCCGTGAGGCACATATGCAGGGCCTCATACTGCTTGAGCACCCGCTCCGGGTGGCCGTTGGGCTTTAGAAGCTCCAGGAAAATTTCTTTGGGGGTCTGCATGGCTTTTTCACTCCTCTGCTATGAGCACACAGGATGTATAGGTGAGGGTCTGTGCGCCGTAATTGTATTTCAGGCCGGACTTTTGGCAGATGTCGCTGACCCAGAGACCGTAGGCCTCCATGGAGGACAGGCGCTTGGACGGGTAGCGGCAGGGCCGGGCGGGACAGGTACACCGGGCGCACAGGGTGCAGGCCCCGGCGGTGAGGGCCAGGCAGCCGGGGTACAGGTGCCGGGCCTGGCGGACGAAGTTTTGAAAGGACTGTTTGTGCTGGCGGGCCAGGCGCTCCATGGCGGGGTAATCCAGCTCGTGGGAAAGATCGCCGGTGGTCTGGACCAGGAGGCCGCTGCGGCACTTTGCCAGGGCGGCGGCTGCCTGGGCGAGGGTACCGCAGGCGGGGGGACAGGCCCAGTTTTTGCCGTACTGCCCGCAACGGTCCGCCGCGCACATGGCCCGGACGGAGGCCAGGGGCTGAAAGGCCGAGAGGCTGGCCGGGGCCCAATGGGTGAAGCCGTTTTCCCTCGCCAGGGTCACAAGTCGTTCCACGGTCGCCCCTCCCCTCTTGACAAAGCAGCCCGGGACTGCTAAAAATTATAGGTAGATATAGTATAATAAGGTGCCGGGGCCGTGTCAAGGGCGGCGCCAGGTTTCCCTTTTTGAATTTACGAAACGGAGGATGGCAGGATGCAGGTAGGATTTCCGCTGATTTTGGACGGGGCCACCGGGACGGAGCTGCAAAAGCGCGGCTTTACCGGGGCGGTGAGCGCCGAGGAATGGGTGCTTCAGCACCCGGAGAGCATTTTGGACATCCAGCGGGGCTATGTGGACGCCGGGAGCCGGGTGGTGTACGCCCCCAGCTTCGGAGCCAACCGGCAAAAGCTGGAGGAGCACGGCATTTTTAACCGGACGGCGGAGTATAACCGGCGGCTGGCGGCGCTGTCGAAGCAGGCGGCGGCGGGCCGGGCCCTGGTGGCCGGGGACCTGTCGCCCACGGGGCAGTTCCTCTCGCCTATGGGGGAGGCCGGCTTTGAGGAGCTGGTGGACATTTACGCGGACCAAGCGGCGGGACTGGAGGAGGCCGGGGTGGACCTGTTCGTCATTGAGACGATGATGACCCTGTCCGACGCCCGGGCGGCGGTGCTGGCGGTGCGAAGGGTCAGCGACAAGCCCATCTTCGTCACCTTTACCTGCGACGAAAACGGGCGGACGGTCTCGGGCACGGACATCACGGCGGCGCTGGTGGTGATGCAGGGCATGGGCGTGGACGCCTTTGGCCTCAACTGCTCGGCGGGGCCGGAGGAGATGCTGGTGCAGCTGCGGCGGCTGCGGGAATTTGCCCGGGTGCCGCTCATCGCCAAGCCCAACGCCGGGCTGCCGCAGATCGTGAGCGGCAAGGCGGTGTATTACTGCCCGCCGGAGGAATTCACGGCGCTGGTGCCGGAATTTTTGCAGGCGGGGGTAGCCATATTCGGCGGGTGCTGCGGCACGGACGCGGGCCACATCGCGGCGCTGAAAAAGGCCCTGGACGGGGCGGAGATCACGCCCCCCGCGCCCCGGCACACGGAGCTTTTGCCCGCAGCCACGGAGAAATTGCCCATGTATTTGCCCGCGGATGCCAAGCACGGGGCGGTGATCGCCGTGACGGAGGACCTGGAGGACGACTTGCAGGAGGCCCTGGACGGGGACGAGCCCATGGTGGCCGTGGCGCTGACGAGCCTCGCGGACGCGGAGGCGCTGGCCCAGGTGCAGTATTTGATCGGGAAGCCTCTGTGCCTGATGTGCGACGATGCGGCGGTGCTGGAGGCGGCCCTGCGGAGCTACCAGGGCCGGGCCCTGTACGAAGGCGCGGTGCCGGCGGAGACGCTGGAGACGCTGCGGGAGAAGTACGGGGTGATTTTTTGAGGGGGGCGACCCCTCAGTCACGGCTTTGCCGTGACTGCTCCCCTTATTAAGGGGAGCCTTTGAGGACGGAGGGACGGATGTCCCTGTTGCGGTGCCCAAAATTTCTGCGCTGCCTTACGGCGGACGCTTGAAATTTTGACCGCGGCCACTCGCTCACCTCGCTTCATCTGCCACTGGCAGCGCTCGGTTCGCTCCCCACAGCCAGTGTGCGCACTGGCTTCACAATGACAGGTTTTTGCAAGAGGTGCGGTGGTCGGTGGCACACATGGGTGCCACCCTACAAGGTTTTTGTAGGGCAGGGCCCGCGTGCCCTGCCGGGAGTGCGGTACAGGTCCGGGCGGCGGGGTGAGGGCACCCCGCCCTACGCACCGCATGAGAGTGCGTGAAAACGGGCCGTCGGGGACGCCGGCCCCTACGGAATGGGTTGTAGGGGCAGACGACCCTGTCCGCCCGATACGAGGACAGTTCAATTTTCTACAAAAAAAGCACCTGCCAGGGCAGGTGCTCTTGCTTTCTTATTGGGCCGCTTTGGAGGCGAAACGGCGGGAGGGGCGGTAGATCAGCAGCGCGCAGAGGACCAGCAGGGCCGTGA
>CAVHCH010000128.1:0-15110 GCA_963634265.1 Bacteroidaceae bacterium | reverse complement strand
CGTCCCCAAAGCCTCCCCTGCGTAAGGGGAGGTGGCGCGAAGCGCCGGAAGGGTCGCTCCCCACCGCACCCCTTGCAACGCAAAACGGCGGGGTGTGGTCACCCCGCCCTACAATGTTGGCCCCCTTGCCTAAAGGGGGCTGGCACGGCGAAGCCGTGACTGGGGGATTCTTCCCCGCACGAACTCGCAGGAAACGAATCACCCTATACCCCGCACGAATCCCTCCACCAGCCTGCGGCTGGTCCCCCTCCTTTTAGGCAAGGGAGGCTTTTTCCGTAGGGGCGACCCTTGCGGTCGCCCGCAGGCGGGGCAGGGCCCCGCCCCTACGCACTCCCGACCAAACCCCAAACCAAAGCCGCAGGAGCAAAACGCTCCTGCGGCTCAGTATATCAAAAAGCCTTGTAGAGTTTGCCGCCCGCAGGCTGCAAGCCTTTTGGCAGAAAAATCGAAGATTTTTCGCCAGCTTCACTTCACATACTCCGCCGGGTCAATGACCTTCCCGTCCTTGCTCACGGAGAAATGCAGGTGCGGCCCCACATCCCCCTCGGCGCTGGCGGTGGACCCCACCAGCCCGATGATGTCCCCGGCCTTCACGGTCTTGCCCTGCTCCACGGGCGGCTCCTGCTGGAGGCTGCTGTACTGGGTCTCGTACCCGTCCTCGTGGGAGATGACCACCGTCACGCCCATGAGGTCGTCGTACCGCACTTCTTTCACCACGCCGTCGGCGGCGGTTTTCACCGCGTCGCCCTCGTCAGCCTTGATATCGATGCCGCTGTGGGTCCGCCAGTCGGCCATGGTCTCGTCATACAGCAGCTCCGTCATGCTGAATACCGTCACCGTGGTCCCGTCCAGGGGCGAGCACACCTGGGGCAGCAGCTCCTCCGGCTTCAGGGTCTCCTCCACCGCAGGCTCCGGCTGGGGCGTCTGGGCCCGCTGGATGTCCTCCACCGGCTCCTGGCTCACCACGGGGGCGTCCTTGCCCTCCTCGGCCACCTTCGCCTGCTGCATCAGGGCCAGATACCCGGCCACGCCTACCACGGCCAAGCATAGCACCAGGGCTATGTAGAAGCCCCGGCCACCGAACAGGCCCTTGGCCTTGTCGTGATTCATTCGACTCATTTCGATCACCTTTCCGGCGGCCATGCGCCGCCCGCCGCAGAGGAACCGGCCTGCGGCCACCGAATTTTTTGCAGAAAAAAATCTCACTGCCTGCATTATGCACAAACAGTGAGATTTTTATACCGCTATGAAAATTTACAAAATATTCAAAATATCAATGCGTCGCGTTTCACGAAAGGGATATTACCGAACGATCAGGCTCTTGCCGTCCATCTCCTCCGGACAGGCCAGGCCCATCACATCCAGAATGGTGGGGGCAATGTCCGCCAGGCGGCCCTCCCGCAGCTCGGTGCCCGCGCCGCAGAGGATGAAGGGCACCCGGTTGGTGGTGTGGGCGGTCATGGGGCTGCCGTCGGCCTGCACCATCTGCTCGGCGTTGCCGTGGTCGGCGGTTATCATGGCGATGCCGCCCATCTCCAGGGTGGCGTCCACCACCCGGCCCACGCACTCGTCCACCGTCTCCACCGCCTTGATGGCGGCGGGAAGCACGCCGGTGTGGCCCACCATGTCGCAGTTGGCAAAGTTCAGGATCACCACATCGTATTCCCCGCTCTTAATGCGCTCCACGCACTTGTCGCACACCTCATAGGCGCTCATTTCCGGCTGCAGGTCGTAGGTAGCCACCTTGGGGGAGGCCACCAGCACCCGGTCCTCACCGGGGTACTGCTTCTCCACGCCGCCGTTGAAGAAGAAGGTCACATGGGCGTACTTTTCCGTCTCGGCAATGCGCAGCTGGGTCATGCCCAGGGAGCTGAGATATTCGCCCAGGCCATTCTTCACGGCGATACGGGGCCAGGCCACCAGCACATTGGGCATGGAGGCGTCGTACTCGGTGTTGCACACATAGGCGGTGGGGAAGTACTCCCGGGGGAAGCCGTCAAACTCCGGGTCCACCATCGCCCGGGTGATCTCCCGGGCCCGGTCGGGCCGATAGTTGAAGAAAATGATGCTGTCGTTGTTGGAAATGGTGCCCTCGCTGTCGCAGACCACCGGCTCCACGAACTCGTCCGTCACGCCGTTTTCATAGCTCTGGGCCACGGCGTCCACCGGGTCGGCGTTCTGCACGCCCTCGCCGTAGACCATGGCGTCATAGGCCATTTGCAGGCGCTCCCAGCGCTTGTCACGGTCCATGGCGTAGTAGCGGCCCATGACGGTGGCGATCTTGCCTACGCCGATCTCCGCGCACTTTTCCCGGCACTGGGCCACGAAATCCTTGCCGCTGGTGGGGGACACATCCCGCCCGTCTAAGAAAGCGTGGATGTAGACCTTCTCCAGCCCCTTGTCCTTAGCCATCTTCAGCAGGGCCCACAGGTGCTCCACGGTGGAGTGTACGCCGCCATTGGAGAGCAGGCCGTACAGGTGTAGACTTGTGCCCTTTTCCAGGCAGTCGTCCATGGCCTTGTTGTAGGCGGGATTCCCAAAGAATTCGCCGTTTTCAATGGCGCGGCTGATCCGGGGCAGGTCCTGGAAGACGACCCGGCCTCCGCCGATGTTGGTGTGGCCCACCTCGCTGTTGCCCATCTGCCCGGCGGGCAGACCCACGTCCAGTCCGCTGGCGGACAGGGTGGTGTGGGCGTATTCCCGGAACAGCTTATCCAGCACCGGGGTCTTGGCCAGGGTGACGGCGTTGTCGTCCGCCTTGGGCGCGATGCCGAAGCCGTCCATGATGATGAGGGTGGTAGGGGTCTTGTTCATGCCGTTCCTCCTTGGGCCTCAGCCCTGATTGGCAGCGTTGATGATGGCGATGAAGTCTGCGGCGTTCAGGGACGCGCCGCCGATAAGGCCGCCGTCGATGTCCGGCTGGCTCAGCAGCTCCGCCGCGTTGCCGGGCTTCATGGAGCCGCCGTACTGGATGGTGATGCTGCGGGCGATACGGGCGCCGTACAGGTGGCGCACGGTGGTGCGGATGAAGGTGCAGACCTCGGCGGCCTGCTCGGCGGTGGCGGTCTTGCCGGTGCCGATGGCCCACACGGGCTCATAGGCGATGACGCAGCGGCGGGCTTTTTCGGCGGGCACCCCGGCCAGGGCGGACTTCACTTGCAGGGCGATGAGCTCCATGGTCACGCCCAGCTCCCGCTGCTCCAATGTCTCGCCCACGCAGATGATGGGATGCAGGTCGGCCTCCAGGGCGGCGATGACTTTTTTATTCACGGAGAAGTCGGTCTCGCCGAACATCTGCCGCCGCTCGGAGTGGCCGATGATGACATATTTTACGCCCAGATCCTTCAGCATATCCGCCGACACCTCGCCGGTGTAGGCGCCGCTTTTCTCATAAAAAACATTCTGTGCGCCGATGGAGACCCGCAGGTCCTTGAAGGCTTTCGTGGCGGCGGGGATGTTTACGGACGGGACACACACCACGATGTCGCACCACTTGGTGCGGGGGAGCAGGCGCTTGAGCTCCTCGGCAAATTTCTTGGTCTCGTAGGCGGTCTTGTTCATTTTCCAGTTGCCTGCGATGATGGTTTTGCGGTATCTGCGATTCATAGTCTTTTCCTTTAACTCCTAATTTTATATTTTATTTCAACCTAAAAAACGGTGAAAAATCGGTGAAAAACGGTGCAGCTTCGGGGAAGCGAAAGTGCGCCGCGTGGTGCAGAAACGGTGACGCAATGGGGACGCTGACGGCGCTATCTTACTTGTCCAGCAGGCAGGCCACGCCCGGCAGCTCCTTGCCCTCCAAAAATTCCAGGGAGGCACCGCCGCCGGTGGAGATATGGGTCATCTTGTCGGCATAGCCCAGCTGCTCCACCGCCGCCGCGCTGTCGCCGCCGCCGATGATGGTGATGGCGTCGGCCTTGCTCAGGGCCTCGGCGATGGCCTTGGTCCCGGCGGCGAACTTTTCAAATTCAAACACGCCCATGGGGCCGTTCCAAATGACGGTTCCGGCGTCGGCCACGGCCTGGGTGTAGAGCTTTACGGTCTCGGGACCGATGTCCAGGCCCTGCCAGCCGTCGGGGATCTCTCCGGCGGCGACCACCTGGGTGTCGGCATCCGGGGCGAAGCGGTCGGCGATAACGGTGTCCACGGGCAGAAGGAGCTTTACGCCCTTGTCTGCGGCCTTTTTCACCATGTCGTTGGCGTAATCCATCCAGTCGCTCTCCAGAAGGGAGGTGCCGATCTGGCCGCCCTGGGCGGCGGAGAAGGTGTAGGCCATGCCGCCGCCGATGATGATGGTGTCGGCGATTTCCAGAAGATTATTGATGACCCCGATCTTGGAGGAGACCTTGCTGCCGCCTAAGATGGCGACCAGGGGGCGCTTGGGGTTTGCCAGGGCGCCGCCGATGATGCGCAGCTCCTTTTCAATGAGGAAGCCGGACACGGCGGGCAGGTAGTCGGCCACCCCTGCGGTGGAGGCGTGGGCCCGGTGGACCGCGCCGAAAGCGTCGGACACATAAATTTCCGCCAGGGAAGCCAGCTTTTTAGCAAAATCGGGGTCGTTTTTCGTCTCGCCCTTTTCAAAGCGGGTGTTCTCCAGCAGCAGCACCTGGCCGGGCTGGAGGGCGGCTGCCATGGCGGCGGCATCCTCGCCTACCACATCGTGGGCGAAGAGCACGGGCTGGCCCAGGAGCTGGGACAGGCGCTCCGCCACCGGGGCCAGGGTCAGCTTTTGCAGGGATTTTTCCCACTTTTCCCGGGTGAGGGAGGCGGGGGCCTTGCCCTTTTCGGTCTGCTTTTTCACCCATTTGTCAAAGTCGGGCTCGGGCTTGCCCAGGTGGGAGCAGGCAATGACGGCGGCTCCGTGGTCCAGCAGATAGCGGATGGTGGGCAGGGCCGCCACGATGCGCTTGTCGCTGGTGATGGCGCCGGTCTCCTTGTCCTGGGGGACATTGAAATCGCAGCGCAGGAGGACTTTTTTGCCGGAAACATTTACATCGGCAACGGTTTTTTTGTTGTAATTCATATGATGATCTCCTTGATGGATTGTGATGACGGGTTAAAAAGGGAAAGGTTGGGGGCGGGCGGACAGAGGCGTCCGCCCCTACGGAAATTTACAAGTAGTGCAGAGTGCGGCGAGACACATGGGTCCCGCCCTACAATTATAAAACCGCTTGTAGGGCAGGGCCCGCGTGCCCTGCCGGGGGAGCGCAGTACAAATCCGGGGCGGCGGGCTGAGGGCAGCCCGCCCTACGGAAGCGTAGCATGCGGGTGCGTAGGGGAGGGGCTTTGCCCCTCCCGCGGGCGGGGTAGAACCCCGCCCCTACGGATAATATGGTGGTGCGTGGGAGCGGGGCGTCGGGGACGCCGCCCCCTACGGATGGGTTACGAGGGGTGCGGTAGGGCGGGCCGATGTGGGGAGCGAATCGAGCGCCGCCAGTGGCGGATGAAGCGAGATGAGCGAGTGGCCGCGGTCAAAATTTCAAGCGACAGCCGTAAGGCAGCGCGGAAATTTTGGGCACCGCAACAGGAACATCGGCCCCTACGGGTGGGTTGCAAGGGGTGCGGTAGTCGACCCTTCCGGCGCTTCGCGCCACCCTGCCCACCGTCGTGCCAGCCGATTCCCAGGCACTATCGTGCCCGCCAATCGGGGCACTTCCTCGAAATCGCCTTGCTGCATCCGCCACTGGCGGCGCTGCGGCGATTTCCCCTTGCGCAGGGGAGGCTTTTTAGGGGATACGGATTGCCACGACCAGTTTGCGAACTGGTCTCGCAATGACACTTTTGCAAGGAGTGTGGTGCAAGCCCGGGCGGCGGGCTGAGGGCAGCCCGCCCTACGGAGGCGTATGATGAGGGTGCGTAGGGGAGGGGCTTTGCCCCTCCCGCGGGCGGGGTAGAACCCCGCCCCTACGGATAATATGGTGGTGCGTGGGAGCGGGGCGTCGGGGACGCCGCCCCCTACGGATGGGTTACGAGGGGTGCGGTAGGGCGGGCCGATGTGGGGAGCGAATCGAGCGCCGCCAGTGGCGGATGAAGCGAGATGAGCGAGTGGCCGCGGTCAAAATTTCAAGCGACAGCCGTAAGGCAGCGCGGAAATTTTGGGCACCGCAACAGGAACATCGGCCCCTACGGGTGGGTTGCAAGGGGTGCGGTAGTCGACCCTTCCGGCGCTTCGCGCCACCCTGCCCACCGTCGTGCCAGCCGATTCCCGGGCACTATCGTGCCCGCCAATCGGGGCACTTCCTCGAAATCGCCTTGCTGCATCCGCCACTGGCGGCGCTGCGGCGATTTCCCCTTGCGCAGGGGAGGCTTTTTAGGGGATACGGATTGCCACGACCAGTTTGCGAACTGGTCTCGCAATGACACTTTTGCAAGGAGTGTGGTGCAAGCCCGGGCGGCGGGCTGAGGGCAGCCCGCCCTACGGAGGCGTATGATGAGGGTGCGTAGGGGAGGGGCTTTGCCCCTCCCGCGGGCGGGGTAGAACCCCGCCCCTACGGATAATATGGTGGTGCGTGGGAGCGGGGCGTCGGGGACGCCGCCCCCTACGGATGGGTTACAAGTAGTGCGGTGCAAGTCCGGCGGGCGACCGCGAGGGGACTTTACGGATTCTTTTCGGGGTGCTTTTCTTTATGATTATGGATGAGTTTTCTTAGCAAATACGCGGCGAAGAAGCCGAGGGTGGCGCCGGTGAAGTTTAGAAGCACATCGTCCACATCGCAGGCGCCCAGGTGGGCCAGGTACTGGCACAGCTCAATGAAAATGCTCAGCAGCAAGGGGGTCCAGAAAAACCGCTTATAGGTTTGCATTTTTTTCGAGAGCAGAGGGAGCAGAAAGCCGAAAGGGGCGAGCATCAGCAGGTTCAGCACATCATATAAGATCGCGTGGCGCAGGGAGCCCGGGGCTCCGTATGCGGCGGCGTTGGACGCCTCTGTGACGATGGTGTGGAATGGGACGAGGTTCACGCCGTAATTATAACTGGGTGTGCGGCTGCCCAGGGTAAACCAAAAGAGGGTGAGAAGGTATAGGACCATGGCGAGGGTCAGGATGAATTTTTTTGGATTTTTGAGCATGGTGGGGACCTCTTTGGTGGGGGTGGATGAGGGGGGCGGCCGTACAAATGGGATTTGTAGGGCGGGGTGACCACACCCCGCCGATTTGGGTGTGTTACAAGGGAGTGCGGTAGCCGACCCCTCAGTCACGGCTTCGCCGTGACAGCTCCCCTTACGCAGGGGAGCCTTTGGGGACGGGGGATACGGATGCCCCTGTTGCGGTGCCCAAAATTTCTGCGCTGCCTTACGGCGGGCGCTTGAAATTTTGACCGCGGCCACTCGCTCACCTCGCTTCATCCGCCACTGGCGGCGCTCGGCTCGCTCCCCACAGCCAGTGTGCGCACTGGCTTCGCAATGACACATTACAGGAAGTGCGGTGCAAGTCCGGCGGGCGGGGCAGAGCCCCGCCCCTACGGATGGATTGAGGGCTGGTGGGGGCGGGCGAGCGCGGGGGGGCGGCCCTGCGGATTCGTTTGGGTATTACGGATCGCCACGACCAGTTTGAGAACTGGTCTCGCAATGACTGGTTTTTATGGGGCGTGGGGTATAGTTTTGCATTTTGGGATACTTTGCCTATTGTAATGCAATGGAATTGGAAATTCAACCGCAAAATGGGATTTTTTGCGAATTTTTTCTTTGATTTATGATTTTTGCGGTCGGAGAGTGCAAAATTTTTCTGATTATTTCGGGGTTTGCGGCGGTTTGCTTCGGGATGAAAAAATTTTTTCTTTTTTTAGGAAAAACACTGGATTTTATAAGAAATGCTGGTATAATGAAATTGAAAAAAGAACGGAAAGGAAGTGAGGTCCCATGGGATGCAGAATTGTCCGGCTCCGCGTTCCTGCGGGCCTGCGTTCTCCAAACCGCTGACGCTGCGGCTTGCTATCTCCTTCGGCTATGGCCGGGGAGAGGCGGCCTTATAAAGCGTTCGGCGGTTTTTGTTATGTAGGCAGTATCCGCGCTGACGGCCCGTTCGTATACACCGAGAGAGAAAATTTTCTGAAAATGAAAGAAAGTGAGTGTGTTTCAAAATGATTTCTCATGGTAAGGACATCAAGATCTTCACCGGCAACTCCAATCCCGCCCTGGCGAAGGACATCTGCAAGATCATCGGCACCAAGCTGGGCGAGGCGGAAGTGACCCATTTTGCCGACGGAGAGGCCTCCGTCTCCCTGTATGAGACCGTGCGCGGCAGCGATGTCTTTCTCATCAACTCCACCTGCAAGCCCGTGAACGACAGCCTGATGGAGCTGCTCATCATGATCGACGCCTGCAAGCGCGCCTCCGCAGGCCGCGTTACCGCCGTGGTGCCCTACTTCGGCTATGCCCGCCAGGACCGCAAGGCCAAGAGCCGCGACCCCATCTCCGCGAAGCTCGTGGCAAACATGCTCACCGCCGCCGGTGCGGACCGGGTGCTGACCATGGACCTGCACGCCGCTCAGATCCAGGGCTTCTTTGATATTCCTGTGGACAACCTGCTGGGCAACCCCGTCTTCGTTGACTACTACGCCAAGAAGTTCGGCGGTGCCGTGGAGGACATGGTGGTGGTGTCTCCCGATGTGGGCAGCGTGGCCCGCAGCCGCACCTTCGCCCAGAAGCTGCACATGGGCCTGGCCATCGTGGACAAGCGCCGCCAGAAGGCCAACCAGTGCGAGGTGATGAATGTCATCGGCGATGTGGCCGGGAAGGACTGCATCCTCTTTGACGACATGGTGGACACCGCCGGCTCCCTCTGCAACGCCGCCCGGGCCATCGTGGAAGTGGGCGGGGCGCGGAATGTGTACGCCTGCGCCTCCCACGGACTGCTGGACGGACCCGCCCTGGAGCGCATCGCCGAGAGCCCCATCCAGGAGCTGGCCCTGCTGAACACCCTGCCCACCAGCTTCGGCGAGAGCTGCGACAAGATCAAGTATCTGTCCGTGGCGCCTATGTTCGCCGAGGCTATCGAGCGGATCTATCAGGAAATTTCCATTGCCAAGCTCTTCGGCTGAGACGGGGAGAAATCGGCTGTTCAAAACGGTTTATTTGTGCTATAATGGTCGGGCGAATGCTTTTCGCCCGACCAAAATTTTGCGGGAGCGTGAGGATATGTTTTTGAAGCAAAGCGGCTTTACCTGGCTGGTGGTGGGCCTGGGGAACCCCGGGGCGCGGTTTGAGAGCACCCGGCACAACATGGGCTTTTTGGCCGTGGACCGCCTGGCGGAGCGGGAAAAGCTGCGCTTTAACAAGCTGCGCTTCAAGGCCTGGACCGCGGAGTGGAAGGTGGGGGAGGACAAGGTGCTGGTGATGAAGCCCCAGACCTACATGAACCTCTCCGGCGAGTCCGTGGGCGCGGCGGCGCGATTCTATAAAATTCCGGCGGAGCATATTCTGGTGGTGTCGGACGACATTGACCTGCCGGTGGGGAAGCTGCGGCTACGCGCTTCCGGGTCCGCCGGGGGACACAACGGGCTCAAGAACATCATCCAGCACCTGGGCAGCGACCGCTTCCCCCGCATCAAGGTGGGGGTGGGCTCGCCCAAGCAGGCGGGCTACGAGGTGGTGGACTGGGTCATCGGGATGCCCATGGGCGAGGAGCAGAAGGTGCTGCTGGATGCCTTAGACCGGGCGGCGCAGGCCATTCCGGCGGTCATTACGCTGGGGATGGATAGGGCGATGAATCGCTTCAACTGAGGCGGTTTGCTATCATTATAATTAAGGTATATTTCAGTTAGGTTTGATAGGATGGACGGAAAGGAGGGGACAACTTGAGCGGGCTTTTGCGGGAAATGCTGGGCCTGGCGGAGGTGGAGCACATCCGGCGGGAGCTGGAGGGCGGCTGCCGCTGCGCCGTGATGACCGGGCTGTCCCCTGTGCATCGGGTGCTGGTCTCGGCGGCTTTGAGCCGGGGCATGGAGCGGCCATTGGTGCTTGTGTGCGCCGACGAGCGGGAGCGCGAGCGCTTCGCCGGGGACATTGAGAGCCTGACTGGGGAGGCGGCTTTGCGCCTGCCGGGCCGGGAGATGCACCTGCGTCCGGCGGCGGTGGCCAGCCGACAGTGGGACTACCGGCGCATTGCGGCGCTGCATCGGATGCTGGCGGAGCAGCCGAGGGTGATACTGACTACCGCAGAGGCTTTGTGCCAGCGGTGCATTCCGCCTCGGGTGCTGGAGAGCGCGGTGCGGGTATTAGAGCCGGGACAGCGGCACGACCTGGCGCAGCTCTGCCGGGACCTGGCGGACGCCGGGTACACCCGGTGTGACCAGGTGGAGGGGCCGGGCCAGTTTGCCCTGCGGGGCGGCATCCTGGATGTGTTCTCCCCGGAGGGGGAGCTGCCGGTGCGGTGCGACTTCTTTGACGACGAAATTGACGCCCTGGGGCGGTTTGACCCCGGCACCCAGCGGCGGACGGAAAATATTGAGCGGGCGGTGCTGCTGCCGGCGGCGGAGGTGCTGCCTGCGGTGCGCCCGGAGGCAGCGGAGGACCTGGAAAAGGCCGCCCGGCGGTATGAGAAAAAGGAAAAGACCGCCCAGCTTTG
Organism: Bacteroidaceae bacterium; assembly: GCA_963634265.1. Lineage (GTDB taxonomy): Bacteria > Bacillota > Clostridia > Oscillospirales > Oscillospiraceae > Vescimonas. The sequence continues at coordinate 4,547 of CAVHCH010000128.1, read as the reverse complement.
CGCGGCTCTGCGTGCCGACGCGGCGGCGCTGCGGTCGGGGGTCATCCCCGGGGGCAGCGACCGCTACATGGCGGCGGTATACGAGGAATTCGCCTGCGGGGCGGACTATCTGCCGAAAAATGCGCTGGTGTGCGTCAGCGAGAGCGGGCGGGTGGCCGAGGGGCTGAAGCAGTGGCTTTGGCAGCGGCACCAGGACATTGTGACGGCGGAGGAGAGCGGCGTGCTGGCCGGGGAATTTTCCCGGCTGCAATGGGACGAGGCGGAGCTGGTACGGTTTTTGGGAGACTTCCCGGTGTGCCAGATGGAGAGCCTGCCCACCAGCCGGTTTCTGTTGGAGCCGAAAGCCATGGTGCAGGTGGCGGCCAAGCAGCTATCTGTCTATGGTGGGAGCCTGGAAACGGCTGTTACCGATCTGACGCACTATCTGACCTCCGGCTACCGGGTGCTGGTGCTGTGCGGCGGACGGGTCCGGGCGGAGAATCTGCAAAGGCTGCTGCGGGAGCGGAAAATCCCCGCGGCGCTGGACTTTTCCGGGGATGTCATGCCCAAGAAGGGGCAGGCGCTCATCTCCCTGGGGGCTCTCAGCGCGGGGAGCGAATACCCGGGGCTGCAATTGGCCGTCCTCACGGAGGGGCAGCTGACGGCCCGGGTCTCCGGCAAGGAGCCGCGCCGGAAGGCCGCGCCCAAGAATGACACCACAAGACAGAAGCTCCAGTCCTACGCCGACCTGACCCCCGGCGACCTGGTGGTGCATCAGCACCACGGCATCGGGCGGTTCGTAGCCATGATGCGCCTGCCGGTGGACGGGGTGGAGAAGGACTATATCAAGATCGCCTACGCGGGCAGCGACTGCCTGTATGTCCCGGCCACGCAGCTGGACCTGGTGAGCAAGTACATCGGCACCGGGGAGGACACCGGCCACACCAAGCTCAACAAGCTGGGCGGCACCGAGTGGGCCAAGACCACCTACCGGGCCAAGGCGGCGGCCAAGGACCTGGCCAAGGGGCTTATCGACCTCTATGCCCGGCGGCAGCGGCTGGAGGGCTTTGCCTTCTCGCCGGACTCCCCGTGGCAGCAGGAGTTTGAGGAGGCCTTTCCCTACACGGAGACGGACGACCAGCTCCGGTGCATCCGGGAGATCAAAAGCGACATGGAGAAGACCCGTCCTATGGATAGGCTTCTCTGCGGCGATGTGGGCTACGGGAAAACGGAGGTGGCCCTGCGGGCGGTGATGAAGTGCATACTGGACGGCAAGCAGGCGGCCATTTTGGTGCCCACCACGGTGCTGGCCCAGCAGCATTACGCCACCGCTGTCAGCCGATTCCGCAGCTTTCCCGTGACGGTGGAGGTATTGAGCCGCTTCCGCACACCGAAGCAGGCCAAGGAGATTTTGGAGCGCACGGCCCAGGGCAAGGTGGACCTGCTCATCGGCACCCACAAACTACTGCAAAAAAATGTGGCCTTCCACGACCTGGGGCTGCTCATCATCGACGAGGAGCAGCGCTTCGGCGTGACGGCCAAGGAGCAGCTGCGAAAGCGTTCGGCCCAGGTGGACACCCTGACCCTCTCGGCAACGCCCATCCCCCGGACGCTGAACATGGCCCTCTCGGGCATACGGGATATGTCCACCATCGAGGAGCCGCCCCGGGACCGCCAGCCGGTGCAGACCTATGTGCTGGAGCACGACTGGGGCATTTTGGCCGAGGCCATGCGGCGGGAGATCGACCGGGGCGGGCAGGTGTATTACCTGCACAACCGGGTGGAGAACATCGAGGCCGCCGCCGGGCGCATCCGCCAGCTTTTGGGGGAGAATGTGGCCATCGGCATCGCCCACGGAAAAATGAGCGAGAGCCAATTAAGCCGGGTGATGCAGGACATGGCGGAGGGGGACATTCAAGTCCTCGTCTGCACGACGATCATCGAGACGGGCATTGACATCCCCAATGTGAACACCCTTATTATAGAGGACGCGGACCGCATGGGTCTGAGCCAGCTCCACCAAATTCGCGGGCGCATCGGACGCAGCCCCCGGCGGGCCTACGCCTACCTCACCTATCGGACGGGCAAGGTTTTGACGGAGGTGGCGGCCAAGCGGCTCACGGCCATACGGGAGTATGTGGAGTTCGGCTCCGGCTTTAAGATCGCCATGCGGGACCTGGAAATTCGCGGGGCGGGCAATCTGCTGGGGGCCGAGCAGTCGGGCTACATGATGAGCGTGGGGTACGATATGTACCTGAAGCTCCTGAACGACGCGGTGCTGGAGCAGCAGGGGAAGGCGGCGGAGATTCGCCCCGAGTGCGCCGCCGACCTCACCGTGGCGGCCTACATCCCGGAGCACTACATCCCCCAGGCCAAGCAGCGGATGGACCTGTACCGCCGCATTGCGGCCATTCGCTCGGCGGCGGACTCCGGGGACATCCTGGACGAGCTGCTGGACCGCTTCGGCGACCCGCCCAAGGCCGTGACGGCCCTGCTGGAGGTGGCGCTGCTGCGGGCGGACGCGGCCCAGGTGGGCATCTGCGACATCTCCCAAAAGGGGAAGCAATTGCAGTTTCGCTTTACGGACCGGGTGGACCCGCCAAGTCTCCTGGCTGTGTGCGCCATGGCGTCCTATAAGGGGCGGCTATTGCTGCACTCCGGGAGCCAGCCGTATCTGTCGCTATATCTGAAAGACAAAGAAAATGCCTTGCAGGCCGCCTCGGCTCTGACTGAGAATTTGCGGCTGAAACAGGAAGAAAAGACTGCCGATAAAGTGGCAAGATTGCAATAACGGTAAGGAAGGGTGTGTGAGGGAAACCCAAGAAGGGTGTCCCTCACCATTGAAATCAATCGTTTTTGAAACTTTTTCAAAGTTTCAAAAACTTAGGCAGCGGGGCGAAAAGCCTTTTTCGACACGCTGGAAAATAGGGGGCGGCAAGCCCCACACAGAAGGAGAAAAAATATGAAAAAACTCATCATTCGTTCCCTGGCCGGTCTGCTGGCCTCCGTGCTGCTGGTGGCCTGCGTGTCGCTGCTGGGCAATATGCCCGGGGGCAAGCGCACCGACGGCATTTTCTACGAGGCCAGCGGCATCCATCCCGACGCCACCCTCATGACCGTGAACAAGCAGCCGGTAAGCGCGGAGGAGTTCCTCTACTGGCTGGCCTACGACTGCGACTACCTGGCCTCCTACATGGGCGGCACGGTGGACTTCGACACCGTGGTCAGCGGCAACATGACCTACGGCCAGTACGCCATGGAGGATGCCCAGCGGACTGTGACCCTCTACGCCGTGGTGCGGGACTGGGCGGAAAAGGCGGGCATTACGCTCTCGGAGGAGTCCCAGGCCCAGCTGGACGCCCAGCGCCAGCAGTATGTGACCTACTACGGCGGCGAGGAGGGCTACGCCAAGCAGCTGGAGCTGATGGGCCTGACGGACGAGAGCTTCCAGCAGATCAACCGGGTGTATTTCCTCTATGCCCAGCTCTACAATGCCTACTGCACCGAGGGGGGCACTCTTTGTCCCGACGCACAGGCGGTGGAGAGCTTCGCCAAGACCAATGAATACTACACCTTCCTGCCCCTGCACTGGTCTGTGACCGGCACGGAGGACACCGACGCGGCCACCCTGGCCCAGGCGGAGGCCACCGTGGCGCGTCTGCGCAGCGCGGAGGATAAGGACGCCACCTATTTGGAGATCGCCCAGGAGATGGCCTTGCAGGCCACCGCCGCCGGGGAGACTGCCTCCGCTTCCGACCTGGGCAGCGCCAACGCTGCCGCCCTGGCCGCCCTGGCCGAGGGAGAGGTCAGCGATGTGGTGCAGACCCAGAGCGGGTACTATGTGTTCGTGCGCAAGAGCCTCAACGCCGATGCCGTGCGGGACAAGATGTTCAACGACACCCTGGACCAGATGCGGGAAAATGCCGGGATCCGCTTCAGCAGCCGCTACTTTGACAGGCTGGATGCGGGCAAATTCTACACCAAGCTCCAGACCCTGCGCAGCCAGCTCTCCGCGGCCAACGCCGATACCGACGCGGGCAGCGATACCGGGACCGACACCACGCCGCAGTCTTGATCTTGGCCGGTTTTTCTTCGTCAAAACAACGAAAGGGAACGGGGCTCCGTTGCCATAAATCACAATTTTTATGGGGAGAGTCATTTTTGTATCTTTTGACCATTGACTATTGTTAAAAAAATGACTATCATTAAGTTGCTTCCCAAAATAAGCAATTTCAGCATCCATTTTTGAATTAAAATATTTAGGAGGAACACATTCATGAAAGACCTGTATGTTGTCAACTGCTGCAGAACGGCCATCGGCTCCTTTGGCGGCTCTCTGAAGAACACCCCCGCCGCCGACATGGGCGCTATCGTGGTGAAAGAAGCCCTCAAGCGCGCCAATGTCGCTCCCGAGAATGTGGACGAGCTGATGTTCGGCTGCATCCTCACCGCTGCCCAGGGCCAGAATGTTGCCCGTCAGGTCTCCATTAAGGCCGGTATTCCTTACTCTGTTCCCGCCTACACCGTGGGCATGGTCTGCGGCTCCGGCATGAAGTCCGTCATCGAGG
>CAVHCH010000127.1:0-14226 GCA_963634265.1 Bacteroidaceae bacterium | reverse complement strand
CCTGCGGCCTTTCCCAGATGATCGCCATGCGCTACGGCGCGGTGCCCATCGTCCGTCAGACCGGCGGCCTGGCGGACACCGTCCGCTCCTGCCAGATGGGGCAGGAGGACGGCAACGGCTTCGTTTTCGCCGATTACAGCGCCTTTGATATGCAGTATGTCATCTCCCAGGCGGTGGAGATGTACCGCACGGATATGCACCGGTTCCGCCGGGTGCAAAAGCGCGGCATGACCGACGACTTCAGCTGGGACGCCAGCGCCGGAGCCTACGAATCCCTCTATGAGCATATTACCGGACAAACAAGGAGAACCAAATGACCAAGGAAGCACTGAAAGAAGCCATTATTCAAAGACTGCGCATCAACTGCGGCTGCTCACCCCAGCAGGCGGGAGACGGAGATATGCTCCGGGCCTGCGCCATGGTCCTGCGGGACCGCATGGCCGAGCGGGGCGTCACCACCCGGGAGGAGCGGGATGCCCGCCAGCAGCGGCAGGTCCACTACCTGTCCCTGGAGTTCCTCATGGGGCGCAGCCTGCTGAAAAACGCCTATAACCTGGGCCTTATAGAGCCTCTTACCCAGGCGGTGGAGGAACTGGGCTTCAAGGCCGCCGACCTCTTCGAGAAGGAGCCGGACGCGGGCCTGGGCAACGGCGGCCTGGGCCGCCTGGCCGCCTGCTATTTAGACAGTATGACCACCCTGGACATCCCCGCCACCGGCTACTCCATCTGCTACGAGCTGGGTATTTTCAAGCAGAAGATCGTGGAGGGCCAGCAGGTGGAGCTGCCCGACGACTGGCTGGATGTGGGCGGCGCGTGGCTGCTGCCCCGGCCCCAGGACGCCGAGGAGGTCCACTTCGGCGGCACCGTCCGCACCAAGTGGGACGGCGGCCAGCTCATGGTCATTCACGAGGACTATACCCGGGTCCTGGCCGTGCCCTGCGACATGGAGATCGCGGGGTATGAGACGGACCATGTGAATACCCTCCGCCTCTGGCAGGCCCGGAGCCCCAAGAGCGTGGATATGCAGCTTTTCAGCCAGGGCCAGTACCTCCAGGCCAGCGAGGAGCGCACTATGGCCGACGCCATCAGCAAGATCCTCTACCCCGAGGACAACCACTATGAGGGCAAGTCCCTGCGGCTGAAGCAGCAGTACTTCTTCGTGTCCGCCACGGTGCAGTCCATCACCCGCCAGCATATCCAGCAGTACGGCACGCTGAAGAACTTCCACGAGAAGAACGTCATCCAGATCAACGATACCCATCCGGCGCTGGTGATCCCGGAGCTGATGCGGATCCTGATCGACGATGCCGGTCTGGGCTGGGACGAGGCGTGGGAGATTACCACCCACTCGGTGGCCTACACCAACCACACCGTGCTGGCTGAGGCGCTGGAGGTCTGGCCGCAGCAGCTGTTCGAGACGCTGCTGCCCCGTGTCTGGCAGATCCTGCAGGAGATCGCCCGCCGCTGGCAGCAGCAGGTGGAGGACTTCTACCACGACCCGGCCAAGACCGCCAAGCTGGCCATCATCTGGGACGGCGGCGTGCGCATGGCCAACCTGTGCATCGCCGGCAGCATGGCCGTCAACGGCGTCAGCGCCCTGCACTCCGAGATACTGCGCAAGGACCTCTTCAAGGACGCCTGCCAGATGGAGCCCGACAAGTTCAAGAACGTCACCAACGGCATCGACCACCGCCGCTGGGTGCCCCAGATCAACCCCGGGCTGGACAGCCTGATCCGCGACCTGATCGGCGACGGCTACCTCACCCACCCCCAGGAGCTGAAAAAGCTGGAGCAGTACGCCGGTGACAAGGCGGTGCTGCAGCGGCTGGAGGACGTCAAGAAGCAGAACAAGCTGGCCTTCGCCGCCTTTGCCAAGCGCCACCAGGGCGTGGTGCTGAACACCGACGCCATCTTCGACGTGCAGGTGAAGCGCCTTCACGAGTACAAGCGCCAGCTGCTGAACGCCCTGCAGATCATCTACCTGTACCAGCGCCTGCAGGACGACCCGAACCTGGACATCCCGCCCCAGACCTTCCTCTTCGGCGCCAAGGCCGCCCCCGGCTACGCCGTGGCCAAGCGCATCATCCACCTCATCAACTCCCTGGCTGACCAGGTGAACAGCGACCCCCTGTGCAAGGACCGTTTGCAGGTGGTGTTCCTGGAGAACTACCGCGTCTCCCTGGCGGAGATGCTCATGCCCGCCAGCGAGGTGAGCCAGCAGATCTCCACCGCCGGCAAGGAGGCCAGCGGCACGGGCAACATGAAGTTCATGATGAACGGCGCCGTGACCATCGGCACCCTGGACGGGGCCAATGTGGAGATGCACCAGGTGCTGGGCGACGAGAATATCTTCCTCTTCGGCCTGAAGGCGGAGGAGGCCGCCGCCCTCTCCCGGCACTACGACCCCAAGCTGCTGTACGACCGCGACCCGGTCCTGCGCCGGGTGCTGGACGGCATCCGCGACGGCTTCCGGGACGGTGTCAGCTACGAGGATATTTACCGCCGCCTGCTCTTCGGCGGCGACTGCCCGGCGGACCAGTACCTGCTCCTGGCGGACTTCGTCTCCTATTGCGACGCGGGCCGCCGCATGATCGACACCTACGCCGACCGGGACCGCTGGAATCAAATCAGCCTCCACAATATCGCTCGCAGCGGTGTTTTCGCTGCCGACCGGGCCATCCGCGACTACGCCCGAGACATCTGGCATGTCCCCTGCAAAGAGTAAAGCGAATATCGGTTTCCCCCTGCGACGGCACCCCACCCGGTGCCGCCGCTTTCTCGTCCCCACATCGCCCCGCCCGTCATGCACCGCACCCCTTGCAAAATGTGTCATTGCGAGGGCGTTTTTGCGCCCGTGGCGATCCGTCCCCCCCGGCTCCCCTGCGCAAGGGGAGCTGGCACGGCGAAGCCGTGACTGAGGGGTCGCCCGTTCCCCAATCTCCCCTGCATAAAAATCCAAAAAAATTCATATTTTTTTAAGCCCCCTTTTAGAAACCCGCCTTATGATACAGTCACACCAAGAAAAACAAGGTTTCCAAAACTTTTCTATAAAGGAGGTCATTGTATGAAAAAACTCATTTCCATTCTGTGTGCCCTGGCCCTGGTGCTTTCCCTGGCGGCCTGCGGCGCCAAGAGGAACACCGAATACGCCGGTCAGACCATCGCCGGTCAGGTGACCGCCTTGGATGGCAGCTCCGTCACCCTGGCTCTGGGCGAGCTGTCCCAGTCCGGCGGCTCCCCCGATACCGACGGCCAGCAGCCCCCGGAAATGCCCAGCGGTGACAGCACCGACACCCAGCCCTCCGGCACTCCCCCCGAGAAGCCCGACGGCTCCGATGACAGCAGTCAAGGCAGCCAGCAGCCTCCGGAGATGCCCAGCGGCGACAGCAGCCAGTCCGGCAGCAGCGATTCCCAGACACCCCCGGAAAAGCCTGACGGCGACAGCAGCCAGTCCGGCGGTACACCTCCCGAGATGCCTGATGGCGAGCAGCCCGGCCAAGGCGGCCCCGGCGGCAGCAGCTTCACCGCCAGCGGCGAGACCGCCACGGTAGACATCTCCGATGCCACCATCACCAAAAACAGCGAGACCGTTTCCGCCTCCGACCTGGCCGTAGGCGATGTGATCCAGGTGACCTTCGACGACAGCGGCAAGGCCACCGCCGTGGAGATCGTCTCCGCCACCTCCGGCAGCAGCGGCACCGTGGACCAAGGCTCCAGCGCCAACACCATCAGCACCGACGGCACCTATTCCGACACCACCTACACCTCCACCGGCGACGATGAAAACGCCCTGCGCGTGGACGGTGCCACCGTGACCCTGGACGGCATCACCGTGGATAAGTCCAGCGGTGCCACCTCCAGCACGGAAAACGGTGACTTCTACGGCGTCAACGCGGCCCTCCTGGCCACGGGCGGCGCCACCGTGACCATCAAGAACGCCACCGTCACCTCCTCCGCCCAGAACGGCAACGGTGTCTTCAGCTACGGCAGCGGCACCACCGTGAATATCTCCGATTCCACCATCACCACCACCGCCGATAACTCCGGCGGCATCCAGACCACCGGCGGCGGCACCACCAACGCCACCAACCTCACCGTGACCACCTCCGGCAATTCCTCCGCGGCCATCCGTTCCGACCGGGGCGGCGGCACCGTGAATGTAAGCGGCGGCAGCTACACCTCCAACGGTTATAACTCTCCCGCCGTCTATTCCACCGCCGACATCACCGTGAAAAACGCCACCCTCACCGCCAATAATTCCGAGGCCCTGGTCATCGAGGGCAAGAACTCCATCACCCTGGAGAATTGCACCGTCACCGGCAACATGAGCGACACCAAGGGCACCAGCTCCGACGAGAATGTCCACAATGTGATGATCTACCAGTCCATGAGCGGCGACGCGGATGTGGGTACCTCCACCTTCTCCATGACCGGCGGCACCCTCACCGCTAAGAACGGCGACATGATCTATGTGACCAATACCCACTGCGTGCTGACCCTCAGCGGCGTGACCCTGAAAAATGAGGACGCGGACGGCGCTCTGCTCCGGGTGGTAGGCAACTCCGCCAGCCACGGCTGGGGCACCGCCGGCAGCAACGGCGCTCAGGTAGAGTTCACCGCTGATAGCCAGACCCTCACCGGCGACATCGTGGTGGATACCATCTCCACCCTGAACATGACCCTGCAAAACGGCAGCAGCTTCACCGGCACCGTGAACATCGTGGAGAACGCCCAGGGCGGCACCGCCGTCAGCGATAACGCGGTGGTCACCATCGGCAGCGGCTGCACCTGGACCCTCACCGGCAACTGCACCCTCACCAGCCTCACCAATAACGGCACCATCAACTTCAACGGCTATACCATCACCCTGGCCGACGGCACCGTGCTGCAGTGAGGCAGACGGGAGGAACCCGCATAGATGAAAAACGCATAAATAATGAAAAACGCATAAATTAGGAGGCGGCACCCACCCGGGTGCCGCCTCTTTTGTGTGGGAGCCCCACATCGATACCCCCGCACCCCATGCAAAAAACCTGTCATTGCGAGGCCAGTGCGCACACTGGCTGTGGCAATCCGTGCCCTAAAAAAGGCTCCCCTGCGTAAGGGGAGCTGTCACGGCTCTGCCGTGACTGAGGGGTCGACGGTACCGCACCCCATGCAACGCAAAGCGGCGGGGTGTGGTCACCCCGCCCTACAACGCACCCGTAGGGGCCGATGCCCACATCGGCCCGCCCATAGCACTTCCTGCAACGCATCCGTAGGGGGCGGCGTCCCCGACGCCCCGCCTACCGCACTTCTTGCCCTCCGTAGGGGCGGGGTTCTACCCCGCCCGCCATCAACCACCGCACTCCCGGCAGGGCACGCGGGCCCTGCCCTACAAAACAATATAATGTAGGGCGGGACCTATGTGTCCCGCCGCCCACCGCACCCCTTGCAAAAGGTGCCATTGCGAACCAGTGACCGATGTCACTGGTGTGGCAATCCGCATCCCCCCATCCTCAAAGGCTCCCCTTATTAAGGGGAGCTGTCACGGCTCTGCCGTGACTGAGGGGTCGCCCCCGTGCCATTCTGCTTGCCCTCCCCCGCATTTTCCCCTTTTCATCGGTTGACATTTGTGGTAAAATGAAAATTGAAATTTTATGAGCAAAAAGAGGAAATAAATATGGACATTACCCAGGGCGTGCCCTTTGACAGCTTCGGCCTGTCCGAGCCCACCATGCGCGCCATCAAAAACAAAGGATATACCATCTCCACCCCCGTCCAGGCTGGGTGCATTCCCCCCATGCTGGCGGGGAAGGATGTCATCGCCAAGGCCCCCACGGGCACCGGCAAGACCATGGCCTTCGGCCTGCCCATCATCGAGCGGATCGACCGGGAGAGTGAGGCGGTCCAGGCGCTGATTTTGGCCCCCACCCGGGAGCTGGCTATGCAGATCACCCAGGAGCTGCGGGAGGTGGCCGTTTGCCACGAGGGCGTGCGGGTGGTCTGCCTGTACGGCGGCGACCCCATTGGCAAGCAGATCAATGCCCTCAAGCGCAAGCCCCAGATCGTGGTGGCCACCCCCGGGCGCCTCTCCGACCACATGAAGCGCCGCACCGTTTCGGTGAAGGAGGTGCAGACCGTGGTGCTGGACGAGGCCGACCGTATGCTGGACATGGGCTTTATCCACGATGTGACGCGGATACTGGACAAGATACCCAACCGCAAGAATATGGGTATGTTCTCCGCCACCATTTCCCGGGAAGTGATGGACATTTCCTGGGTCTACCAGCGGGACCCGGAGGAGATCACCGTCCAGGCCACCAAGGAGAATAAGCCCGACATCCTCCAGTATCGGCTGGAGGTGGCCTCGGATCAAAAGGTGGATACCATCGCCCGCATCATCGCCGGGGAGAACCTGGAGCGGGTCATGTGCTTCTGCAATACCAAGGGCTCCACGGAGCGGCTGACCAAGTTCCTGCAAATGCGCGGCCTGGACGCCCAGTGCATCCATGGCGACATACCCCAGCGCAAGCGGGAGGCGGTGATGGCCCTGTTCCGGGAGGGCAAGCTCCATGTGTTCGTTGCCACGGATGTGGCCGCCCGGGGCATTGATGTGGACGATGTGGACGCGGTGTTCAACTACGATGTGCCGGACGAGAACGAGTATTACATCCACCGCATTGGCCGCACGGGCCGGGCCAAGCGCCACGGCGTGGCCTACACGCTGCTGTCGGATTTCCCCAGCCGGATGCGGCTGGACGACATCGCCCGGAACACCCGCAGCCAGATCATCCCCGCCACGGTGGATGAAACCGGCCATGTGGTGCCGGAGAAGAAGTGAACGGATCGGGCGGTTAAAATAAGGAGTTAGCTTATGAATAAACTGAAGCGATATGCGGCTTTGCTGCTGGCTGCGGTCATGGCGGCGGGGCTGCTGGCAGGGTGCAGCCGGGTGGAGGCACTGTCGTTCCGGGTGGGCTTTGGCAGCGTGCCGACCACTCTGGACCCAGCCCTGGCGGACACGGACGAGGAAAAGACGGTGGTGAGCCACCTGTTTGAAAACCTCATGAAGCTGCAGTCCGACGGCAGCGGCGGCGCTGCGGCCACCAATGGTATGGCCCGCAGCTACCAGGTGGACACCACCGCCGAGGGCCAGGAGACCTACACCTTTAAGCTGCGCTCGGCCACCTGGTCCGACGGCAGCAAGGTCACGGCCCAGGACTTCGTATACGCCTGGAAGCGTCTGGTGGCCCCGGAGACCGGCTCTAAAAACGCCAAGCTGCTGGACATGGTGGCCGGTTACAGCGCCGCCCGGGCCGGGGACGCGGACGCCCTGAAGGTGTCGGCCCCGGACGAGGAGACCTTTGTGGTGGTGCTCAGTGGACGGTGCCCGTATTTCCTGGAGAGCGTGTGTACGGCGGCGGCGACTATGCCCGTCCAGAGCGCGGCGGCGGGGGTGGAGAACTGGTCCATGTCCCCCGCGACCCTGGTCACCAACGGCCCCTACACCGTCTCCTCCTGGGAGGGGGACACCATGGTCCTGACCCAGAGCGCGGATTATCACGACAAGCGCCGCCTGGGCCCGGAAAACATCACCTTCCGCTTCACCGCCGACACCCAGACCGCCAACTCCCTCTATGACCAGGGGGAGGTGGATTTCGTGCTGGGGCTGACGGATGAGAGTATCGCCAAGAAGATCGACAGCTGGACCCCGGACTATTATCCCGAGACCAGCGTGGTGCTGCTGAACCAGCTCTCCAGCCTCACCAGCAACGAAAATGTGCGCCGGGCCATGGGCCTGGTCATTGACCGCAGCGCCATTGCCCAGCTGCTGGGGGCCCGGACCCATCCGGCGGCGGAGGGGCTTGTGACCTGGGGCATCAAGAGCACCGTGGGCGGGCAGTTCCGGGACAACGGACCCGCCGTGGACAACGACAGCGAGAACTACGAGAAAAACTGCGAGACCGCCCAGGAGCTGATGAAAGAAGCGGGCTACACGGCCAGCGGCCTGGCGAAGCTGGGCACCGTGACCATGCTCTATGAGTCCGACGGCATCACCGACTCCCTGGCGGCGCTGCTGCAAAAGACCTGGAAGGAGAAGCTGGGGCTGGATGTGACCTTGCAGGGCGTCACCGCCTCGCAGATCGACCAGGCGCTGGCCCGGGGCGAATACACCATTGCCGCCCTGCGCGTGACCAGCGACCGCAACGACGCCACGGGCTTCCTCAATAGTTGGCGCAAGGGCAGCGAGGACAACTATGCGAACTTTTATTCCAGCGCCTATGATATGCTGCTGCGGGTGGCGGCGGTGTCCGCCGACCAGAAGGCCCGGGATGCGTATCTGGAGGATGCCGAGCAGCTGCTGCTGGAGAAGGGGAATGTGATCCCGCTGTATTGCAGCACCGTGAGCTGGAGCCTGTCGGAGCATTACACCGGCGTGTTCGGCGACGGGCTGGGACGGTATTTCTTTTATGGGGTGCATAAGGCGAGTAAGTGAGTGAATAGGGAGAGGCGTGCAGAGAGCTCCCTACGGTCGGTGTGCGCACTGGCCTCACAATGACATGGTTATTTACATGAAGTGCGGTATGCGGCGGGACACATGGGTCCCGCCCTACGCATTTATGGGAGGATATGTGGCGGGCGGGGCAGAGCCCCGCCCCTACGGAAACGGCTTGTAGGGCGGGGTGACCACACCCCGCCGTTTTGCTGCGGCACAGGGCGTGCGGAGGGGTGCGGGGAACAAAAATAAGGACGGCAGCTGCTGGGGGGCAACTGCCGTCTCTTTGGGTCAATTTTCTTTTTGGGCGTGGTTGATGCGGTTTATTAGGATAGCGATCTCGTCGTCGTTCAGGCTGCCCTCCAGGAGAGCTTCGTGCTTTTTGCCGGTGCGGTCGGTGAAGTGGAAAAACTGGCGGCTGACCTGGGCGGGGGCAGCGAGGGTGGCGGCGTGGTGGACTTTGATGGTCCCCTTGCCGCAGCGCTCTACCTCGGTATATTCGTAATATTTGCCGTTAAAGGGGCCTGTTTTGAAGTAAAAACCATCGGGGCCGATACAGATCTTATAGTAAAAGTAGCGGCCTATGAGCCTTACCAGGGTCACGGTCATGAGGGTGGCTATGCCGCCGAAAGCCAGGGCAATGAAGGGCATTTTATTGGGCCCCGGCTGGAGCTGGTCGATGGTCAGCACGATGAAAAGCCCGGCGATAATGCCCACGATCACCATTCGCGTGATGCCGTAGGGCTTGCCGGTGATGACATAATCCCATTTTTCGGGCTTGGTGTGCATGGCATTCATACTCCGAATATGTTATGTAGCGCTGTGGCCGAAGCACCAGGTGCAGGCGTCATACCCGGACTCCTTGGCCTGGCGGAGCGTCACGGCGGTGGTGTTGTCCTTGCCGACGATGTACTTGCAGTCGGCCTTGTGGTAGCACTGGCCGGACTCGGTGAGGTAGACCGTGGGATTTTCGCGGTTTACGGCGCTGACCGTCACGCCCACGGCCAGGGCCAGAACCGCCAAAGCCAGGGCCACCAGGATAGCCGTGCGCCGGGGGCGGCAGGTCTTATTATAGCCCATGAGACAGGCGGAGAAGTCGTTGGCCTCCTGCTCCTCCAGGACGCCGGAGCCGGGGCCGGTGGTGGGGGCCCGGTCCAGATGGCCGCACAGAATATGGCCCAGCTCGTGGCTGAGCAGGATCATCTGCTCCTGCTGGGACAGGTTCTCCTGCATGAAAACGATGCGCAGGTTTGCGTCCTGGTAGGTGAAGGCGGAGAGGCCCGAGGCGTAAGTGACCAGCTGCAGGGAGGTGAGCAGGGTGCTGACCTCCCGACAGTTGGAGAGCCGACTGAACTCCACGAGAGAAAAGCCCTGCGCTTGCAGGGCTTTTTCCAGATCTGTAACAGTAAATGGCCGATGGTGGAATTGTTTCAAAAAGGTGCGTGCCTTCCGCTGCGCGGCCGTCATAGAAACGATCCCTTCCTATTAATCCTTGTTTTCCATGCTGTCTCTGGCCTTGAGAACGCGCAGAGCGTCGGCGGCATCAACTGCGTTTTTGGTGGGCATATTCACGCTGGTGAAGCTGCCGCCGTAGGCTGCTGCCTGGCCGGAGAAGGTGTCTGCCGCGTCACGGCAGCGCTCGGCCTCTACCTTGAGCACGGTAGCCACGGTGTGACGGCCATAGCTGTCCAGCTGGGCGTACCGGGTGAGCAGCTCCTGGGTGTCGTCGGTCAGGTAGAAAGCGGAGTCGTCGGACAGGGCCTTGATGCCCAGAACCTTGCAGATCTGCACCACGGTGTCGAAAGAGGAACCGCCGATGCCGTTGTGCAGGGCGCTGTTGATGGTGGACAGGGGAATGCCTACCGTAAGGGCAAACTGCCGCACGCTCTTGTACTGCCGGGAGATCTCGGTGCGAACGATTTTCGTCAAGTTATCCATTTTTTAATCCCTCTTTTTCTATGCAGAAATTTACTTCGTATATTTTAACACAACTTTTGCAGAATGCCAATAGGAAATTTTTTCCAAAATTGTAAACTTATTTTATATATTTTGACAAAACAGGTCGGGTAAGTGACAAAATCGGGCGTAAGAAGTGGGGGTTTATTTTAAGTTGGGAGTATGGTATAATACATTTACTTATGCCATAGAGCAGAAAGGGGGGGTGCGGCCATGAAACGGGAGAAAGCGGGAGGGCGCGTGCTGACGATGGCGAAGGAGCTGTTTGACCGATACTATGGACACGATGTGGCCCGGGACGGGGCGGCGCTGACCTACTATCTGCTGTTTGCCATTTTTCCGCTGCTGATTTTCATCAGTACGCTGGTGGGCCTCATGAATTTGGACATTGAGGAGCTTATGGGGACGCTTAGCCACATCCTGCCGGACCAGGTGGCGTCCATCATGCGCAGCTATTTAGAATATGTATCCACCAGCCCCAGCAGGCAGCTTTTGGTGTTCAGCCTGATCTTCTCCATTTGGTTTCCCATGCGGGCCACCAGTTGCCTGATGCACTCGGTGCGCAAGGCCTATGGCGTTTCCCAGCCGCCCAGCATGATCGGCGGGACGCTGCGGAACTTTTTCTTTACCCTGTGGCTCATTGTCACCATCGCCGCCAGCATTGTGCTGACCACCGTGGGCCGGCGGGCGCTGGCCTTTGCGGCGCGGTTTATCACGCTGCCGGAGAGCTTCATTGACCTGTGGGGGAACCTGCGTTTCGTGCTCCTGGGCGTTATCATGCTGCTGGTGCTGGTGCCGCTAAATATGGTGGCCCGGGGCCGCCGCTGCCCGCTGCGGGAGGTGGTGCCGGGGGTGCTTTTGAGCATGGCGGCATGGCTGGCGCTGAGCGTGGCGTTTTCGTATTATGTGGAGCAGGTGGCCCACTATTCGGAGCTGTACGGCTCCATTGCCACCATCGTTGTGGTGCTTTTGTGGCTGTATATGACGGGGCAGGTGCTTATCATGGGCGCGGAATATAACGGTGCGCGCCTGGCCTGCCGCCGGGCGGTCCCGGCACCGAAGGAGGAACAGACAGAATGAAAATTATCATTGTGGGAAACGGAAAGGTGGGCTACGCCATCGCCAGCCAGCTGGCCGGGGAGCACCACGACATCACCATGGTGGACAGCAGCCCCGTGGCCCTGCACCGGGCGGAAAACGCCCTGGATGTCATGTGCATCCAGGGAAACGGCGCGTCTATCAGCATTTTGAAGGAGGCCGGGGCCCAGTCGGCGGACCTGGTCATCGCCGTGACCAACATGGACGAGACGAACCTCCTCTGCTGCTTCATCGCCAAGAAGCTGGGCGCGGGCCACACCATCGCCCGGGTCCGCAGCACCGAGTACCGCCGGGATGCCGATATGCTGAAAAAGGAGATCGGCCTGGACATGGTGATAAACCCCGACCTGGCCGCCGCCCAGGAGATCGCCCGGATCGTGTCTACGCCGTCGGCCTTCTCCGTGGAGCCCTTTGCCCGGGGGCGCATCGACATGATCGGCTTTGATGTGACGGCCCAGACCAGCGTGGCGGGGCGTTCCCTCAGCGAGTTCAGCAGCCACAATCCGGCCAAGGTGCTGTTCTGCGTGGCGGTGCATGAGGGGGAGATGGTCATTCCCAACGGCGCCTTCGTGCCGCAGATCGGGGACAAGCTCTACATGATCGGCGCCAAGGGGCAGCTGCAGCATATGCTCCACAGCCTGGGCCATTCCCAGTCCAAGGTCAAGGCGGTGTCCATTTTGGGGGGCAGCCGCACGGCTATGTATCTGGCCTGGGAGCTGAAAAAGCGGGGCATCAAGTCCCAGATCGTGGAGATGAACCACCAAAAGTGCCTGACCCTTTCAACGGAGCTGCCGGACACCCTCATCATCGAGGGGGACGGCACGGACAACGACCTCCTGCGGGAGGAGGGGGTGTTCGCGGCGGACGCGTTCGTGTCCCTCACCGACCGGGACGAGGAGAACCTGCTCATGGCCCTCAGCGCCCAGCGGGCGGGGGTCGGAAAGGTTTTGGCTAAGATGACCCGGCCCAACTATATGGACCTGGTGCAGGACACCCGCATCGGCAGCATCATCAGCCCCAAGGACCTGGTGGCAAATCAGATCACCCGCTATGTCCGCGCCCTGGCTAACTCCGAGGGCAGCGCCGTGGAGAGCCTGTATAAGATGATGGGCGGCCAGGTGGAGGCCCTGGAGTTCACCGCCGGGCCGGAGTGCCGGGAGCTTTTGGATAAGCCCATGAAGGACCTGCCCCTGAAAAAAGGTGTCCTGGTGGGTGCCATCGCCCGGGATAAGGAGATCGTCATTCCCGACGGCAACACCTGCATCCACGAGGGAGACCATGTGGTGGTGGTCACCAAATCCATGGCCGCCGACGATCTGATGGACATACTCAGATAAGAGGTACATTTAATATAATAAGGAAGTGTTTCTATGGATATAAGAAACGAGAAATTGCAGGAGTACGCGAAGCTGCTCATTCAGGTGGGCCTCCATGTGGAAAAGGGGCAGACGCTCATCATCTCCAGCCCCGTGGAGTGCGCCTTTTTCGCTCGGCTGTGTGCCACGGCGGCCTATGATGTGGGCTGCCGGGAAGTGGTGATGAACTGGCACGACGATTACATGGACCGGGAAAAATTCCTCCGGGCCGAGGACTCCGTGTTTGACCAGGTGCCCCGGTGGCGGCAGCATTTTTATAACGACTTTGCCAAGGCCGGGGCGGCGTACCTGGTCATTGACGCCGAGGACCCGGAGCATCTCAAGGGCGTGGACCCGGACCGCCGTGTGCGGGCCCTGCGGGCCAGCGGCGAGGCGCTGAAGGAGTATTACCGCCTGCAAATGAGCAGCGGGTTCCCCTGGTGCATCGCCTCCATCCCCATCCCCTCCTGGGCAAAGCGGGTGTTCCCGGACCTGCCCGAAGAAGCGGCCATGGAGAGCCTGTGGGAGGCCATTTTCAAGACCGTCCGCATCACCGGCGACGGGAGAAGCGTCCAGCGCTGGCAGGAGCATTTGGAAAACCTCGCCCGCCGCAAGGAAAAGCTCAACGCCCTGCGCCTGAAGAGCCTGCACTACACCAATTCTCTCGGCACCGACCTGACGGTGGAGCTGCCCCGGGACCATATCTGGGAGGCCGGGGACGACTGCACCGCGGCGGGCCAGCCCTTTGTTGCCAATATGCCCACGGAGGAGCTGTTCACCTCCCCCCTGCGCACCGGGGCCAACGGCACGGTGGTGGCCTCTCTGCCCCTGGTGCATGACGGCAACATCATAAGCGGCTTCCGCATGACCGTGGAGCAGGGGAAGATCGTCTCCGTCTCCGCAGAGCAGGGCCAGGCGGTGCTGGAGGCTGCCATCTCCGTGGACGAGGGGGCTTCTTACTTCGGCGAGGTGGCCCTGGTCCCCTACGACAGCCCCATCTCCAACCAAAAGCTGCTGTTTTACAACACCCTCTTTGATGAAAACGCCGCCTGCCACATCGCTTTCGG
The DNA here is from genome assembly GCA_963634265.1 of Bacteroidaceae bacterium. Taxonomy (GTDB): domain Bacteria; phylum Bacillota; class Clostridia; order Oscillospirales; family Oscillospiraceae; genus Vescimonas. The sequence goes on along the minus strand of CAVHCH010000127.1, from coordinate 271 downwards.
TGAGGCCTACCCCTGTATCGAGGGGGGCCGCGACATGGACAAGGATCAGCTGAAGGCCCACGGCCTCAACGATTCCGTCACCCATGTGGACTTCATGGTGGGCACCGCCGACCTCTCCATCCTGGGCAAGACCCAGGACGGCCGGGAAGTGCCTATTTTCGTGAACGGCAATTTTGCCATTTGAACTAAAAAACAGACCCTCTTGCACGCGGCAAGTGTACTTGTCAAGTAAAAGTAGACACTAAAAAGAGCATATCTACAGGAAGCCCAG
>CAVHCH010000126.1:0-4202 GCA_963634265.1 Bacteroidaceae bacterium | reverse complement strand
TTGTTCTTGTTAAGAAACAAACAATCCTGTCTGTTTCTTAACAATGAATCACCCCGCCCTGTCCCCATAAAAAGCCGCAAACCGCCAGTTTCCTTAAAAGAAAAACGGACAATTTTTACGCCCCACACATATAAAGGCTCTCCTTACGCAGGGGAGCCAACGAAAAAAGCCTCCCCTGTGTAAGGGGAGGTGGCGCGAAGCGCCGGAAGGGTCGTCCCCGCAGAGGTTACGGATTGCCACGGACGCGTTGCGTCCTCGCAATGACAGAGCTTTTTGTAAGGAGTGCGGTGCAAATCCAGCGGGCGGACAGGGGCGTCCGCCCCTACAATGTTGGCCCCCTTGCCTAAAGGGGGCTGTCGGCGAAGCCGACTGGGGGATTCGTTTTCCCCACCGCACAGCAGGGCACGCGGGCCCTGCCCTACAAAAATTACCGTCGTAGGGCGGGACCCATGTGTCCCGCCGCCCCGCACCTACCTTGTGATAATCGAACCTATTACCCCGCACGGAATCCCTCCACCAACCTTCGGTTGGTCCCCCTCCCTTTAGGCAAGGGAGGCAACGGTTTTCAAGGAGTGCGGTGGTGCGGGGCGATGTGGGCATCGCCCCCTACGGAGCCCTATCGAAAACCAATGCGTAGGGGCCGATGCCTACATCGGCCCGGTTGCACACGATTTCAATACACCTGTGGTCCGGACGACCGCAAGGGTCGCCCCTACGCCCTATCTTTCCACTTTCCTCTTTCATCTTCTCCCCCGCGCCCGGCCGATCACCGTCGCGCCCCAAAACGCCGCCAGGGAGGTCACCACCACCGACGCGCCTACGGGGAGGCTCAGCAGGTACGATGCCGTCAGCCCCACGCAGAAGCACACGACCGACAGGCACCCCGCCAGCACCACCACGCCGAAGAAGCTCTTTTTCAGCCGCATGGCCGTCAGTGCCGGGAAGATCACCAGGCTGGAGATGAGCATGGCCCCCATGAGCCGCATGCCCAGCACGATGGTCAGGGCCGTCAGCACCGCCAGGAGGGTGTTGTACACCCCCACGCGCATCCCCGTGGCCCGGGAAAAGCTCTCGTCAAAGGTGATGGCGAAAAGCTGATGATAAAACAGCCCGAACAGCACCAGCACCGCCACCGAAAGCCCTACGCTCAGGGCCACATCCGCCCGGCTCAGGGCCAGGATGGAGCCGAACATATAGCTGTCCACATCGGTGGTCATGCCGGTGGTGAGGCTGGTGACGATGATGCCGATGGCCAGGGCCGAGGCGGAGACCACCGCGATGGCCGCGTCCGCCCCCAGGCGGCTGCGCTCCGTCATCCGCAGCAGCCCCAGGGCCGCAATGACCACCACCGGGATGGACACCGGCAGCGGCGCCCAACCGCAGGCCACCGCCACCGACAGCGCCCCGAAGGACACATGGCTCAGCCCGTCGCCGATCATGGAGTACCGCTTCAAAACCAGCGGCACGCCCAATAGCGCCGCGCACACCGACACCAAAATGCCCACCACAAAGGCCCGGACGATGAACGGGTAAGTAAACATTTCCAGCAAGATCATGCCCCTGCACCTCCAAACCGGCGGCCCACGGAGGAGCGCAGATATTCCTCCACCGTGCCGAAAAAGTGCTGTCCCTGCCCGGCGTGGAGGATGAAGTCCGCGCAGCGCAGGGCGTTTTCCATGTCGTGGGTCACCATGACGATGGCGATGCCCTCGGTCTTGTTGAGATACGACAGGGTGCGGTAGAGGTCCTGGGCGGCGGCGGGATCCAGGCCCGTCACCGGCTCGTCCAGGATCAGCAGCTCCCGGGCCGCGCACAGGGCCCGGGCCAGGAGCACCCGCTGCTGCTGGCCCCCGGAGAGCTCCCGGTAGCAGCGGTCTTTCAGCTCCAAAATCCCCAGCTTGCCCATGTTCACCAGGGCCTGGGCCTTTTGGGCCGGGGTATAGAGCAGCCGGTGGCCGCCCGCGCTGAGGAAGCCCGAGCGCACCACCTCCGTCACCGTGGCGGGGAAGTCCTTTTGCGCCCGGGTCTGCTGGGGCAGGTAGCCGATGGCCCCGCCAGAAAGGCTCCCGCCCCGCTCGATGCGGCCCGACAGCGGGCGCAGCAGGCCCAAGAGACTTTTCAGCAGCGTGGACTTGCCGGACCCGTTCTCGCCCACGATGCAGATGTAGTCCCCCCGGCGCACCTGGAAGTCCAGATGCTCCCAAATAGCCTTGCCCTCGTAGCCCAGGCTGGCGTCCCGGCAGGCCAGTAAAATTTCCTTATCCATTCAGCATATCCCCTCTCGCAGCGCCGCCACATTCCGGCGCATCAGGCTCAAATATCCCTCTCCCGCGGCCCAGTCCGCCGCAGAAACGGTTTGGCAGGAGTAAAATGTCACCACCTTGGCCCCGGTGGTCTCGGCGATGGCCCCGGCCACCTTTTGGCTGCTCAGCTCCAGGGCGTAGACCACGGGAATTTGTTCCTCGCGCACCTTGTCAATGAGGAATTTCAAGGTGTAGAGGGACGGCTCCGTGTCCGAGGAGCAGCCGTGGAAGGCCGCCCGGTAGTTAAGGCCGTATTCCCGGCAGAAATACAGCAGCGGGAAGCGGTCGCCGAACACCAGCACATCCCGCTTCTTCTCGCTGACCACCTGGCGAAAGGCCGCGTCCAGGTCGGAAAGCTCCGTCAGGTAGGCTTCCAGGTTCGCCCGGAAATCCGCCGCGTGGGCCGGGTCGGCAGCGCACAGGGCGTCGCAGATGGCCCGGCACAGCTTCGCGGCCTCCACCGGGGAGGTCCAGATGTGCTCGTCATATTCTATGTGGTCGCTGTCCTCGTCGTGCTCGTGGTGGTCGTGGTGGGCGTGGTCATCGTGCCCGTCGCCGTCCACCGGTTCCTCCTCCAGGGCGTCGGCGTAGTCCATCATGCGCAGCACCGTGGGGATATTTTCCCCGGCGGAATTCAGAATCTCGTCCACCCACTGCTCCCCCTCGCCGCCGTTGTAGACGAAAACATCCGCCCGGCTCACCCGGATCACATCCACCGGGGTGGGCTCGAAGCTGTGGGCCTCCCGCCCGGCGGCCACCAGCAGCCGGGGCTCCACCCACTCCCCGCCGATGACCCGGACAAAATCATAATAGGGGAACAGGGAGCAGACCACCGAAAGCTTCCCCGTGTCCTCCTCCACCGGGGCGCAGGCGCACAGGCCCAGGGCCGTGGCCGCCGCCAGCAGCAGGGCCAAAAGACGCTTTCTCATTGCTCCGCCTCCCGGCATTTTTCGCACAGGCCGTAGAACATCGTCCGCCGGGGGTTGATGGCAAAGCCGTGGCCCTCCAGCAGGTGGTCGTACAGCTCTCCCAGGTGGGAGCAGTCCATGTGGAAAATGGCGCCGCAGCCCTCGCACTGGAGCAGGAAACAGTCCGCGTGCCGGGCCTTGTCGCAGTATTGGTAGCAGGCCCCCTCGTCGGTGAGCAGCTTGTGGACCTTACCCTGGGAAACCAGCTTTTCCAGCTGCCGGTACACCGTGCTCAGGCCCACGGACTGGCCGTCCTGCCGCAGCCTTTGCGCCAGGTCCATGGCCGTGGCCCGCCCGCCGGGACAGGAGGCAATGCAGCTCAAAACCGCCGCCTGCTGCCGGGTCATGTAGGACATAAAAACCCCTCCCGAATTTGAAAATGATTATCGTTTTCAAATTATAGCGGATTTTTGCGCTTTGTCAAGGGGGGAAATGAGAGAGGAAAGAGGAAAGTGGAAAGTGGAAAGATGGAGACTACCATTGTAGGGCGGGGTGACCACACCCCGTCGTTTTGGTAATGAACATGGAGTGCGGTGGGCGCTTTGCGCCCTTGCAATGACAGGTTTTTCTCTAAATATTTTTGTGCCAGTAAAAAAAGAGACGCCCACAGGCGTCTCTTTTTTTATTGTAAGTAGGCTGTATCTTACTTGTTGGCAGCCATGGCCTTGTTGGCCTCGGCCATTTCGGCGAAGATACCAGCGTGCTTCTTGGCAACGATAGCCTTGATGACCAGCAGGGTGGCGACCATCAGAGCCACACCGATGATCATGCAGATAACAACATTCTGCAGCAGACCGGCGATGAGGAAGCAGACGAAGGACACAGCAGCCACGGTCACGCCGTAGGTCAGCTGGGTGGACACATGGTTCAGGTGGAAGCAGTGCGCACCAGCGGAAGCCATGATGGTGGTATCGGAGATGGGGGACAGGTG
>CAVHCH010000125.1:0-3721 GCA_963634265.1 Bacteroidaceae bacterium | reverse complement strand
AGACCCTATTCCTCATATCTTTTTTCTCTTGTCCAATATGTATTGTAGTCCTACACCCGCCGGGAAAGCAAATTGCAATTCCTGTTGCCCTTTGGAAACGAAAATGGTATAATTACTATAAATCCCTTTTTATCATCCCACAAGAAAGGATCATCCACTATGAAACTGAGCTTTTTTGGCGCTGACCAGTGCGTTACGGGCAGCTGCCACTGTTTGGAAGTAAACGGCAAGAAGATCCTCATCGACTGCGGCCTGCAGCAGGGCCGGGACGAGGTGGATAACGCCAGCCTGCCTTTCCACGCAGGCGATATTGACTATGTTCTGGTGACCCACGCCCACATCGACCACTCCGGCCGCATCCCCATGCTGGTGAAGCAGGGCTTCCAGGGGCGCATCCTCACCACCCGCCTCACCGCCCAGCTGCTGGACATCATGCTCCAGGACTCGGCCCACATCCAGGAGTCCGACGCGGAGTATAAAAACCGCAAGAACCTCCGGGCGGGCCGGCCCGTGGTGGAGCCCCTTTACACCGTGGAGGACGCGCTGCGGGTGAAGGAATTCGTCACCACCTGCGAATACGGCGAGAAGGTGGACCTGTGTGAGGGCGTGCAGGTGGAGTGCATCGACGCGGGCCACCTGCTGGGCTCCGCCAGCATGAAGCTGACGGTCACCGAGGGCGGCGAGACGCGCACCATCGTCTTTTCCGGCGACATCGGCAATGTGGACCAGCCCATCATCCGGGACCCCCAGTTCTTCCACCAGGCCGACTTCGTGGTCATGGAGAGCACCTACGGCAACCGCAACCACACGGAGGTGTGGAGCTACACCGACGAGCTGGCCCAGATCATCGACGAGACCCTGGGCAAAGGCGGCAATGTGGTCATCCCCTCCTTCGCTGTGGGCCGCACCCAGGAGCTGCTGTACTTCATCCGGCAGATCAAGGACGAGAACCTGGTGAAGTCCGTGCCCAATTTCAATGTGTATGTGGATAGCCCCCTGTCTAAGGCCGCCACCACCATCTTCTGCGGCGACCTGCGGGGCTACCTGGACGAGGAGGCTCTGGCCCTGGTCCAGGACGGCACCCATATGTTCAACTTCCCCGGCCTGCACCTGACGGAGACGGTGGACGAGTCCAAGAACCTGAACCTGGACCCCTCCCCCAAGGTCATTATCTCCGCCTCGGGTATGTGCGACGCGGGCCGCATCCGCCATCACTTAAAGCACAATCTGTGGCGGCCCGAGAGCGCCGTGGTGTTCGTGGGCTTCCAGTCCCCCGGCACCCTGGGCCGGCACCTGCTGGACGGGGCCGAGACGGTGAAAATGTTCGGCGAGGAGATCGCCGTGCGGGCCAAGATCGTGAATTTCCAGGGCCTCAGCTCCCACGCCGACCGGGACCATCTGCTGAACTGGATCGACCAGTTCGCCCCCGCCAAGCCCACCCATGTGTTCGTGGTCCACGGCGACCGGGAGGTGGCTCCCGCTTTCGCCGCCGATGTGGCCGCCCGGGGCTTTGCCGCCCACGCCCCCCAGTATACCGAGGTCTACGACCTGCTGGAGAATCGCATCGTGGAGCAGGGCTACCTGCCCGAGCCCAAGAAGAAGGCCTTCGAGGGCGCGCCCCGTATCTCCTCCGCCTACAAGCGGCTGGTGGAGCTGGGCGACGCGCTGGCGGCCCTTATCCGCCGCAGCCAGGGCCGGGACAACAAGACCCTGGCCGACTTCGCCGAGAGCCTGCGGAAGATTTTGGAGAAGTTCAAGTTCTGATTTTATCAACGGGAGCCACGGTGATGCCGTGGCTCCCCTGCTGAAAGGATAACCGCCATGTCGTCTCTGGTGAAAAATCAAATTTATACCGCTGAAATTTTGGGCTACTCCACCGAGGGCCTGGGCATCGCCCGCATCGGCGGCCAGGTGGTGTTCGTCCACAACGCCATTCGCGGCGAGGTGTGCGACATCCTCATTCTGAAGGTGGGCAAGAGCGCCGCCTTCGGCAAGGCGGTGGCCTGGCAGACCGTTTCTCCCCACCGCCGGGAGCCGGACTGCCCCTACTACCGCCAGTGCGGCGGCTGCGCCTACCGTCACATGGACTACACCGAGGAGCTGTGGGCCAAGGGCCGCCGGGTGCAGGACGCCCTGACCCGCCTGGGCGGCAGCGCCGTGGAGGTGGAGGAGATTTTGGGTGCGGCGGAGCCGCTGCACTACCGCAACAAGAGCCAGTACCCGGTGTCCGCCGACGGAAAGGTGGGCTTTTACCGGGCCCGGACCCACCAGGTGACGGACCTGTCGGCGTGCCTTATTCAAAAGCCCCAGGCGGATGCCGCTGCCGGAGCCCTGCGGGGCTACATGGCGGCGCATCATGTGCCGGGATATGACGAGCGGACCGGCACGGGTCTTGTGCGGCACCTATATGTGCGCACCAACGCCCGGGGGCAGTCGCTTCTCTGCGTGGTGGTGAACGGCGAAAGCCTCCCCCGGGAGGACGCGCTGGTGGCCGCTCTGCGCGGAGCGGTGCCGGAGGCGGTGGGCGTGGTGCTGGGCGTGAACACCCGGCGCAGCAATGTAATTTTAGGCGACCGCTACCGGACGCTGTGGGGAGAGGACACCCTCACGGACACCCTGTGTGGGCACACTTTCCGGCTGTCCATCCCGTCCTTTTACCAGGTGAATCGGGAGCAGGCGGAGGTGCTCTACCGTCGGGCGGTGGAGTACGCGGGGCTCACGGGCAAGGAGCTGGTGCTGGACCTCTACTGCGGGGCCGGGACCATCACCCTGACCATGGCGGACAAGGCGAAAAAGGTCATCGGCGCGGAGATCGTGACCCCGGCGGTGGAAAACGCCCGGGAGAACGCCGCGGTCAACGGCGTGGAGAATGTGGAGTTTTTCTGCGGCGACGCCGGGGATATCGCGGCCCGGCTGGCGGCGGAGGACCTGCGCCCGGATGTCATCTGCGTGGACCCGCCCCGCAAGGGCCTGGCCCCGGAGGTGATCGACGCCATGGCACAGATGAGGCCGCAGCGCATCGTCTATGTCTCCTGCGACCCAGCCACTCTGGGCCGGGATGTAAAGCTCCTGGCGCAAAAGGGCTATCAGGCCACCCGGGCCACGGCGGTGGATCTGTTCCCGGGCACGGCCCATGTGGAGACGGTAGTCCTGCTGTGCAGGGAATAGCCCTCCAAAAACATCATCTGCCCGTTGGGGCGGGAAGGAGAATATCATGGAGTACAAAAGATTTGGCAGCACCGTTGTGGCCCGGATCGACCGGGGCGAGGAGATCTTGGACACCGTGAAGGACATCGCCCTAAAGGAGGACATCCGGCTGGCCAGCATCAGCGCCCTGGGTGCCACGGGCGACTTTACCGTGGGCGTTTTCAATGTGGACGAGAAGCAGTACCATGCCAACCGGTTTCAGGGCAGCTTCGAGATCGTGTCCCTAACGGGCACCATCACCACCATGGACGGCGCTTTCTACGCCCATCTGCACATGAGTGCCGGGAACGAGCAGGGCCAGGTGTTCGGCGGACATCTGAACCGGGCCGTCATCAGCGCCACCTGCGAAATGGTCATCCAGATCATCGACGGCACCGTGGAGCGCCGCTTCAGCGAGGATGTGGGGCTGAACCTCTTCCGCTTTTGAGCCCTTGGCGGGCGGAATGACTTTTTCGACACTGTAGGTTTGTCAAACATATTGGACAGTGAACTCGTTGGGAGAAAGCCAGAGGAG
>CAVHCH010000124.1:0-16008 GCA_963634265.1 Bacteroidaceae bacterium | reverse complement strand
TGTAGTAAATTTTCAGACGGCGGCCCTTGTCCGTGGGGGGCTGCACCCGGGTCTGAGCGTCGGCCAGCACGGAGTTGAGCATACCCGTGGTGATGCGGGTGGAGGCCTGGTTGTTCACATAGTTGATGAGCTCAAACAGCCGCGTCACCCGCTGGCCCGTGAGAGCGGAGATGAACAGAATGGGGGCGTAGGTCATGTAGCTCAGGTCCCGGCGGATGTCCTCGCGCATACGGTCCATGGTCTTGCCGTCTTTTTCCACCATGTCCCACTTGTTCACCACGATGATGCAGGCCTTGCCCGCCTCGTGGGCCAGACCAGCGATCTTGGTGTCCTGCTCGGTAACGCCGTCGTTGGCGTCGATGAGAATGAGGCACACATCGCTGCGCTCGATAGCCATGGTGGCCCGGAGCACGCTGTACTTCTCGATGGCGTCGTCCACCTTGGACTTTTTGCGCATTCCGGCGGTGTCGATGAAGTTATATTTGCCCGTCTCGTTTTCAAAATAGGAGTCGATGGCGTCCCGCGTGGTGCCCGCCACATTGCTGACGATGACCCGCTCCTGGCCCAGGATGCGGTTGGTGAGGCTGGACTTGCCCACATTGGGCTTGCCGATGATGGCCACCTGGATCACATCGTCGTCCTCCTCGGAATCGTCCTCGGGAGGGAAGTATTGAAGGCAGGCGTCCAGCAGGTCGCCTGCGCCGTGGCCGTGTACGGCGGACACGGCAATGGGGTCGCCCAGGCCCAGGTTGTAAAACTCGTAAAACTCCGGGTCCACGGTGCCGGTAGCGTCCATTTTGTTCACCGCCAGGACGATGGGCTTTTTGGAGCGCTGGAGCATCCCGGCCACCTCCTGGTCGGCGGCGGTCATGCCGGTCTTGATGTCCACCACCAGGACAATAACGGTGGCGTTGTCAATGGCGATCTGGGCCTGCTGGCGCATGAAAGCGAGAATTTGGTTGTCGGTGTTGGGCTCAATGCCGCCGGTGTCCACCAGGGTGAACTTGCGCCCGCACCAGTCGCTCTCGCCGTAGATGCGGTCCCTTGTTACGCCGGGGGTGTCCTCCACGATGGAAAGACGCCGGCCAATGAGTTTATTAAACAGCATGGACTTGCCCACATTGGGGCGGCCCACAATAGCGATCATAGGTTTTGCCATAGGTCTACCTCCTTACAGTCCGAAAATGGCGTCGCACAGGTCGAAGCCGTCAATGCCCACCACCTGCACCGGCGCGTCCAGCGCCTGGGAGAGCCGGGGGACGGTCCAGTCGTCCAGGAAAACATCCTCCTGGTGGCGGAGCATATGCAGGGGGATCAGCACCCGGCCCAAGGGCTTGTGCGATTTCAGTTGGGCGGCCAGGTCCTGCCCGGTCAAAAGGCCCGCCACATCAATGGTATGGCCGAAAAAGTCGTTGTCTATCCCCACCACTTTGCCCTGCACCTGGGGGAAGCGCTGCTGTACCATGTCCAGCAGGTGCCGCATAAAGCCCTCGGCGGCCCGGCCTGTGGCGATGGTGAAAGGGGAGGGGGCGGGGGCTTCGTCCATCAGGTCCATGGCCCGGAGCAGGTCGCCCTCCAGGGAGCGGAGCATGCCCACGCCGTTTTCCAGCTGCCGGTAGCCCTCGTAATAGTCCTCCCCGGGCAGCTCCCGCCCGGCCCGGAGGAAAAGCTCGTCGGCGCAGAAGAACCGCCTTGTGCCGAATCGGCGCAGGTTCTCCTGGCCGAATTCCTCGGCGATGTCCAAAATTTCTCCCGCGCACTGAGCGTCCACGGGCCGGAGCTTAGCCAGGTCCTGGCGGTATTTGGTAATGCCCACAGGCACCAGGGAGCAGGAGGAGAACTCCATCTCCGTCAGGTCCCGCAGGGTGCGGCGCAGCTGGTCGCCGTCGTTCCAGCCGGGGCAGACCACGATCTGCCCGTTCATCACAATGCCCGCCTTGCAGAAGGCGCGGATGTAGTCCAGGCTCCGGGCGGCGTTTTTGTTTCCCAGCATAGTGCAGTGGAGCTGGGGGTCCGTGGTGTGGACGGAGACATTGATGGGGCTGATGCGCAGGTCGATGATGCGCTGGGCCTCCCGCTCGGTGAGGTTGGTGAGGGTGATGTAGTTGCCCTGGAGGAAGCTGAGCCGGGCGTCGTCGTCCTTAAAATACAGGGTCTCGCGCATACCCGGGGGCATCTGATCCACGAAGCAGAAGATGCAGTGGTTGGCGCACGAGCGCATCTCATCCATGAGATAGGTATCGAAGTTCAGCCCCAGGTCCTCGCCCTCGGCCTTGTGAATGGTCAGCTTTTGGGTGGAGCCGTCCTCATTTTTCAGGGCCAGGTGGCTCACCGGGTCGTAGCCGTAGAACCGATAGTCCAGCACATCCACCACGGCGTGGCCGTTGATGGACAAAAGCTGCTGGCCCGGCCGCAGGCCCGCCCGCATAGCAGGGCTGCCGGGGTCTATGGAGGTGATGATGGTGCTCATAAGTGCGTCTCTCCCGAAAAAACGGCATAATGCCACATATTACAGCGTGTCGAAAAAGTCTTTTCGCCCCGCTGTCTAAGTTTTTGAAACTTTGATAAAGTTTCAAAAACTATTGATTTTAATGGTGAGGGACACCCTTCTTGGGTTTCCCTCACACACCCTTCCTTACCGTTATCGAAAATCCTACCACTTTATCGACAGTCTCAATAACTATATAATTATAGCCGCTTTTGCACCGAGACGCAAGCATTTTCTATATTAAATAGTATAGTCGGGTTTCGGGCAAAAGTAAAACGAATCATTTTTATGGATTTCATCAAGAAATTGAATGGAAAGGGGAGGGGAAGAGGAAAGATGAAAGTGGAAAGATGGAGACGACAAAAAGAGCCTCCCTTGCCTAAAGGGAGGGGAACCAGCCGCAGGCTGGTGGAGGGATTCGTGCGGGGTAGGGGGTTCGATTATTACAAGGTGGGTGCGGGGCGGCGGGACACATGGGTCCCGCCCTACAAGGCGTGTTGTAGGGGCGGACGACCCTGTCCGCCCGGTGCGGGGGGCGCGATTTTTTGTAGGGCAGGGCCCGCGTGCCCTGCCGGTGCGGTGGGGAAAAAGAATCCCCCAGTCACGGCTTTGCCGTGACAGCCCCCTTTAGGCAAGGGGGCCAAAATTGTAGGGCGGCGTGCCCTCACGCCGCCGGGTGCGTCACAAGAAGTGCGGTACCGTCGACCCCTCAGTCACGGCTTCGCCGTGCCAGCTCCCCTTGCGCAGGGGAGCCCACGAAAAAAGCCTCCCCTGTGTAAGGGGAGGTGGCGCGAAGCGCCGGAAGGGTTGACCCCGCAGGGGGTTACGGATTGCCACGGGCGCGGTGCGCCCTCGCAATGACAGGGATTTTTGCATGGGGTGCGGTGTTTCTTGGTGGTGCGTAGGGGAGGGGCTTTCTTGCCCACCGTCGTGCCAACCGATTCCCGGCCACTGTCGTGGCCGCCAATCGGGGCACTTCCTCGAAATCGCCTCGCTTCTTCCGCCACTGGCGGCGCTTCGGCGATTTCCCCTCCTGCGGGCGGGGTAGAACCCCGCCCCTACGAATAATTGGGGGGCGGGGAATTTTTCCCGCAAAAAAACAAGAGGGAAGCCACGCTTCCCTCCTGCAAGGACACAAAATTACTTATCCGCGGCCACGGACTTGACGACCTTGACCTCACGGCCATTGTAGGTACCGCACTCCGGGCACATTCTGTGAGGCAGATGCAGCGCACCGCACTTGGGGCATGCCACCAGACCGGGAGCCGCCAGCTTCCACACGGAGCTGCGTCTCTTATTGCGTCTTTGCTTGGATACTTTTCCCTTAGGTACTGCCATGTTGACACCTCCTTGGTCTTATACTGCCTGAGCAGTGAATTTATTAATAGCGCTTATGCGTCCTCCTGGGGCAGGAGCTTTGCCAGGGCGGCCAGCCGGGGGTCTACCTGCTTTTTGCAGCGGCAGGTCTCCCGGTTCAGATTCACGCCGCAGCCGGGGCACAGGCCCTTGCACTGGGGGGAACACAAAACGACTGTGTCCATGTCAAGGATAAACGCCGTTCGGGCAAGGTCGTCCAGGTCCACCTCGTCGTGGTCCAGGAGAACGATGTCGTCGCTGTCCTCGAATTGCTTTTCCTCGGCCAAAACACAGGAATAGTCTGTGGTTTTCGGCAGGTCGAAGCTCTCCAGGCACCGGCTGCACCGGCAGCGAAGCGTTGTGGATGTCTGAAGCTCCAGCAGCAGCATACCGGCCTTGTTTCGCACCTGGCCGTCCACAACAACCGGGCTGATAACAGGCTTTTCTCCGCCGAATTCCAGGTCCCGAAGATCCATCTCAAAGTGGAAATCCTCGCTGGCATCCGGGGTATGCAGGACTCTGTTTACATTCAAACGCATGGCACACCTCACAATGACACGAATTGTATTATAGAGGAAGAACGCGGGATTGTCAAACATTTTCTGCTAAAAAATTGACTTTTTTCAAAAAACCGCTACAATAGCACTATACCGCCGGAGGAGGAGAGCCAATGCGTGAGCTTACCGTGGGAAAAAATGACGCCGGACAGCGGCTGGACCGCTTCGTGGGGAAGTCCCTGCCCCTGCTGCCCCCGGCCCTGCTGCAAAAATACATCCGCATAAAGCGCATTAAAGTAAACGGCCAGCGGGCCGCCCGGGACCAGCGCCTTGCCCAGGGGGATGTGTTGCAGCTCTATATAAACGACGAGTTTTTCGACCAGCCCCGGGAGGAGAATATGTTCCTCACCCTCTTTAAGCCCAGCCTTGACATCGTGTATGAGGACGAGAATCTGATGCTTCTCAACAAGCGCCCGGGCCTGGTGGTCCACGCGGACGAGACGGAGAAGGTGAACACGCTGATAAACCACATCCAGGCCTATCTCTACCAGAAGCGGGAGTGGAACCCCCGGTGGGAGAACGCCTTCACCCCGGCCCTGTGCAACCGCATCGACCGCAACACCGGCGGCATCGTCATCGCCGCCAAAAACGCCGAGACCCTGCGCATCATCAACGATAAGATTCGCGACCACGAGCTGACCAAGCGCTATCTTTGCATCACCCTGGGGGCGCCCCAGCCGCCGGAGGGGGAGGTGGAGAACTTCCTGCGCAAGGACGAGAAGAAAAAGCAGGTGTTCGTGTTCCACAAGCCCGTGCCCGGGGCCAAGACCGCCGTGACCCGGTATAAGACCCTCCAGCACCGAGGGGAGCTGGCCCTGCTGGAGGTGGAGCTGCTCACAGGCCGCACCCACCAAATTCGCGCCACCATGGCCGACCTGGGCTGCCCGCTTTTGGGGGACGGCAAATACGGCAGCGGCGAGAAAAACCGCCGCTACGGCGAGACCCGCCAGGCCCTCTATTCCTATCAGCTCACCTTTGACCTGCCCACGGACGCAGGGCTATTAAATTACCTCCGGGGCCGCACCTTCCAGGTAGACGGGGTGCCCTTCCGGGAAAAATATTTCGGCTGAGGGTCCGCTTTTCAGCCGGGGGAAAAGCAAGGAGACTGCCAGCGGGCGGTCTCCTTTTTTCCGCATCCACCCCCATTTTGGAGGCGCATTTTGCGCGAAAAAAACACATTATAAAAATAAGTAAAAAACCTGTTGACTTTTGGGGGTATTCTGCTATATTGTATCTGTCAAATCTTGACGAATTACGGGGAAAACGGAACAGAATCCGTCTTTCGGAGGGACGCGGCACATCTTTTTTTTACGAACGGAGGAGGATAAATGTCCAAAGAGTTGATTCGCCTGCGGAATATCTGCATGGCGTTTGACGACGAGCAGGTTCTCGATAACATCAATTTGTATTTTAATGATTCGGAGTTTCTGACGCTTTTAGGCCCCAGCGGCTGCGGCAAGACCACCACGCTGCGCATTATCGGCGGTTTCACCACCCCCACCAGCGGTGATGTGATCTTTGACGGCGTCAGGATCAATGATGTCCCGCCCCACAAGCGGCAGATCAACACGGTGTTCCAGAAGTATGCGCTGTTCCCGCACCTGGATGTGTTTGAAAACATTGCCTTCGGCCTGCGCATTGCCAAGGTGCCGGAGGAGGAGATTCGTGAGCGCGTTACGGAGATGCTGGGCGTTGTGAGCCTCAAGGGCTTTGAAAAGCGGCGCGTGGACCAGCTATCCGGCGGCCAGCAGCAGCGGGTTGCCATCGCCAGAGCTCTGGTGAACCGGCCCAAGGTCCTGCTGCTGGACGAGCCCCTGGGCGCACTGGATCTGCGTCTGCGCAAGGATATGCAGAACGAGCTGAAGCGTATCCAGCAGCAGATGGGCATTACCTTTATATATGTTACCCACGATCAGGAGGAGGCCCTGACCATGTCCGACACCGTGGTGGTGATGGACAAGGGCCGCATCCAGCAGATCGGCACGCCGGAGGACATTTACAACGAGCCGAAAAATGCCTTTGTGGCGGACTTCATCGGCGAGAGCAACATCCTGGACGGCATTATGCACGAGGACTATGTGGTGGAGTTCTTCAACCGCAAGTTCAAGTGCCTGGACAAGGGCTTTGCCCCCATGGAGCCGGTGGACGTGGTCATCCGGCCCGAGGACATTGAGATCGTCCCCGCCGACAAGGGCCGCCTGGTGGGCACGGTGACCTCCGTCACCTTCAAGGGCGTCCACTACGACACCATCGTGGACTTCAAGGGCTACAAGTGGCTCATTCAGACCACCGACTACCACGAGGTAGGCGAGGTCATCGGCATCATCCTCAATCCGGACGACATCCACATTATGAAGAAGAGCGAGTATTCGGGCCTGTTCGGCGACTACAGTTCTTATTCGGCGGAGTATGACGAGATCAACGATCCCGACTTTGCCGAGGAGGATGAGGAGGACGCTGACGATGAAGACTAAGACCCCCGCCGTTCCCTACATCGTTTGGATGGCTGTTTTCGTGGTGGTGCCGCTGCTTCTCATTGTGGTGTACGCCTTCACCAACTACGACGGCAAGTTCACCCTGGAGAACTTCACCAACCTGGATGTTTTCCTCCAGGTGTGCGGCAACTCCCTGTATCTGGCGGCGGTGGCTACGGTCATCTGCCTGCTCATCGCCTATCCCTTTGCCTATTTCCTGGCCCAGACGGGCCCCGCCACGCGCAAGGTAGCCATGCTTTTTATCATGCTGCCCATGTGGATGAACTTCCTCCTGCGCACCTACGCCTGGATGTCCATTCTGGAAAACCACGGCTTTCTCAATCAGCTCCTGGCCCTGGTGGGTATCCCGCCCCTGCACATCATCAATACCGACGCGGCGGTGATTTTGGGCATGGTGTATAACTTCCTGCCCTTTATGATCCTGCCCATCTTCTCCGTTATCGAGAAGCTGGACCGGCGGTATATCGAGGCGGCCCAGGACCTGGGCGCGGGCAAGGTGCAGGTTTTTCGGCGGGTCATTTTCCCCCTGTCCGTCCCCGGCGTGATCAGCGGCATCATGATGGTGTTCATCCCGTCCATTTCCACCTTTGCCATTTCTAAGCTCCTGGGCGGCGGCATGAGCTTCCTGCTGGGCGACCTCATTGAAATGCAATTTTTGGGCTCGGCGTATAATCCCCACCTGGGCAGCGCCATCTCTCTTATGATGCTGCTGCTGGTCATTATCGCCATGCTCATTATGAACCGCTTCGGCGACGGTGAAGAAGGGGCGGTGATGATGTGATGCAGAATCGGAATCCTGTTATCGCCAAGGTGCTCAATGTCCTGGTGTTCCTGTTTTTGTACCTGCCCATCGCGGTGCTGATCATCTTCTCCTTTAACGACTCCAAGAGCCGCACGGTATGGTCCGGCTTCTCCCTGCACTGGTATCAGGAGCTGTTCCAGGATGAGGAGATTTTGTCCGCGTTCAGCACCACCCTCACGGTGTCTGTGCTGGCGGCGCTTATCGCCACGGTGCTGGGCACGGCGGCGGCCATCGGCTTCCACTCCATGAAGCGGCGGCCCCGGCACCTGTTTATGACTATCAACAACATCCCCATGACCAATGCCGACATCATCACCGGCGTGAGCCTGATGCTGCTGTTCGTGTTCACGGGGAATCTGCTGGGCTTCTCTCTGGGCTTCGGCACGCTGCTGGTGGCCCACATCACCTTTAATATCCCCTATGTGGTCCTTGCGGTGCTGCCCAAGCTGCGCCAGCTGAATCCCAACCTGGGCGAGGCGGCCATGGACCTGGGCGCTACGCCCTGGCAGGCCTTTTGGAAGGTGCTCATGCCCGAGCTGCGGCCCGGCATCCTCAACGGCCTGCTCATCGCCTTTACTCTCTCCATCGACGACTTCGTTATCTCCTACTTTACCGCCGGGTCCGAGGTGGCCACCCTGGCTATGCAGATCTACGCCATGACCCGCAAGCGCATCAGCCCCGAGGTCAACGCCCTGTCCAGCATCCTGTTCGTTACGGTGCTGACCCTGCTGCTCATTGTGAACTTCCGGGAGATGCACCAGACCAAGCAGGCGGAAAAGCGGAACAAGGCCCTCCAAAAGGACGGCGTGAAGGGAGGGCTCCAGTGATGAAAAAATTTGCCATTTTGCTCCTGGCTCTGCTGCTGGCCCTGCCCCTGGCGGGCTGCCAAGGCGGGCAGACGGAGCGCAGCATCAATGTGTATAACTGGGGCGAGTATATCGACGAGTCCATCTTCGACGATTTCGAGGCGGAGACGGGCATCCATGTCAATTACAACACCTTCGCCTCCAATGAGATGCTCTATTCCGCCATCAAGGGCGGCGGCAACAGCTACGATGTCATCATCCCCTCGGACTACATGGTGGCCCGGATGGGGGAGGAGGGCCTGCTGATGGAGCTGGACTACAGCAAGATCCCCAACGCAGCGAACATCGACGAGCGCTATCTGCATCCCGCCTACGACACGGAGCAGAAGTACAGCCTGCCCTATATGTGGGGCACCACCGGCATCATCTATAATACCACCATGGTGGACGAGGCCCCCACCTCCTGGATGGACCTGTTCACCACCGACCTCAAGGGCCAGGTGCTGATCTTCGACAACCCCCGGGACTGCATCGGCCTGGCGCTGAAGGCTTTGGGGTATTCCTTTAATACCACCAATAAGGACGAAATTGCCGAGGCCACGGACCTGCTCATCAAGCAGAAGGAGGACGGCATCGTCCAGGCCTATGTCATGGACCAGATCTTCGACAAGATGATCAACAACGAGGCCGCCATGGGCACCTACTACGCCGGCGACTACCTGACCATGGTGGAGGAGAACCCGGACCTGGCCTTCGTGCAGCCGGAGGAGGGCAGCAACCTGTTCGTGGACGCTATGTGCATCCCCACCTGCTCTAAGAACTACGAGGACGCTTTGACCTTCATCAACTTCATGTGCCGGGACGACATCGTCCTGCGCAACTGCGATGAAACGGGCTATTCCTGCCCCTCCGCCACCGCCATGGAGGAGATGGACGAGGAAATGGCTACCGACCCTGTAGCCTACCCCAGTGAGGACATCCTCAATAAAGCCGAGACCTTCGGCGGCCTCCCGGAGGAGACCCTGACCTTCTACGACCACGAGTGGATCCGCATCTGCCTGGCGAAGGTGAAGTATTAAAAAGTGAAGCATTAAAATGGTGAAGTATTAAGCAAAAAAGAGCGCGAGACAAAAGTCCCGCGCTCTTTTGCCGCCCAGCCGCATGGAAACGCTCTGTACCTCCTGTAATGTGTCATTGCGAGGGCGCAAAGCGCCCGTGGCAATCCGCATCCCCCGTCTTAAAAGGCTCCCCTGCGCAAGGGGAGCTGGCACGGCGAAGCCGTGACTGAGGGGTCGACGCACCGCACCCCATGCAACCCACCCATCCCAAAGGCCCCCTTGCCTAAAGGGGGCTGTCGGCGAAGCCGACTGGGGGATTCTCCCCCGCACGAACTCACAGGAAACGCGCAGCCATCTACCCCGCACGAATCCCTCCACCAGCCTGCGGCTGCCCCCTCCCTTTAGGCAAGGGAGGCTCTTTTTTCGGGCGACCGCAAGGGTTGCCCCTACGCCCCATCTTTCCTCTTTCCCCTTGAAAAACTCCTTCCTCTTTTCCTGTTGATAAAACCATCCAACAGTGCTATAATAAGTAAAGTCTACCCCCATTACATAACGATTTTGAGGTATGAAATGAAAACTGAGGAAAAGCTGAACATGACCATGCTCTGCGATTTTTATGAGCTGACCATGGGCAACGGTTATTTCAAAAACGACTATAAGGACCGCATCACCTATTTCGATGTGTTTTTCCGCTCCGTGCCGGATAAGGGCGGCTTCGCCATCGCGGCGGGCCTGGAGCAGCTCATCGAGTACATCGAAAACCTCCACTTCACCCAGGAGGACATCGCGTATCTTCGTGGCCGCAAGCTCTTTGACGAGGATTTCCTGACCTATCTGGAGAATTTCCATTTCACCGGCGATATTTACGCCATCCCCGAGGGCACCCCGGTCTTTCCCCGGGAGCCCCTGGTCACGGTGCGCGCCCCGGCCATCGAGGCCCAGCTCATCGAGACCTTCACCCTGCTGACCATCAACCACCAGAGCCTCATCGCCACCAAGGCCAACCGCATCGTCCGCGCCGCCCGTGGCCGCACGGTGCTGGAGTTCGGCTCCCGCCGGGCCCAGGGTGCGGACGCGGCCATCGTGGGCGCCCGGGCTGCCTACATCGGCGGCTGCCACGGCACTGCCTGCACTATTTCCGACGAGCTGTACGGCGTCCCCGCCGGGGGCACCATGGCCCACGCCTGGGTGCAGATGTTCGACTCGGAGTACGAGGCCTTCAAGACCTACTGCGAAATTTACCCCACCAACGCCACTCTCCTGGTGGACACCTACAACACCCTGAAGTCCGGCGTGCCCAACGCCATCCGCGCCTTTAACGAGGTCTTGAAGCCCCTGGGCATCACCAAGTGCGGCATCCGCCTGGACTCCGGCGACATGACCTATCTCAGCCGCCAGGCCCGGAAAATGCTGGACGATGCCGGCTGGACCGACTGCAAAATTTCCGTCTCCAACTCCCTGGACGAGTACCTCATCCAGGACCTGCTGCTCCAGGGCGCGGAAATTGATATGTTCGGCGTGGGCGAGCGGATGATCACCGCCAAGAGCGAGCCGGTGTTCGGCGGCGTTTACAAGCTGGCCGCCGTGGAGGACGCGGAGGGGAACATCGTCCCCAAGATCAAGGTCAGCGAGAATGTGGGCAAAATCACCGTGCCCCACTTCAAGAAGCTCTACCGCTTCTATGGCCGCGACACCGGCAAGGCCATCGCCGACTACATGACCGTGTACGACGAGCAGATGGACGACACCGGCGACCTGGAGTTGTTCGACCCCGAGGCCACCTGGAAGACCAAGACCGTGTACAACTTCACCGCACGGGAGCTGCAAGTGCCCATTTTCCTGGGGGGCAAGTGCGTGTATGAGCGCCCCACCCTGGAGCAAATTCGGGAGTATTGCCGCCAGCAGGTGGACACCCTCTGGGACGAGGTGAAGCGTTTCGACTATCCCCACAAATACTATGTGGACCTCTCCAAAAAGCTGTGGCAGATCCAGCAGGACCTACTGCGCGCCAAGCGCTGACCCATTTTCGGCAGGACTGCCCGGCAAGAGCAGTCCTGTCCGCATTTTCGTAGAGAAAGGACGCCCCCCCATGAAGCAAATTCAGCGGGAAACAGAACGGAAAATATCGGCAGCCCTGCGCCTGGTGTTGGTGGCGGTGCTTCTTCTGCTGCAAATCGCCCTGGTCGTGGCCCTGACCCAGGTGCTCCGGCAGAAAATGTACATCGGCTACATGGCCTTGCAGGTGGTGGGCGTGCTGTGCGTCATCCGCCTGTATATGCGCCCGGGCAGCAGCACCTATAAGCCCGGCTGGATCGTGCTGATGGTCCTGGTGCCGGTGGTGGGCGTGATACTGTACTTCCTCTGGAACGGCAACCAGGTAAAAAAGAAGCTGGACCTGAAAAACATCCCCATGCCCCCGGAGACGGAGGAGGTGGAGCGCGGCAGTGAGCGCGCCCAGGAGGCCCTTTCGGCCCGCTGGCCCCGGTGGGGGCGGCTGGCGGCCTACCTGCGGCGGCAGGACCTGCCCCTGTTTGAAAACACCGGCATGACCTATTTCCCCACGGGCGAGGCGTATTTGGAGGACCTGCTGGAGCGGATGAAAACGGCCCAGCGCTTCATTTTCCTGGAGTATTACATCGCCTCCAAGGGCGAAATTTGGGACCGCATCTGCGCCATCCTCACCGAGCGGGCCGCCGCCGGGGTGGAGGTGAACCTGATTTTGGACGACTTCGGCAGCATGATGACCATGCCTCCGGAGGAGATCGACGCCCTGCGGAAAAAGGGCGTGTGGGTGCAGATGTTCAACCCCGTCCACCGCTATGTGAACCGCCTGTATTTCAACTACCGTGACCATCGAAAGATCGCCGTCATCGACGGGGACATCGCCTACACCGGCGGGGCCAACCTGGCCGATGAATACGCCAACCTCATCGTCCGCTTCGGCTACTGGAAGGACTGCGGCCTCCGCCTGGAGGGGGAGGGGGCCTGGGGCCTCACCCGGCAGTTTCTATACCTGTGGCTGCGCATGGGCGGCGAGGTGCGCTCCCCCTGGGACAGCTACCGTCCCCGCACCGCCCCGGCGGGCGGCGACTTCTGCCAGCCCCTGGTGGACGGCCCGGACAACAACCCCGTGAACACCGCCGAGGACACCTTCCAGCAGCTCATTTCCAACGCCAACCGCTATATCTGGATCACCACCCCCTACCTGGCCATCGACGAGCCCATGATCCGCACCCTCTGCATCGCCGCCGACAGCGGCGTGGATGTGCGCTTGATGCTCCCGGGCATCCCGGACCACAAGTTCGCCTACATGGTGGCCCAGTCCTACTTCGGCGAGCTGCTGGAGCACGGTGTAAAGATATTCACCTATACACCCGGCCTGTTGCACGCAAAATCCGTGGTAGCCGACGGGGAAGTGGGCTTCGTGGGCTCCGTGAATATGGACTACCGCAGCTTCCAGCTGCACTTTGAGTGTGGCGTGCTGTTTACCGGCAGCGCCGTGGCAGCGGTGCAGGCCGACATGGACGAAGTGCTGGCCCAAAGCCGCCGGGTGACGCTGGAGAGCTGGAAGCAGCGCAAATGGTACGCAAGGCTCCTGGGCACCGTCCTGCGGCCCTTCGCCATGTGGATGTAAATTGAAAAGGAGAGAGAACGATGCTGATACACGATATGAACAGCGGCGACCGCTTTGAGGGATATTACATCCTGCAAAATATTGCCCCCCGCACCACGGCGGCAGGGAAGCCCTTTCTGACGCTGAACCTGGTGGACCGCAGCGGCTCCGTCACGGCCCAGGTGTGGGACTATACGGGTCCCATCGGCCAGGGCGATGTGGGCAAGGTGGCCTGGATCGCAGGCCTGGCCTCCGAGTACCGGGGCGCGCCCCAGGTGACGGTCCACCGCATCCGCCTGGCGGAGGAGAACGATGATTACCGCATCAGCGACCTGGTGGCCACGGCCCCCATCCAGATGGACGAGACCTGGGAGTGGCTGAACGAGACCGTGTCCTCCCTGGAGGACGAGGACTACCGGGCCCTCTGCCAGGAGATGTTGAAAAACTACGGCAAGCAGTTCCGCCGCATCCCGGCGGCCAAGAGTATGCACCACGGCTTTGTGGGCGGCCTGCTGATGCACACGGCCTACATGGTCCGGGCCGCCTGCTTCTACGCCAAGCTCTACCCGGCCCTGGACCGCAGCCTGCTCATCTCCGGCACCCTGCTCCACGACCTGTGCAAGTGCGAGGAGTTCGTCACCTCGCCCTTGGGCCTGGTGGCGGAGTATTCGGTGAAGGGCCAGCTTCTGGGCCACCTGGTCCTGGGCGCCGAGGCCGTGGGCCGTGCGGCGGCCAGCTTGGGCACCCCGGAGGAGAAGTCCGTGCTGCTCCAGCACATGATCCTCTCCCACCACGGCGAGCCGGAGTTCGGCGCGGCGGTGCGGCCCATGTGCATCGAGGCGGAGCTTTTGAGCTACCTGGACCTCATCGACAGCCGCATGGAAATTTACACCGAGAACCTGGAAAACACCCCCGTGGGCACCTTCAGCGGCAAAATTTACGCCATTGATAAGAAAATTTATAACCATGGCTGAGCAGTTTTCCAATTTCCACACCCACACCCTCTACTGCGACGGCAAGGACCGGCCCGAGGACCTGGTGCAGGAGGCCCTGCGCCTGGGCTGCCCGGCCCTGGGCTTCAGCGGCCACTCCTACGCCCCCTACGACGCGGACTACTGTATGTCCCCGGCGGAGACGGAGGCGTATAAGGCCGAAATTTGCCGCCTGCGGGAGAAATACGCGGGGAAGATCCGCATTTATATGGGCATCGAGCAGGATTTTTATTCCCCCGCCTCCACGGAGGGGTACGACTATGTCATCGGCAGCGTCCACTACCTGTATAAGGACGGGGCCTACCTGCCCGTGGACGCCTCCCGGGACGCCCAGGCCCAGGCGGTACTGCACCACTACGGCGGCGACTGGTACGCCTTCGCCGAGGACTATTTTAAGGCCGTTTCCCGGATCTACGACCAGACCCACTGCCAGGTGGTGGGCCACTTCGACCTGGTGACCAAGTTCAATGAGGGGGATGCCCTCTTTTCCACCCACCACCCCCGCTACCGCCAAGCCGCCCTCCGGGCCCTGGACGCCCTGGCCGCCGCCCCTGTGACCTTCGAGATCAACACCGGGGCCATCTCCCGGGGTTACCGCACGGAGCCCTACCCGGCCCACTGGCTTCTGGAGGAGCTGCGCCGCCATGGCGTGAAGCGCATTCTTTCCTCCGACTGCCACAGCCGCGAAAATCTGCTCTTTGGCTTCGAGGCGTATAAAGACTGGATAGAATAAGAAAAAGCACGGGACAGCGCGTCTCGTGCTTTTTGTATGCGGCCTTAGGGCAGATAGTAACTTAATCGGTGTTCGGTGTAGAATTGGTAGCCGATGCGGTACAGGCGGAAGGGCCCGGTAAATCGACCCCGGGCGTCCAGACAGGCGTAGAGGGCCACGGCGGGGTCGTCCTCGTCGCCGAAGCCGTCCTCACCCCAGTAGCGGCCATCGGGCTGCACCGTCCAGACCATAATGAACCCATCTCCCAGCTTTTCAAAAACGGCCTCATAGCGGACCACCGGGCGCAGCGTTCGCGCCCCCAGCACCCGCCGCAGTTCCTCCGAGTATTCCACCCCGGGGAAGTCACAGATGCTGCCATCGGCCTCCACAAGCTGTCTCATAAGCCCCGTTTCCCGGTCCACCAGCGCCACAGAAAGGTCCGGCTTTTCCGCCGCTCCCCGCGGCACACCCGCGTAATATTTGGTTAAATAAACCTTTTCCGGATTCGAGTTTTCATCCATACCGCGCCCCTCCTTGCATTTCTTGCCCCTATTATAGCAAAAAAACGCAGCCCGGCGCAAGCCTTTTTCCGGGGGACTGCGCGACAGAATAGCGCGGTGCAGTTTGCGTGAAATATTCGGCTGCCGCCGAATGTGAAATAAGTTCCCGCAAGCGTGAACTTGTGAAATATTGCGCCTGCGCCGCAATGTGAAATGCCATAAATCCCCACAAGGGGATTTATGGCGCTGAAAAACCCGTTTGCGTAAGCAAACGGGTTTTTCATGTGGTTGCCCACAGGTTTTGTTGTCCGTGCGCACCTCTGTCTATCGCAAGGAAAGGAATGTATGCAAGGGAAACCTTAGTCGGGTTTCCCTTGCATGTTAAATCGCCCGCCCGCAGGCGACCACTTTTGCGGAGCAAAAGTGCTGCTCCAAAAAGAAAGACACCCGTAGGGGTGTCTTTCTTTTTGGAGGTGACACCCGGATTTGAACCGGGGAATGAGGGTTTTGCAGACCCTTGCCTTACCACTTGGCTATGTCACCGAATGACAGAGAGAACCGCAGTCCTCTCTGTATTTGGAGCGGGCGACGAGGCTCGAACTCGCTACCTCGACCTTGGCAAGGTCGCG
>CAVHCH010000123.1:0-14018 GCA_963634265.1 Bacteroidaceae bacterium | reverse complement strand
CCACCACCTTTGAACTGATCTCCGAGGGCCGCAAGCTGGCGGACGAGCTGGGCGTAGAGCTCTGCGGCATCCTGCTGGGCGACAATGTGGACGACATCGCTCCCGAGCTGGGCGTGTACGGCGCGGACAAGGTGTATGTGTACAACAGCCCCCTGCTGAAGGACTACACCACCGACGCTTACACCAAGGTCATCTCCGAGGCCGTGGAAGAGATCAAGCCCGAGATCCTGCTCTTCGGTGCTTCCAACATTGGCCGTGACCTGGCCCCCCGGTGCGCAGCCCGCCTGCACACCGGCCTGTGCGCCGACTGCACCCACCTGGACATCGATATGCCCATCTATAAGAACTTCCTGAAGGAAGCCTCCACCCTGCCCGAAGAGCGCATCGAGCGCCTGGGCACCGTGAAGATCAACGGCGCCGATCACGATGTCTCCCGCGACATCAAGATGACCCGTCCCGCCTTCGGCGGCCACCTGATGGCCTCCATCTTCTGCCCCCGCTTCCGTCCCGCCATGGCCACTGTGCGCCCCGGCGTTATGAAGAAGCGCGAGTGCAAGAAGGATGTTGAAATTCTGCATCCCGCCTTCACCCTCACCGAGGCCGACATCAAGACCGAGGTCGTGGAGGTCGTGAAGGCCGCCAAGAAGCTGGTTGACCTGATCGGTGCGGACTTCATCGTGTCCGTGGGCCGCGGCATCAGCAAGGATGTCGAGGGCGGCATCAAGCTGGCCGAGGAGCTGGCTGAAGTCCTGGGCGGCGTCGTGGGTTCCTCCCGCGCCTGCGTGGACGCCGGCTGGATCACCGCTGACCACCAGGTCGGCCAGACCGGCAAGACCGTGCATCCCAAGGTCTACATCGCCCTGGGCATCTCCGGTGCTATCCAGCACAAGGCTGGTATGCAGGATTCCGAGTGCATCATCGCTGTGAACAAGAACGATACCGCTCCCATCTTTGAGGTGGCTGACTACGGTATCGTGGGCGACCTGTTCAAGGTCGTTCCCGAGCTCATCGAGTCCATCAAGGCCCAAAAGGCCGCGCAGTAAACCGTAGGGGCCGGCGTCCCCGACGGCCCGCCCCAACCGCACCCCTTGTAACCAATCTGTAGGGGACGATGATCCTGTTGCGGTGCCCAAAATTTCTGCGCTGCCTTACGGCGGACGCCCCCAATTTTGACCGCGGCCACTCGCTCACTTCGCTGCCTCTGCCACTGGCAGCGCTCAGTTCGCTCCCCACATCGTCCCGCCCCCACCAACTACCAACCCACCCGTAGGGGCGGGGTTCTACCCCGCCCGCTACGACCCCATAAACCGTCCGTAGGGGTCGGCGTCCTCGACGACCCGTCCCCACCGCACCCCTTGAAACCTGTCATTGCGAGGGCGCACCGCGCCCGTGGCAATCCGTAATTCCCGTCCCCAAAGGCTCCCCTGCGCAAGGGGAGCTGGCGCGGCGAAGCCGCGACTGAGGGGTCGCACCCCCGCACCGACCCTCGCCGAAATCGTCTCTATTCTCTTCCCGCTTTCGCCGGCAGGCGTCCCTGCGCCGCCTCCTTTACAAAAATCCTTTTCCCAACCAAAAGTGATTTGCAAACTTTTCTGTCATGTGTTTGCACTCCTCGCGGAGCAGGGAGCGCCTGCCGACGGGGCCGGGGCCTGAGAACCCCAAAGACGCTGCAATATATCGGAGGAACCGCCATGAAATTCCTGCAATTTTATAAAAACGACCGCCCCACCCTGGGCATCGTCACGGACCAAGGCATCCTGGACCTCTCCGCCCACCCGCACCTGCCCCAAACCATGCTGGACCTGTGCCGCTCCGGCGACCTCGCCCCCCTGGCCGGGCTGGACGGCCCCTACCTCCGTGAGGAGGACCTGACCCTGGCCCCGGTGGTCACAGGCATGGAGAAGATCCTCTGCATCGGCCTGAATTATAAGGCTCACGCCGCCGAGTGCGGCCTGCCCCTGCCCGAGGCCCCCACGGTGTTCTGCAAGCTGCCCAACGCCCTGGCGGCCCACGGCCAGACCATCCCCCTGCCCACCGCCCAAGAGCTGGATTACGAGGCGGAGCTGGTGCTCATCATGGGCCCAAACGGCCAAATTTTCGCCTGCACCTGCGGCAACGACCTCTCCGTCCGGGAGTGGCAGCGGGCCACCACCCAGTGGCTGTGCGGCAAGAGCTACGACGGCTTCGGCCCCATGGGCCCCTACGCCGTGGACACGGCCAGCCTGCCCGCAGAAGGTTTGGAAATTTCCTGCCGGGTCAACGGCGAACTGCGCCAAAGCTCCCACACCTCCGACCTGATCTTTCCCCCGGCGCAGCTGGTGTCCTACCTGATGCCCCGCATCCCCTTGAAGCCCGGCGATGTCATCTTCACCGGCACCCCCTCCGGCGTCATGATGGGCTACCCGCCCGAAAACCGCCATTGGCTCCGCCCCGGCGACACCGTAGAGGTCACCATCGAGGGCATAGGCACCCTCCGCAACACCCTCGCCTAATTATAATAAGGTATAAAAATAAGACACAAAAAAGCGGCCCGCCCCCCTCAGCGCGCCGCTTTTTCATATACCCCCCAAAAGGCTCCCCTGCGTAAGGGGAGCTGTCACGGCGACGCCGTGACTGAGGGGTCGCCCCGCACCACAAAAAGAGACCGAGGCGCGCGCCCCGGTCCCTTTCATCATAAGGAATTGTTGAATCAAAAGGAAATATTCATTTCATTCCCACGGCCAAAGCCTTAGAACAGCTCCTTCTTCCGAGCCACAAACACGCCGCCGGTGAGAGCCATGATAGCCATGCCCATGTAAACCATCACGCCAGCGTCGCCGGTAGCGGGAGGCGCCACATAACCCAGGTTCACCATCAGAGCGCTGATCTCAGCGTCGGAGAGCCCGATGTTCTTCATGTAGCCCTTAGCACCCGCCTGCAGGTCGGCCTTGGACAGGTCCTTCACGCCGAATGCCCGCTGCAGGGTAGCGATGATGTTGCTGTTGGCGATGGTATTGTACTTCTCGGTCTCCTTGTCCTTATCCACGCCGTAGTAGTTGTAGTAGGTGGTCATGTAGTCGGCCACGACCTCGTCATAGGTAGCGCCCATCAGGCACTCCAGCAGAGCGGACACGAAGCCCGCGCGGTCCTTACCCTCGGTGCAGTGGACATAATAGGTGCCCTTGTTCGCCGCGAAGAACCGCAGACCCTCGGCCAGGCCCTTCTGGAAATCGGGAGCGGTGAAGTCCACGCCCAGGTTCAGGTAAATGACCTTTTGGCCGGAGTAATAGGTTTGGTCGAAGCCTGCGTAAGCCTTAGCGGCAGCCTCACTGTCGGCCAGGTTCATGATCACGGTGACGCCCGCCGCCTTCAGTGCAGCGTCGGCATAGGCGTTGCGCGCCAGCTCGGGATTGATGGGGGAGGAGCCGCGATACAGCTTATCCTTGCCCATACCGGTGGTGGCAACATTCCGGAAGTTGGCGAACTCCGCATCGGACAGCTTCGGATAATCCTCACGCTTGTCGGTGCGCTTGAGCTGATGCATCACATACTCATCCCAGTAGCCGCCCTTTTCGTACATTTCGAACTTCAGCTCCACGGGGAATGTCACGCCCTCAGCGGGGGTAACAATGTAGTTGCCCGCAGCGTCCTTGGTAATGCTCGCCAGGCCGTAGGTCTGGGCGAAGCTGCCCATGTTGACAAACAGCTCCACATACTGGTTAGAGCCCAGCTTGACCGCAGCCTTGCCGGAATCCACATCGGTGTAGTTGTTCACAACGGGAAGCTGGATCTTGTTGCCCAGGAACTCCAGGGTGACAATGTCGCCCACCTGGAAGCCCAAACCGTTGTCCTCGGTGCCGGTGAAGTGTGCCACGGTGCAGTCGCAGTAGACATTGCCGTACTTGGTGAACCACAGATTCAGCTCCGTGCCGCCAATGGTGATCTTGCCGTCCCAGGGAGGCGTGACCAGCTCGGTAATATCAATACGGCCAGCGCCGGTAGCGCTCTCGTAGTTGATCTGGTAGCCGTTCAGCGCTGCCAGGGGGCTGTTGGCAGAGGTGATCTCCGCGTAACCGTCGTTATCGGTGTCCTTGAAAGCCTTCAGATAAGCGGCCATAGCCAGGTAATCCTCGGCAATACCGTCCAGAACATGCTTGCCGCCCTGGAACATATTGAAGCCGTCGCCGCAGTTATACAGCGTGTAGTTGGTGCCGCAGACGCGATAGGTCTTGTTCAGGTCCAGCGCGTCATACTGGCCGGTGGTGCGGTTGAAGATACGAATGTCGCTCACGCGGTATTCGCCGGTGGGGCCGCCGCCCCAGAGCTTTCCGTCCATCTGCACGGTGTTTTCAATGTTGGCATCCACCTTGTAGGTGCAGCCTGCCACATGCAGGAAGCCGCCGTTTTCAATGGTGTTGTCAGAGTTGCCGGTGGTGAAGCGGGCGCTGTATTCCAGCGCGTCCTTGATCTGCTGGCCGGTTATCTCCACAACGCAGAGCATATTGCCGAAGGTGTTCACGGTCTTGCAGCTCTCATAGGTCCAGTCACCGGCGGGAATACCGGCGCGGATGCCGCCGCCGTTCATGATGGCCATGTCAGGCTCCAGCCCGGCGTTGAGAGCGTTCCAGTAGTAAGCGTCCGCGTTCAGGTCGCCCATGTTGGTCTCGCTGGAGCGAACCGCACGCTTGCCGGTGTCGGGGTAGGAATCGGTAAAGTTGATCGTGGTGTCAGCGATCTTAGCGCCCAACTGCGTCTTGACGCTGGCAATCCAGGCGTCCTGGGTAGCCTTGACAGTGGCATCCTCGGCTACCGTATTAATGTCGATAAGCTCTGTGGTAAAGCCAGTGTCGCTAATGACCATCTTGCCGACCTTGTTGAAGTAGGAGCCGGTCTGGCTCAGGGTAACATCATTGCCCGCCTTGTCCTTCACGAGCTTGTTAGCCAAAGTGGTGTGGGAGTGGCCGTCAATAAAGGCGTCCAGTCCGGTGGTGTTGGCGATCACTTCCTCGGAGGTCCAGGGCTTGGAGGAGGGGTCTACGCCCAGGTGGCCCAGGGCGATGATGTAGTCAGCGCCGGCGGCCTTCGCCGCGTCGATGCCCTTCTGCACATACTCGTACAGAGCCTTGCCGTCATCGCCGCCGCCAATGCCATAGATATAGTTGCCGTTGCCGTCCTGGAAGTAGACGGGCGTGGACTTAGTGATGGATTCGGGGGTGGTGATACCCACGAAAGCGATCTTCTTCCCGGCTACCTCAAAGGTCTTGTAGGCATCCAGCACCAGGTCGCCGGGGACCTTGTTACTCTCATGGTAGAAGTTGCAGGAGATATAGGGGAAATTGGCCTGATTGATAACCTCCATGGTGCGAGGCATATCATAGTCGAACTCATGGTTGCCCAGCGTGGCCAGATCGTAGCCGGTTTCATTCATCAGCTTCACGATGGTCGCGCCGTTATCCATGCCGCCGAAAGCCGTACCCTGAATGTGGTCGCCGGCATCCACCAGCAGTACATTCTCGGTAGTCTTTTTCAGCGTTGCGAGCTTTGCGTAGGTGTTTAGGGAACCTATTTTTTCATCATAGTTATTGATGTAAGTGTGGACATCGTTGGTGTAATAGATCGTGATGTCCGAGGTTCCAGCGGGTTCTGCCCAGGCCGACGACGCGATCAGCGACAGCGTCATCACCACGGCCATAAGCATTGCTAAAACTTTGCGCATGGTTCTTTTCCTCCTTCAATTTTTTCAAACTCGGCGTGCCGAAGCACCTCCTTATAGGCCCTATCATACACGATTTTCATCCAAAATGGAATCATTTTGCCGCCCCAGCCCGTCCCAAAATATTTTTCCAAATTTTATGCAATCTGCACAAATCAAAAGTTTCCTACAACGAATCTGCCAAATATTTCGCCGTTTCGACACAAAAAAGGCTCCCCCGTCCGCCGGAGGAGCCTATCAAAATTCGCCTGTTTACTTCGCTTCCACAGCCTTTTTCCCTGCCGCGGCGAAAGGTTTTTCCCGCGTCACGATCACCGAGGTAATGATCGCCGTCAGCGGCACCGCCAGGATCACGCCGATGCTGCTGGAAATGCCGCTGATGACCTCCGTGGCCACATACGGCGAGCTGATGAGCTGCCGGGGGTCCAGCCCCAGGGAGTAGAGGTAGAGGATAAAACTGAATCCGCTGCCCAGGAAAGCCAGGATCAGCGTGTTGGTCATGGTGCCCACCATGTCCCGCCCGATGTTCATGCCCGAGCGGAAAAGGTCGCGCCCGCTGCGGTCCGGGGCCACCGCGTGTACCTCCGTCAGCGCCGAGGAAATGCTCATGGCCACATCCATCACCGCGCCCAGCGCGCTGATGACCACCCCCGCAACCAGCAGGCCCCGCAGGCCCAGGGGGGTGCCCGTCTGCCGAAGCTGCAAAAGCGGCTCCACATCCGTCAGCCGCAGTCCGTCAATGCGCAGAATGCCCTGCGCCAGCAGCCCGAACAGCAGCGCCAGCGCCGTGCCCGCAATGGTGCCCAGGGCCGCGCACACGGTTTTTCGGCTCACCCCGCCCAGTATCACCATCGTCACAATGGTGATGTACGCGCATACCAAAAACACCGTCAGCAGGGTAGGGGCCCCCTTCATCAGCAGCGGGATCAGGATATAGAAAAGGCACGCCAGCGTCACCGCCAAAGCGACCAAAGACTTTGCGCCCACCTTGCCGCCCACGGCCACCGTCACCAGCAGGAAAAGCCCGATGATGACCGCCAAGCCCACCGCCCGGCTGTATTCGTATACCGTGGCCGTGTGGGTGCCGTCTGCGTAGGTGGAGATCAGCAGCACCGCCGACTGGCCCACTTTCAGCGGCTGGCCGTACAGCGGGCCCACATAGTTAGACACCTGCATGGTCTCCCCCTGGTACTGCCCCGTGCGCACCGTGGCAAGCATGAGCTGCTCGCCCCGGTAGCCCCCGTCGGAAACCTGGTCCGCCTCGGTGTTGTCGGCCAGAATGTCCGTAATGACGCCCCGTTCGTATTCCGCGTAGTCCTCGCCCCGGGGCTGGGGCTGCTCGTGGCTCACCGCCGCGGCCCGCACGGCGAAAAACAGCACCACCGCCGCCGCCAGGATCAGGCAGCTCAGCCGGTTTTTCCGCCACCAGGCCCTTGCGTCCGGCTTGGCGCTTTTCTGCTTGGTTTTCTTCATAGGAGCGACCTCCGTGTCCTCATTTTTTTCAGCATAGCAATTTCTGCCCCCGATGTCAAGTGCTACCTGCCGTGGAAGGACCTTGGGCATTTTCTATAAAATAAGTAAAACATTTCCGCCATTTTCCACTAAAATGAAAAAACAGTGGCAATCGACCACCGAATGTGGTAAAATATCCCCATCACCACGAAAAGTTTGCTCCCCGTTTCCCCGGCATCCTACACAGCCTGCTGTCCCGGTCACGCGGAATCCCTAAAGCATATCTTTGCAGCGGTTGTGCAGGGTCGTCTCCCCACGCAGATGGGGCAGGCGGCTTTTTCTGTCTCTGCGCACTTCACGCAGGTTTAACGAAAGGGCGGTTTCGGATTTATCCTATCGGCGTTAGGATAGACCCAGCAACCGCCCCGGACCCGGGGGCAGACCACCGTGCAAAATGAACAGGAGGGATCATATTTGAAAATGAGAGGACATAGCAGGCGGCTCCTATCCGTCCTGCTGGTGCTGGTCATGCTGCTGTCGCTTCTGCCCACAGCAGTCTTTGCAGCAGACCCGACGGAAAAGACCTTCAAAAAGGTCAAATCCGCCGATGAGCTGGTCACGGGCCAGTATGTGCTGGTAGACGAAAATGGCTGCTCGCCCAAAGAACTCAGCGGCAAATGGGTCACCAAGACGACAGTCGCGGTCAACGGTGACACAGCCACAGCATCCGAGGGCATATGGACCATCACCGTAAGTACAGACGGTGTTGTCCTTACCGATGCCAGCAATATATCCATCGCCCCTTCGGGCGGCAACAACAACGGCATTAAGAAAGGCGAATACAAGTGGGCCGTTGCTTTTGCTAACGGCACCTTCACCTTCTCGGGCCAAGGCACCGACACCGTGAAGCTGGCCGGAAATGTCGGTTCTGAAAATCAGTACAGAGCCTATAAGAACAAAACTATTTCCGACTATGCCAGCAGCTATCCCTGCAATTTCACCCTCTATAAGCTGGACACCGTTCCCGCCCGCCAGAGCGGCATCATCGCCCTGGAGGACATCCAGGACGGCGACAAGGTCGTTATCTTCAACCCCGCCAATGGCAAGACCCTGTCCACGGAATACACGACCTTCTATAATAAGGGCACGGATGTGACCTTGACCGAGGGCAAGCTCACCGGCTATACCGATGCCGACCTGTGGACCATCACCAAGAATGCCGACGGCACCTATACCATCGCTACCACCGACGGCAAGAAGCTGTCCATGGACACCGGCTACACCAGCACGCCCCTGGACAAGGCCAATAACACCTGGAAGGTGACCGCTGTCGCAGGCAAGGATGCCACCTATTATATCGACAACGCCACCCGCACCGACAAATACCGCCTCCAGTGGTACGCCACGAACAATAACTGGAGCGCCTTCACCGGCACGGGCGCGGCCTTCGAGCAGCAGTTCTACCTGGTGGTAGACTCCGGCAGCTCCACCCCCGACCCCGACCCGGAGCCCACCGCCCCCATTGCCGACGGCAAGTATGTCATTTATAACCCCACCAGCGGCAAGGCCATGTCCGCCGATGCCACCGGAACCTATTACCGCGCCGGTAAAGACATCACCCTCACCAACGGCAAGGTGACAGACCCCGCCGAGGACCTGATCTGGACGGTCACCTCCGAAAACGGTGTCTACACCATCGAGACCGCCAGCGGCGCGAAGCTGTCCATGAACGACGAGAAGAACAGCCTGCCCCTGGACGCGGCCAATACCACCTGGAAGATCGAAAAGGCCAAGACCGACGGCCAGTTCTACCTCATCAACGCCAATCGTTCTACCTATTATGTAGAGTGGTTCGCCAAGTATACAGAGTTCACTACCTACACCTATAACGCCAGCAACGATGGCATCTACTCCCTGCAATTCATCCCCGCCGAGCAGCCCCTGGTGGCTGACGGCCAGTATGTCATCTATAACCCCGGCAGCGGCAAGGCCATGTCCGCCAATGCTACCGGCACCTATTACCGCGCCGGTAAGGATGTTACCCTCACCAACGGCAAGGTGGAAAATCCCTCCGCCGACCTGATTTGGACCGTCAAATCCACCAATGGCGTCTACACTATCACCACCGCCAGCGGCGCGAAGCTGTCCATGAACGATGAGAAGAACAGCCTGCCCCTGGACGCGGCCAATACCACCTGGAAGGTGGAAAAGGCCAAGACCGACGGCCAGTTCTACCTCATCAACGCCAATCGTTCTACCTATTATGTAGAGTGGTTCGCCAAGTATACAGAGTTCACTACCTACACCTATAACGCCAGCAACGATGGCATCTATTCCCTGCAATTCATCCCCGTGAGCGGCTCCTCCGATCCCTCCACCGGCCTCCCCAACCCCGGTGACCAGGTGGTCATTTGGAACCTGTCTGCCCAGGCAGCCCTGGCCGCCCAGGATGATAATGCCGATTCCCCCTCCATCACCAAGTCCGCCCCCGTGGAGATCAAGGACGGCAAGCTCGTCTCCGGCAACGGTGCCGCCGTGTTCACCGTCTCCAAGAGCGGCGACTATTACCGCTTCCATAACGAGACCTACGGCTTCCTCTGCGCAAATGGCACCGGCAACAACGCATTTTATAGCGCCACCGCCAGCGAAGATGCCGATTGGCTGGTCCGCACCTGCTCCGGCGGCGTAGGCGGCTACGAGATGGAGAGCCGCACCGCCAAGTACAGCGGCCACAGCCAGTGGATGGAGTATTACAGCGACAGCTTCAAGGTCTACTCCATGTATAAGGTCTCTGACTACACCATCTACTCCTTCAGCTTCTACCCCGTGGCAGACGGTGTCTCCCTTACCGGCGGTGTGGTGAATGTCCCCACCGTGGTCCTGGGCGACCTGCTGGATGCCTATGTGGGCGCGGATTACACCTTCACCTTCACCGTGGACGCCCCCTTCGGCGTGCAGGGTGACATGACCGCCAAGCTGGGCGATAAGACCCTGCCTGTTGCCCTGGAGGGCGGCGTTTACACCGTCACCATCCCCGCCGCCTCCGTCACGGGCGAAAAGCTCACCGTGAACATCAGCGGCACCGACACCAAGGGCAAGACCATCGCTGGCACCGCCGACATCACCGTCAAGGACGAGCCCGTCTTTGCCGATCCCACCCCTGCCCGGGGCAGCCAGACCGGCGAGGATAAGCGTCCCACCATCAGCGTGTCCCTGGCCAATGCCGGCGCGAACCCCACCATCACCATGACCGTGGGCGGCAAGACCGTGACCCCCACTTACGCTAATGGTAAGGTCACCTATGTCCCCACCGCTGACATGGCCGATGGCCGCGTGGATGTCACCGTGACCGCCACCCGCGCCGATGACAAGAGCGCCAGCTTCACCTGGTTCTTCACCGTGGGTGAGACCCAGTACCAGCGCTACTTCGGCCAGCTCCACAGCCATACTCAGTATTCCGATGGCTCCGGCAGCCTGACCGACGCGCTGAATTACATCAAGAATATCCATTCCAACGCCAATGTCCAGTTCGTGGCCTTCACCGACCACTCCAACTACTTCGATTCCAAGACCAATCCCAATGTGGAGGCCGCTCTCTATGACACCTCCCTGGTCAAGGATTCCGATTCCAGCCACAGCTGGAGCACCTACAAGAGCACCATCGCCGCCTTCAACGCGGCCAATACCGGCTCCCTGGTGGCCCTGGGCGGCTTCGAGATGACCTGGTCCGGAGGCCCCGGCCACATCAACACCTTCAATACCCCCGGCGTGGTCTCCCGCAACAATACCACTCTGAATAACAAGACCAACGACGCGGGCATGAAGGCCTACTACGCTCTGCTGAGCCAGGCCGCGGGTGCCGATTCCATCAGCCAGTTCAACCACCCCGGCACCACCTTCGGCAACTTCACAGACTTCAGCTATTGGGATCCCGTCATCGACAGCCGTATGTACATGGTCGAGGTGGGTAACGGCGAAGGCCAGATCGGCGCCGGCGGCTACTATCCCAGCTATGAGCAGTACATCATGGCTCTGGATAAGGGCTGGCACCTGGCCCCCACCAACAACCAGGATAACCACAAGGGCAAGTGGGGCAACGCCAATGATGCCCGCGATGTGATCCTGGTGGACGGCGAGTTCAATGAGGAGAATATCTACGCGGCCATCCGCGCCATGCGTATGTATGCCACCGAGGATAAGAACCTCCAGCTCAATTACACCGTCAATGGCCTCATCATGGGCTCCAGCATTACCGAAGTCCCCGATAAGCTGAATATCGAGGTCGAGGTCAACGATCCCGACGCTTCCGATTCCATCGCCAAGGTGGAAGTGGTCGTCAACTCCGGTAAGGTAGCCTACGCCTGGACGGATGCCGCCCAGCTGGGGAGCGGCAAGCTCTCCGTGACCCTGGATCCCACTTACAGCTACTACTTCATCCGCGTCACCCAGAACGATGGCGACCTGGCCGTCACCTCCCCCGTGTGGGTGGGCGAGAGCCTGAAGCTGGGCATCTCCGGCATGACCTGCGGCACCTCCACCCCCGTCACGGGCGAGGAGCTGACCCTCACCACTACTTTCTTCAATAGTGAGAGCAGCGATGCCACCGTCAAGTCCCTGACTTACAGCATCGGCGGCACCGTCATCGGCACCGACAAGACCGGCTACGCCATCGGCAAGAGCAGCACCCTGGATGTGCCCTTCAAGTACACCCCCACCGCTGCCCGTGTCTTCACCGTGCAGGTCACTGCTGTGGTGGAGCAGAACAATGTTGAGTACATCTACACCAAGACCATCGACCTGGATGTCCTGGATGCCGATTCCCTGGTCTATATCGGCCTGGATGGCTCGCATCACAATGAGTATATCAACGGAAATTACAGCGATACCATGGGTAATTTCCAGACGCTGGCCAACAAGTATAGTGTCCGCCTTGTGGAACTGATGACCAAGGACGAGTTGATGAACGCCTGCAAGAACCCCAAGTTCAAGGCGATCGTCCTCACGGCTCCGTCCCGTCGTGAAAAGGCCACCGGAAACGGCATCGACTGCTACGCAGAGGATGAGCTTGCAGCCATCAAGGCCTATAATGAAAAGGGCGGCGTTGTGCTCGTCATGGGCTACTCCGACTTCTATGAGACCGCAGCCGGCGGCTGTAGTGTTACTCTGACGAAGGAACAGCACATGGCCGCACAGCAGAACCTGCTCCTTGCGGCCCTGGGCTCCAAGCTGCGCTTGGGCGACGATCAGACAGCGGATACGGTCCATAACGATGGCCGTGATTACGGCATCTATGCCGCTGGCTATGGCAAATCCGAGCTTTTAGAGGGCTTGGTTTATAGCGACGAAGCGCCCTTTGATACCAAGTACTCTCAGGTGTTCAGCCAGTACGGCGGCTGCTCGGTGTATGTTGTGGATGAAAACGGTACGCCTGTCAGCGCAGTTCCGTCTACGGTAACGCCGGTGGTTTACGGCAATGCCACCACTTCCTCCATCGATGGCGACAGTGACGGCCTCGGCGGCCCGAACACGCCCAAGTATAATGGTAATATCCTGCTGCTTGCCACGGAAAAGACCGGGAACAACGGTATGATCCTTGTGACCGGCGGCACCATGATGGCAGACTGGCAGCTCCAGGTCAAGCCGGAAGACATTGATTCCGGTGCTGATCTGCTGTACTCCAACTACACCATCATGGAGAACCTGCTGCAGATGCTCAACCCCGTGAAGATCACCCCCATCTCTGCCGTCCAGGCCCAGAAGGAGGAGGGTATCAAGTATACCGTCGAGGGTATCGTCACCTCCAACGCCTCCGGCTACGATAAGAATACCGCTTTCTTCGATTGCATCTATATCCAGGATGAGACCGCGGGCATCAACTGCTTCCCCGTGGCAGGCGACTTCAAGATCGGCGATAAGGTCCGCGTCAGCGGCACCACCAGCTCCTACCAGGGCGAGCGCCAGTTGGCCGTGACCAAGATCGAGAAGATCGGCGAGGGCACCCCCGTGACGCCCAAGGAGGTCACCTCTACCCAGGTCAACGACGGCTCCGTCCTCGGCAGCCTGGTGAAGCTCAAGGGTATCGTCACCGCCATTGAGATGGCCGAGGGCAAGGTCCAGACCATCCTGGTCCGCGATGTCCAGGGTAAGGTGGCCCGCGTGTTCATCGACGGCTATATCTGCCCCGAGAGCGAAGTGAAGGATCTGAAGGTAGGCTGCGCCATCGAGGCCACCGGCCTTGCCTCCTATGATAATACCTTCGTCCTCTCCGATGGCACCCCCATGGCTCCCCGTATCCGTATCAGCAACCGCGCGGATGTGATCTGCACGGACCATAGCCACCAGTTCGGTGCCTGGACCGTCACCACCCCCGCCGGCTGCACCACCACTGGCGCGGAGACCCGTACCTGTGCCTGCGGCGAGACCGAGACCCGTCTCCTCCAGGCCACGGGCCATACGGATGCCAATAAGGACGGCAAGTGCGACACCTGCGGCCAGCCCGTCACCCCCGCCACCGGCGATACCATGAACCTGACCCTGTATGTCACCTTCATGGCCCTCACCGCCCTGGCCGGAGTAACGCTCCTCGCCAGCAAAAAGCGCCGCGCCCAGTAAAACCCAATAAAATTCCATGATCCCCATGGAAAACCCCAAAAAAGAGGGCTCCCCCCGGAGCCCTCTTTTTCCATCCCCCCAAAAAAGCCTCCCCTGCGTAAGGGGAGGTGGCGCGAAGCGCCGGAAGGGTCGACTGCCGCCCCCCTGCAAAAAAACCTGTCATTGCGAGGGCGCACCGCGCCCGTGGCAATCCGTAACCCCCGTCCCCAAAGGCTCCCCTGCGCAAGGGGAGCTGTCACGGCTCCGCCGTGACTGAGGGGTC
>CAVHCH010000122.1:0-14057 GCA_963634265.1 Bacteroidaceae bacterium | reverse complement strand
GAGGGCATCCGCGACACGGAAAAGGGCAAGTGCATCATCGAGGCCTATGCCGAGGGCGGTGCCGTCCAGTGCGGCTTCTGCATCCCGGGCATGGTCATGGCCACTTATGTGCTGCTGAACGAAAACCCCGACCCCACGGAGGACGAAATTCGCCTGGGCATCAGCGGCAACCTCTGCCGCTGCACCGGCTATGACCTCATCGTGGAGTCCATCCACCTGGCCGCCCAGAAAGGAGCTGCATTATGGAAGAAGTAAAATGCTATATGCCCCAGACCCTGGCCGAAGCCCTGCAAATTCGCAAGGAGACCGGGGCCCAGCCCCTGGCCGGCGGCTCCGACCTGATGGTGGCCAACAGCCGCGGTGCGGGCATCGTGCCGGGCTTTAAGAAGCCTATTCTCATTATTTCCAACCTGCCGGAACTGAAGGGCATCCGCCGGTTGGACGACGGCACCGTGGAGATCGGCGCTCTGTCTACCTCTTGGGAGATCCACACTTCGCCTGTGACCCATCCGCTGCTGAAGGACGCCGCCTCCCGCATGGGGGCCATCGCCCTGCGCAACAGCGCCACCATCGGCGGCAACATCGGCAACGCCTCTCCCAAGGGCGATATGCCCCAGCCGCTGATCCTGCTGGACGCGGAGGTGGTGCTCCAGAGCGTGGACGGTGAGCGCCGCATGAAGGTGGACGACTTCATCATCAAGACCAAAGTCACCGCCATTCACGACGACGAGCTTATCACCAAGGTGGTCATCCCGCCCCAGAAGTTCACCCACATTTTCTTCCGTAAGATCGGTATGCGCCGGTCTAACGCCATCTCCAAGCTGACCCTTTCCGCCGCCGCCAACATCCAGGACGGCGTGGTGGTGGATTTCCGGGCCTCCTCCGGTGCCGCCGGTCCCAAGGTGGAGCGCAGCCGTGAAGTGGAGGAATTGCTCATTGGTCACAAGGTGTCCGAGCTGCCCGCGCTGAAGGGCGCGTTCCTGGATGCCTGGTGCAACGATGTTATCGCGCCCCACGCCATGCCGGAGTACCGCCGCAACGCCACCCGGCGTATGCTGGAGTACTTCATCGACGCCCTGGTGGCCGGTCACCCGGAAGGCCGGGTAGAATAAGCAGGAGGAATGAACATGATCTATCATCCCACAACCCCGTTGGAGGCCGTGACGCTGCGCAAGCAGAACGCCGACACCGCCGTGTATCTGGCCGGCGGCACCGACGATCTGCGTCTGAACGGCAGCGCCCAGGGAAAGGATCTCATTGATATTAACGGCCTGGGCCTGGACGATATTTTCGTACAGGATGGCAAGCTCTATATCGGCGCCCGCTGCACCTTTAACCAGGTCATCGAGAGCGACTTGGTGCCGGAATTTATCAAGGAAGCCGCGCACTTCTGTGCCTCCTTCACCAAGCGCAACAGCGCCACTGTGGGCGGCAATATCGGCCTGCGCCGCCAGGACAGCTACCTGGCCGCGGCCTTGACGGCGGCGGACGCGGTGCTCAAGTCCATCACGCCCCACGGCGAGGAGATGAAGCCCATCGGTGAGTATTTGCAGAGCAAGTGCATGCGGCTTATCGAGTATGTGGTGCTGGATGCCCACCGCACCGGTTGGGTCAAGCGCTTCACCAACACCACCTCCAGCCACGCGGCTGTGACGGCGGCGGTGTCCGGGGGCATTTACGCTCTCAGCGTCTCCGGCAGCGACTTCGCCTATGGCACCACGCCGGACCTGGCGGATTCCATGGAATTCACCGACGATATTTCCGGCAGCGCCGACTATAAGAAGTACCTGGCGAAGATCGTATTTACACTGGGGAGGTAAGGCAAATGGAAGTGAAATGCAGACTCAACGGTGAGAATATTGTCCTGCGCGGCGAGCCTACGGCGCGCCTGCGGGATGTGCTGTACCACACCGGGTGCTACTCCGTCCGCGACAGCGACGATGCCGAGGGCTTTGCCGGGTCCGACACCATTATTTTTAACGGCCAACTGAAATATTCCAATTTTATTCTGCTCTACCAGGCAGAGGGGGCCGAGATCAAGACGGCAGAGTCCCTGCTGGTAAAGGGCGAGCTAAACTATGTGCAGAAGGCCATGGTGGCCGCGGGCATCGTCCAGAGCGCCTATAACGCCCCTGCGGCGGCCTTGATCCTCACCTGGCTGCTGGAAAAGCACCCCAACCCCACCCGCCAGCAGATCAAGGATGTGCTCACCAGCATTTTCATCCGCGACGCGGGCTACGAGCACTATTACCTGGCTGTGAAGCTGGCCTGCGAGCTGCGGGATGAGGGTGAATTCAAGACCGAGATCGCTCCTTCTTTCCGTCCCCAGCTTGACATCATCGGCAAGCCCGCCGGGAAGATCGACGGCGCGGCCCTGGTCTCCGGCGAGCCGGTGTTCGTGGAGGATAAGGTCCCGGCCAACGCCTGGTGCCTCCATGTGCTGCGCAGCCCCTTTGCCAGCGCCTATATCAAGTCCATCGACACCAGCGAGGCCGAGAAGCTGGACGGCGTGGCCGCCATCATCACCGCTTTCAACTGCCCGGATGTGTACTACATGCAGGCCGGACAGGGCACCCCCGAGCCGTCCCCCCATGACCGCCGCCTGTTTAACATGAAGGTCCGCCATGTGGGCGACCGTGTGGCGGGCATCGTGGCCCGGACGCCGGAAATTGCCGACAAGGCCGCCTCTCTCATTAAGGTGGAGTACGAGCCCACGGAGGCAGTATTCACCGTGGAGGAGGCCATGGCCCCGGGCGCACCCCTGGTCCACAACGGCCCCGTGCAGTATAATGCCGGCGCCCCCGATGACCTGGAGGAGTACAACAAGCTCCAGGGCGACCCCCGGGAGGGCAAGGTGGTCTACCAGTTCCCCCTGCACGCCGACATTCATAAGAACATCGCCGCGTCCAACAAGGGCGGCATCGGCGACATGGAAAAGGGCTTTGCCGAGGCGGATGCCATCGTGGAGCAGACC
Source organism: Bacteroidaceae bacterium (assembly GCA_963634265.1). Classification (GTDB taxonomy): domain Bacteria; phylum Bacillota; class Clostridia; order Oscillospirales; family Oscillospiraceae; genus Vescimonas. Next base: position 11,083 of record CAVHCH010000122.1, on the reverse strand, counting down.
TACCAGACCAGCCAAATTCAGCATACCCCCCTGGAGCCCCATGTGTGCTACGCCCATGTGGAGAGTGGCCGCCTGGTCCTTAACTGCGCCACCCAGGTGCCCTACCATGTGCGCCGCATCGTTAGCTGGGTCTGCGGCATTCCCGAGAATAAAATTCATGTGATCAAGGAGCGCGTGGGCGGCGGCTACGGCTCCAAGCAGGATATTCTGGTGGAGGAGCTCACCGGCTACGCCGCCTGGATCACCAAGAAGCCCGTGTATTACCGCAATACCCGGGCCGAGGAGTTCTACGCCAACTCCACCCGCCACCCCATGCGCGTCCATGTGAAGATGGGCGGCAAGAAGGACGGCACCATCACCGCCCTGTTCATGGAGGTCTGCGCCAACACCGGCCCCTACGGCAACCACTGCCTGACGGTGCCTATGAATAGCTGCTCCAAGACCATGCCCCTGTTCAAGGTGGACAACATGGCCTACGACTTGAAGGTGTACTACACCAATACGCCGCCCGCTGGGGCCTACCAGGGCTACGGCACGCCCAAGGGCACCTATGGTATCATGATGGCTATGGCGGAGCTGGCTGACAAGCTGGGCATCGACTACCGCACCATGGTGGAGAAGAACCATGTGGAAGAGGGCTATATGCTGGAGATCCTCAAGGGTCTGGGCGAGGGCCGCGAGGGCGCTGTGGTGCCCGTGGGCTCCTGCGGCCTGGACGAGGCCATCCAGCAGGGCTGCGACATGATCGACTGGGGCAAGAAGGAAGTGTCCGACGACCCCGACTGGAAGATCGGCAAGGGCTTTGCCATGATCATGCAGGGCTCGGGCCTACCGGGCCTGGACCACGCCGAGGCCATTGCCAAGCTGGAGACCGACGGCACCGTCATTCTCAACAGCGGCGGCGCCGACCTGGGCACGGGCCTGGACACCATCTCCGCCAAGATCGTGGCGGAGGTGCTGAAGCTGCCTATGGACCGCATCACTGTGGTCTCCGGCGACACCGACTCCTGCGCCTTCGATACCGGCGCCTACGCCTCCTCTGGCACCTTCTTCAGCGGCAACGCCTCTTTGGTTGCCACCACAAAGCTGAAGGAGCTGATTTTGAAGGAAGCCGCTCTGCAAATGGAGGAGAAGGTGGAGGACCTGGATGTCCGGGCTCCCGGCGAGGTGTACTCCAAGGCCACCGGCGCCACCCTCTCTTACTATGAGCTGGTGCATACGGCCACCAGCGGCGGCGGCCGGGGCCAGCCCATTGCCCACGGCAGCTTTATCACCACGGCATCCTCCGTGCCCTACGGCGCACACTTTGCCCAGGTGGCAGTGAATGTGAAGACCGGCGAAATTAAGGTGCAGAAGTTCTATGCCCTCCAGGATGCCGGTACGCCCATTAACCCCGAGATCGCCCTGTGTCAGATGTATGGCGCGGTGATGAAGTCCATCGGTCACTCCCTGTACGAGGACATGAAGCTGGACGAGAACGGCAAGTGCATCAACGCCAACCTCACCGACTATGGCGCACCCATGATCGACGAGGCCCCGGACGATTTCAAGTCCGTTCTCATTGATGTGGACGATAAGTTCGGCCCCTACGGCGCCAAGTCCATTTCCGAGATCGCCTGCAACGGTGCGGCGCCCGCCATCGGCATCGCCATCCACGATGCCTGCGGCGTGTGGCTGCGTAGCTGGCCCATGACCCCGGAGAAGGTCTTGAAGGCCCTGGGTAAGATCTGATTTCATGCAAAAGCGGAGGTCCATTTCGGGCCTCCGTTTTTCGCGTCAAAAAGGCACCGGCCTGGGAAAACCAAGCCGGTGCCTTATGTACTATTTTATAGAGGATTAGCGCAGATTCTCGCGGATGGTCTGGCACAGAGCGGTGATGCCCTGAATGATCTTCTCCTCGGGCATGCAGGAGTAGTTCAGACGCAGGGTGTTCTCGTGGCCGCCGTTGGGGAAGAAGGAACCGCCGGGAACGAAGGCGACCTTCTTGGCCAGGCACTTCATCTGCAGCTCCTTGGCGTCCATGTACTCAGGCAGGACCACCCAGGCGAACAGGCCGCCCTCGGGACGGGTGAAGGTGCAGGGCTCAGGCAGCTCGGTGGCCAGCGTCTCCAGCATCACGGCGCGGCGCTTGCGATAGCACTCGCGGATGGTGTTGACGTGGGCGTCCAGGTCGAACATATCGATCCACTTGGAGGTCTCCATCTGGCCGATGGTGGAAGCCTGCAGGGAAGCGGCCTGCTCCATGAAGTTGTACTTGGCCAGGATCTCATCCTCGGCGCAGACCCAGCCCAGACGATAGCCGGGAGCCAGGATCTTGGAGAACGTGCCCAGATAGACCACCAGGCCCTTGGTGTCCAGGCTCTTCAGCGCGGGCATATACTCGCCCTCGAAGCGCAGCTCGCCGTAGGGGTTATCCTCGATGACGGGGATCTCGTACTTGTTGACGATGTCCATGAACTTATGGCGGCGATCCAGATCCCAGGTACGGCCCGTGGGGTTCTGGAAATCGGGGATGACGTAGATCATCTTCACGCGCTCGGTGGTGGCCAGGATCTTCTCCAGCTCTTCCATGATCATGCCGCCGTCGTCGGTGGGGACCTCGATGAACTTGGGCTCGCAGGCCTTGAAAGCGTTCACAGCGCCCAGGTAGGAGGGGCTTTCCAGCAGCACCACATCGCCGGGATTCAGGAACACGCGGGCGGAGAAGTCCAGACCCTGCTGAGAGCCGGAGGTGACCAGGATGTGGTCAGCGTCGGTGTGGATGTTGTTCTTGGCCAGCATACGCTCGGCGATCTGCTCGCGCAGACGGGGGAAGCCCTCGGTGGTGGAATACTGCAGGGCGGCGCGGCCATTTTCCTTGAGAACGGCCATGGAAGCCTCCATCATCTGCTCCACGGGGAACAGCTCGGGGGCGGGCATACCGCCGGCGAAAGAAATGATGTCGGGCTGGGCGGTGAGCTTCAGCAGCTCGCGGATCTCGGAGCCCTTCAGCAGGTCCATTCTGGATGCAAACTGTACCATAAAATTTTTCCTCCTAAATTACTTTTCCATTTCCTAAGTTGCAAGAAGCGGAGAAAACTCCGCATACTCGTACCTTTACTATTTAAGCACAATTTTTCCCAAAAGTAAACAAACGAAATGAACAAAACCACCATTTTGCCGAGGGATTCGGCATTTTTGGATGAATCACTAAAATTATGGGAAAAACATTTGGCATTTTGACTGTTGACAGATTTGGGCTATCCGGCGGCGGATGAGCATATAGTTTTTTGAAAGGGGGCAAGGAAAGTGACAGACTATCAAAGACCCAAACGCCAGCCCGCCCGAAAGCCCGACGCGCCTATGTCCCGCCGGGAACGGCGGCGCCTGGTGCGGCTGACGGTCAGCGGCATCTTGCTGGTTCTGGTGGTGGCGGTGAAGCTGCTGATGCCGGATGTGATGGGCCAGTACCGGGAGAAAATTTTGCATCTCATGGGGGAGGACACGGACTTTGTGGCGGCCTTTTCCGCCGTGGGCAAGGCCTTTTCCGGTCAGGGCGGCATACGGGACACCCTGGAGGATGCCTATGTGGCGGTTTTCGGCGAAAAGGAGCCGGAGGAGGCCGCCGCCCCCGCCCAGACGGCGGCGCAGATATTCTCCGGCATCTACGGCCCGGAAAATTTGCCAGAGAATGTGGAGCTAAGGCAGCGGGTGCTGGGCTTTGCCTACACCTCGCCCCTGCAAGGGGCCGCGCTGACCTCCGGCTTTGGCTACCGCATTCATCCTATTTCGGAAAATGATCTCTTCCACTACGGCGTGGATCTGGACGCCGCTGAGGGTACAGCCATCCACGCCTTTGCCGAGGGCACCGTGGGCGTGGTGGGGCAGAGCAGCGGCCTGGGAAACTATGTGACCGTGGACCACCCCGGTGGATTCAGCACGCTCTACGCCCATTGCCGGTGCGTCACGGCCTCTGCCGGGCAGACCATCCACCGGGGCGACCTGCTGGCGGAGGTGGGACAGACCGGGGCCGCCACCGGGCCGCACCTGCACTTTGAGCTGCACAGCGGCCAGGAGTATATCAACCCCATTTATTATGTGGCGGGGTAGGGGAGTGAGGGTCCGCGTGTCGCCCACGGTGCTGCTGCTTTTGGCGGTGTTCGTGGTGGTGGCGTCGCCCCTGTGCCTGGCGGCGGTGCTGCTGGCGGCCCTGTGCCACGAGCTGGGGCATTACGCGGCCCTGCGGCTGTGCGGCGGGCGGCTGGAGAGCCTGTCCGTCTCGGCATTCGGCGCACAAATGCGCATTCGGGACCGGGGCCGTCTCTCCTATGGCCGGGAGGCCCTGTGCGTGCTGGCGGGCCCGCTGGTAAACGCCACCCTGTCCTGGCTTTTGAGCCTGGCCGGGGCACAGTGCGAGGAGCTTTATTTATTCGCCGGGGCACAGCTCCTATTGGGCGCGTTCAATCTATTGCCCCTCTCGGCCTTGGACGGCGGTCGACTGCTGTGGATGGGGATCGCCTGCCTCACAGACCCCTTTTTGGCGGACAAGGTGTGCCGGGCGGTGACGCTAACGGTGCTCCTGGCCCTGGCGGCTCTGGGCGCGGTTCTGTGGCTGCGGCATCGGTCGGGATTTCTGCTGGTGGGCGTGGCCGGGGTGGTCTGCTGCACGGCCCGGGAATTTATGCTTGCCAATCGGGGTGATAAGGGGTAAAATATAAATACATATATAAAATGGGAGATTATTGAACATTGGATAAGAAATTAGAGCGCATTTTGCCCCGGGTGCAGAAACCGGCCCGGTACACCGGCGGCGAATACAATGCGGTGAAAAAAGACCCGGCGCAGGTGGATACGCGCATTGCCTTCTGCTTCCCGGACACCTACGAGATCGGCATGTCCAACCTGGGTATGCGGATCTTATACGGCGTGATGAACAACATGGACGGCGTGTGGTGCCAGCGGGTCTTTGCCCCTTGGGGTGATATGGAGGAGGAGATGCGCAAAGCGCAGATCCCTCTGTTTGCCCTGGAGAGCGGCGAGCCCATCGCGGACTTTGACATCGTGGCCTTTTCCGTGGGCTATGAGATGGCGTTCACCTCTATATTAAATATGCTGGACCTGGCGGGCATCCCCCTGCACAGCGCGGACCGCACGGGTCTGACCCCGCTGGTCATCGCCGGAGGCACCGCCATGTATAACCCGGAGCCCATCGCCGACTTTATCGACATCGTCAGCCTGGGCGAGGGAGAGGATGTGACGGTGGAGCTCATTGAACTGCACCGAAAAGCCAGAAAAGAGGGATGGAGTAAAGGAGAGTTCCTTCACAGAGCTGCCCAGGTGCCGGGGCTGTATGTGCCCAGTTTTTACGATGTGGAATATAACCCCGACGGCACGGTTAAGGAGATCATTCCCCGGGACGGCGCGCCCAAGGTGGTGCGCAAGCGCATTGTGGAGGACATGGACAAGTCCTATTACCCGGCCAAGACCATCGTTCCCTCCACGGAGATCGTCCAGGACCGGGTGACCCTGGAGCTGTTTCGGGGCTGCATCCGGGGCTGCCGGTTCTGCCAGGCAGGGTATGTGTACCGCCCCGTGCGCAATCGCAGCAAGGACCTGTGCGTGCGCTACGGTGTGGAGGCCTGCAACGACTCCGGCTACCAGGAGGTGACCCTATCCTCCCTCAGCACCAGCGACTATCCCCAGCTGACGGAGCTGTGCGACGACCTGGAGGAATTTTGCCAGGCCCGCCATGTGAATCTGTCCCTTCCCAGCCTGCGGGCGGATAACTTTTCCATGAGCCTTATGCAGCGGCTGGCCAAGGGCCGCAAGTCCGGCCTGACCTTTGCCCCGGAGGCGGGCACCCAGCGCCTGCGGGATGTCATCAACAAAAATGTGACCCAGGAGGAGCTGCTGGCCTCCTGCTGCACGGCCTTTGCCGGGGGCTACAACGCCGTGAAGCTCTACTTCATGCTGGGCCTGCCCACGGAGACCGACGAGGATGTTTTGGGCATTGCCGACCTGGCCGCCCGGGTCATGCACGCCTGGCGGGAGAGTGCCTCCAATAAGCAGCGGGGCGTGCGCATCACCGTGTCCACCTCCTGGTTCGTGCCCAAGCCCCACACGGCTTTTCAGTGGGAACCGCAAATTTCTAAAGAGGAATACGAGCGCCGGGTGAAGCTTCTGCGGGAGGCAATCACCACCAAGACCGTTACCTACAACTGGCACGACTCCGACACCAGTTTCCTGGAGGCGGTGCTGGCCCGGGGCGACCGAAGAATGTGCAAAGTCTTGGAATCTGCGTGGCGTAAAGGTGCAAAGCTTGACGCCTGGGAGGAGTATTTTTCCCTGGAACGCTGGTTGGCGGCCTTTGATGAGTGTGGCCTGGACCCCCATTTTTATGCAAACCGTCAGCGGGAAAAGGACGAGGTCATGCCCTGGAGCGTCATTTCCAGCGGCGTTACGGAGGAATATCTCTGGCGGGAGCTGCAGCAGGCCAAGGCGGGCGTTACCACCCCGGACTGCCGCACCCGTTGCAATGCCTGCGGCGCCAATCACATGGTAGGAGGGACTTGCCATGTCTAAATTGCGTTTGCTGTTTATTAAGGAGGGCCCTGCGGCCTACATCTCCCACCTGGACCTGCTGCGCACGGTGCAGCGGGCCTTTCCCCGGACGGAGCTGGAGATCAAGCACAGCAACGGCTACCATCCCCACCCCATCATCTCCATCGTCCTGCCCCTGCCCGTGGGCCAGAGCAGCCGGTGCGAGCTGCTGGATTTTGAGGTGACCCAGGACACGGACGGCTCGGGCATCGCCCAAAAACTCAACGAGGGAATGCCCGAGGGCCTGCGCGTGCTGGACTGCTACGAGGCCAAGCGCCCGGTGCGGGAACTGGCGGCTTTGCAGGCGGAGGTCACCTTTGAATATGATAATGGTGTGCCGGAAAACGCCGCCCAAAAGCTGCAAGAACTGTTTGGCAGGGAGGAGCTTATCATCCAAAAGCGCACCAAACGCAAGGACCTGGCGGATGTGGACATCGCGCCTATGATCCTGCGGACGGACTGGCGGGCAGGGGAGAGCGCCCTGGTGGGCACGGTCCTGGTACAGGCGCAGAACCCGGGGCTGAACCCCCAACTGTTGGAAAAGGCAGTGGAACGGTACGCCCCGGAGCTGACACCGGACTTTACCCGGGTGCGGCGGCTGGAGCTGCTGGACGCGGAGGGGAAAATTTTCCGCTGAAAACGAAAAAAATACTTGCGCTCCGGGCGCAAGTGTGGTATTCTATACTGGCGTAAAAAGGGCGGTCCTCTGTCGCTGGCGCTCCGAAAGTGAGTGAGCGCCGCAAAATGGCGGCATGAACACCTATATTATTAGGAGGAAATATCCATGGATCTCATCAAGGCTCTCAACGAGAAGCAGCTGCAGGCTGAAAAGCCCCAGGTCAATGTTGGCGATACCGTCAAGGTACATGTCAAGGTCAAGGAAGGCTCCCGCGAGCGCATCCAGGTCTTCGAGGGCACCGTCATCGCTAAGAAGCACGGCGGCATCGAGGAAACCATCACCGTCCGCCGCCTGTCCTACGGCGTGGGCGTGGAGAAGGTTTTCCCCGTTCACTCCCCCTCCATCGAGAAGATCGAGACCGTGCGCAGCGGTTTTGTCCGCCGCGCCAAGCTGTACTACCTGCGTGACCGCGTCGGCAAGGCCGCCAAGGTCAGAGAGAAGCTGTAAGCAGCGATCCAAAACCCGCCGACAGAAATTGTCGGCGGGCTTTTTTTAACTGGCGAAAAATCTCTTGGATTTTTCTGCCAAAAGGCTTGCAGCCTGCTGCGCGCATAATTTTTGCGCGGAGCGCAAAAATTCCACACTTGCAGACTGAGAAGTATTTTCTCTCACGCACATGTCGCGAGAGAAAATGATTTGAATTTTTTGCCGCCTGCTGCGCGGCAAACTCTGCGAGGCTTTTTGACCATCTATAATTAAAGTAAGAGACAGCAGACGGTAAGGGCCTGCTGTCTCTTTTTGCATGAAATCAGATATACCGCTGGGTGTTCACATCGAACACACCCCGGGTGGTGATGCGCAGGGTGGGGATGACCGGCAGAGCCATGAAGCTCAGGGTCATGAACGGGTCAATATCCCGGGACACGCCCAGGCGGAAGGCCTCGTCCTTGGCACTTTCCAGAGCGCTGTTCACCATCACCAGCGGGTCGTCGCTCATGATGCCCGCGATGGCCAGGGTCACCTCGCCCAGGACCTTGCCGTTTTCCATCACCGTGATGCCGCCGTGGTTCTCCACGATGCGGTTGGCGGCGGCGGCCATCTCCTCCTCATTGGTGCCCACCACAATGATGTTGTGGGAGTCGTGGGAGATACTGGTGGCCACAGCGCCGGACTTTAGGCCGTAGCCTTTGATATAGCCCAGGCCGATGTGGTGGGTGTTCTTGTGCCGCTCGATAACGGCCACCTTCAAAATGTCGTATTCCACATCAATGTGGTCGATGTAGCCCGCGTCCTCGGAGATGATCTCCCCGGGCACCAGGCCGATGATGGCGTGGGGACGGCCATCCTTGAAGTCCTCCGCCGTCAGCTTGCTCAGGTGGAAGGTGTCGTGGGCGCGGTTGACCAGGTAGGGGTCGATCTCCGGGGTGGGGAAGTCCCGCAGCTGGCCGTCGTACATCAGCTCGCCCCGCTTAAAGACCATTTCAATATTGAAATCATTGAAGTTGTCGATGATAACGAAGTCGCCCAGGTAGCCGGGAGCAATGGCGCCGCGGTTATTCAGCAGGAAGTACCGGGCGGCGGTGTGGCAGGCGGCCTTTACGGCGATGATGGGATCCACGCCCAGGGAAATGGCCTTCTTCACGATGTAGTCGATGTGGCCCTTTTCCAGCAGGTCGTTGGGGTGCTTGTCGTCGGTGCAGAACATACAGCGGTCCACATATTTGCTGCACAGCAGCGGCACCAGAGCCTCCAGGTTCCGGGCGGCGGTGCCCTCGCGGATCATAATGAACTGGCCCCGTTCCAGCTTGGCCAGGGCATCGTTCAGGTCGGAGCACTCGTGGTCGGAGTACACACCGGCGGCAATATAGGCGTTGAGGTCGTTGCCGCTGAGGCCGGGGGCGTGGCCGTCGATCTTCTTGTGGTGGGCCTGGGAGGCCACGATCTTCTCCACCACCTGGGGGTCGCCGTTGATGGTGCCCACAAAGTTCATCATCTCTGCCAGGCCCTGGACACGGGGATGGTCATAGAAGGAGTCGATGGCCCGGTAGTCCAGAATGGCGCCGGACTCGTCCAGGGGCGTGGCGGGCACGCAGGAGGGGAGCATGAAGCGCACATCCACGGGCAGGTCCTCCGTGGCCTGGAGCATATACTCGATGCCGTCGGTGCCCATGACATTAGAAATCTCGTGGGGGTCGGTGATGACAGTGGTGGTGCCGTGGGGCAGCACCGCCTTGGCGAACTCCGTGGGGCTCACCAGGGAGCTCTCCAGGTGGATGTGGGCATCCAGGAAGCCCGGCAGCACGATCTTGCCGGTGACATCCAGCTCCACCTTGCCGTGGTACTCGCCCATGCCCACAATGAGCCCCTCGGCCACGGCAATATCGCCGCTGCACAGCTCATTGGAGAAAACATTGACATAGGTGGCGTTTTTCAGCACCAGGTCGGCGGGTACGCGCCCGGCGGCCACATCAATGACATGGAGCTTCTTGTTCAGCTTGCGGTTGATCTTCCCTGCATAGCTTTCCTTCACAGACATTATGTAGATCTCCTTTCACATTCACAGGTCCAAAGCACCTTTTTGCTATCTGTTTTATTAATTTCTCATATTATCACAGCTTATTCCAAATGTCTATAAAAAAATGAAAAAAAGATGGCCGCTTTTTAGGCGACCATCTCAAAATATTTTTACTTAATGGTTCCGTCGGCGTTGAACACCGGCAGGGGGGCCAGGAACTTGATGTCCTTACGCTGGGCCGCTGCGCCCTCGGCTAGAGCGGCGATGCGGTCTACCACGGTGCCGCCTGCCAGCTCTACCAGGTGCTCCATGGCCAGCAGGGAGCCGCCGGTGGAGATCACATCGTCCATGAGCACGATGCGCTTGCCGCGAATGAGGGCGGCGTCGTCGCTGCCCAGGTAGAGACGCTGGGTGCCGGCGGTGGTGATAGACTTATCCTCCACATGGATGGGGTTCGGCATATAGACCTTCTCACCTTTGCGGGCGATGAAGTACTTGGTGGCGCCGGACTGGCGGGCCATTTCGTGGATGAGGGGGATGCTCTTGGCCTCGGCTGTGAAGAGGTAGTCGTAGCTGCCGGGCTCCAGCAGCTCCAGCATAGCCTTGGCACAGGCCACGGTCAGCTCCGCGTCGCCAAAGCAGATGAAGGCACCGATGTGCAGATCGTCCGTCACCTTGCAGATAGGCAGCTCCCGCTGCAAACCGGCCACTGTCAGCGAATATGTATGCATACAAATAACTCCTTTTGCCCCAAACGCGCCCTACAAAACAAAAGCCCTCCCCCTCGCGGGGACCGGCCATGGGAGCGCACCGTTGTATGAGGCGAATATTTTGGTCGCGTGTGCAGGAGGTTAAAAATTCCTCCCTACATATTATATTATAAAATCTAAAAAAGTCAATATAAAATCGCCACTGAATCGGCACTTCAAAATGTTTCATAGCAGCCTAAAAAATAATTTGCACTTTGCACAAAAAAGTTGATTATTTTTTTACAGATGTTCAAATACTTTTTCCGCCGCAAGGCCTTGTGCAAAGCCGGGATTGGTGTTATCATCATTATGAACGGGACATGAGAGCCCGTCATATAAACATTCCGAATCGGAACATATTTGAGGAGGCAATTTTTATGAATGCTTATCTGGCAAGCGTGCTCGAGAGCGTAAAGACCAAGCACGGCAACGAGCCTGAGTTCGTGCAGACTGTTGAGGAAGTTCTGTCCTCTCTGGAGCCCGTCATTGAGAAGCACCCCGAGTATGAGAAGGTCGATCTGCTGGGCCGTATGGTCGAGCCCGAGCGTATGTTCACCTTCCGCGTCGTGTGGTGCGATGATAACGGTCAGTGGCACACCAACCGCGGCTGGCGCTGCCAGT
>CAVHCH010000121.1:0-20268 GCA_963634265.1 Bacteroidaceae bacterium | reverse complement strand
GTAGAGCGCTGGCAGCAGAAGGTCAAATTGATGAAGTCCTTGCATGTGGAAAGCCCCAGCTTATGCGCCATAGCCTGGAACTGCGCCGCTTCACCGGTGTCAAAGCTCTCCAGCCGTTTGGCCAAATAGTTCAGCTCTTCCACATTGACCGTGTGCATCTCCACGCATTTGAGCACAGAGAAAAAGCTGCCCAATTTCTCCACCTTGCAGTCAGCCTTGACCGAATCGCCAATTTCCAATGCCTCCAGCAGCTCCATGCAGTGTGCGTACTGGTCATGGGGGATAGGAAACGGGATCGTAGCCACGCCGTATTCCGGGTGGTGCGGGTTACTCAGTACCGCTTGAATCATCATCTTCATTTGCCTCCAATCCGTTGATTTCGTTCATCCGTGTCCGCAGGCAGGTATCTTCCCCCTGCCAGCAGACAAACCCGTGCCCCGGATAGGGACAGCCTTTGCATCGCACAAAGCGCGTGCAGCCGTGGGGCTTCGGCGGATCGCGAGGATATTCCGGGGCATAGACCGGTGCGTACCAATGCCCCAGTGAGCTTTTGCGATTTACTCGTGGCATTTCACTTCCTCCTAAATAAGAATAGGCCGGGGTCTTTCTGCAAGAGCCCCGGCCATAGTCGAATCGTATTACATTGTCTGTTCCTGCACAGCTTGTTCCGCCATATCTTCCTGCTGCCGGATCCGCTCGTCCAGATCCGGCACACACTCCTCGATCTGCTGCTGTGCGCTCCGAATTACCTTTTCTTGTTCCTCTGTGAGCTCAAAAAAGTCGCCGTCCACAGAGTCCGCACAGCAACGATAGATCTCCGTCAACTGCTCCGGGTTAAAGAGCTGTGCCTTTTGGATAAGCCCCGAGCGGATGGCGAAGTCCTGCTTGGCTCCCGCATAGTTCTCCATGAAATAGTGGCCATGGCATACGCCTGTGTGTCCATAGTCCCAATCCCATGTGACAAAGTGGACTCCGTGTTCGCTCTGAACTCCGGCCAGCACAGTGCCGTTGAAATCCGATAGTATGCGGTAATCGCCCTCCAGCCCGCTGGCCTTAAGCTGCGGAGCCGTTTCCATAATGGTCATATACTCCAGCGTTCGGGCAGCGATACCCTCGATGCAAAGAAGTGCATCCCCAGCCTGGAGCGTATTCACATCTTCCCGCCGATAGAACACGCTCTCCTTTCCGTTGATACGGCAGAGAGGTGCGTCATTCCATTCGACGGGGATCTGGGAGCCCTCTATCTGCGTTGTTTCAAACCCGGCCCGATGCAGACAAGCGCAGACCTCGCCAAGGTAACGGAGCTGCTGTTCTGTGTTACGGTCTTTCATGTGACGATCCTCCTGTTTTTATAAACTGAAAAGAGGCCGGTATCATATTTTGATACCAGCCTCTTTTAACCGTTTTTGTCAGTGATGCTGTGCAACAAGCTGACGCTTTCACTTTCCATATTCTGTTTTTAGATGCGAACCACTCGGGGCCAATATTTCCAATAATTTCCAAAACAAGTCGGAAACGCTCGGTTCGCATCCGCGCTAAATCCTAAAAAAAGTTGCAAAAAAGCTGTGAAATATGAAATTTCACAGCTTTTCATGGTGGACCTGAAGGGATTCGAACCCTCGACCTCTCGGATGCGAACCGAACGCTCTCCCAGCTGAGCTACAGGCCCAAATATAAAATTGTATGGTTGCAATATATGGGCCTTGCTCTCCCAGCTGAGCTACGGGCCCTCATATAGGGTAATGGGGTGGAACGAAACTCGTTCCACCCCATTATTATACACACTTTTGCGGGAAATGCAAGTGTTTTATTCTACTTTCGGCAGCTTTGCCATCACGGCGGCGCAGCGGGGGCACAGGGCCTCGTGTTCGCCCACGGCCTTCACGCTGTGCAGCACCTTCCAGCAGCGTCCGCACTTGGCGCCCTGGGCGGCCTCCACGGCCACCTTCACCCCGTCGCCCACGGTCAGCTTCACCTGGGACACGATGAACAGGTCTGCCACTTCCTCCTCGTCCATCTCCGCCAGGAAAGCGTCCTCCTGCGGCACGGTCAGGTCCACGGCGGCCTCCAGGCTCTTGCCGATGACCTTGTCCGCCCGGGCCTGCTCCAGCGCGCCGTTCACAGCGCTGCGCAGGGCGGCGATGCGGCCCCACTTAGCCATCTCCTCGCCGGAGAGGGCGTACTCGGTGTAGGGCTGCACCATCTCGTTAAAGAGGACATTCCGCGCGTCGTCCTCGGCCCGGTGGGGCATAGCCAGCCACACCTCGTCGCAGGTGAAGGCCAGGATGGGCGCGAACATCCGGGTCATGGCGTCCAGGATGAGATACAGCGCGGTCTGCGCGCTGCGGCGCTCCAGGCCCTCCGCCTCGTCGCAGTACAGCCGGTCCTTGATGATGTCGAAGTAGAAGGAGCTCAGGTCCACCACGCAGAAGTCGTTGATGGCGTGGGACACAGAGTGGAACTCGTAGTTGTCATACCAGCCGAAGACCTTGCCGATGAGGTCGTTGAGCCGGGTCACGGCCCACTTGTCCAGGGGCAGCATATCCGCGGGCTTCACCAGGTCGTTGGGGTCGAAATTCACCAGGTTATCCAGGCAGAACTTGCAGGTGTTGCGGAACTTCAGATAGTTCTGGGAGAGCTGCTTGAAAATTTCGTCGGAGCAGCGCACATCCACATGGTAGTCGGAGGAGCCCGCCCACAGGCGCAGCAGGTCCGCGCCGTACTTGTCGAAAATTTCCGCCGGATCCATGCCGTTCCCGAGAGACTTGTGCATGGCCTTGCCCTCGCCGTCCACGGTCCAGCCGTGGGTCACGCACTCCTTAAACGGTGCGCCCCGGCCCAGGGCGCCCACGGCCACCAGCAGGGAAGACTGGAACCATCCGCGATACTGATCCAGACCCTCGATGTACATGGTGGAGGGCCAGAAGCCCTGGTCCCGCTCCATGGCGGCGAAGTGGGTGGAGCCGGAGTCGAACCAGCCGTCCAGGGTGTCCGTCTCCTTCTCAAAGCCCGCGCTCTTGCCGCAGTGGGGGCAGGTGAAGCCGTTGGGCAGAATGTCCTCGGCCTCCATGTCAAACCAGGCGTTGGAGCCCTTCTTTTCAAAGAGGGACGCCACGGCCTCGATGCTTTCCTCGGTGCAGATGGGCTTCCCGCAGTCCTTGCAGTAGAACACGGGGATGGGCAGGCCCCACCGGCGCTGGCGGCTGATGCACCAGTCGGTGCGCTCCAGGATCATGGAGCGCATACGGTCCTTGCCCCAGCCGGGCACCCACCGCACATCCTCGCAGGCGGCGATGGCCTCGTCCTTAAAGGAATCCACCGAGCAGAACCACTGGGGGGTGGCCCGGAAGATGATGGGGTTCTTGCAGCGCCAGCAGTGGGGGTAGCTGTGTACGATCTCCTCGCTGGCAAAGAGGGAGCCGTCCTTCTTCATGTCCTCCAGGATGACGGGGTTGCTCTCGTCGGTGCCCATCCCGGCGTACTTGCCCGCGTAGTCGGTGTGGCGGCCCTGGTCGTCCACAGGCACCACCATGTCCATGCCGTAGCGCTTGCAGGTCTCGTAGTCGTCCGCGCCGAAGCCGGGGGCGGTGTGCACGCAGCCCGTACCGGAATCCATGGTCACATAGTCCGCCAGCACCAGGCGGCTGGTCTTGGGCAGGAAGGGGTGGCTGGCCAGCATATTTTCATAGAAAGAGCCCACATGGGTCTCCACGATCTCATAGCTGTCGAAGCCGCCGATCTTCATGACCTTCTCCACCAGGGCCTCGGCCATGATGTACATTTCCCCGTTGGGGGCCTTGACCACGGCGTAGCTCTCGTCGGGATGCAGGGCGATGGCAAGGTTGCCGGGCAGGGTCCAGATGGTGGTAGTCCAAATGACGAAGAAGAGCTTGCTCTTGTCCAGATGGCCCAGCTTGCCCAGGTCGTCGTTCATGGGGAACTTCACATAGACCGTGGTGCAGGGATCGTCCTTGTACTCGATCTCGGCCTCAGCCAGGGCGGTCTCGTCGTGGGCGCACCAGTATACGGGCTTGAGACCCTTGTAGATGTGGCCGTTGCGATACATCTTTCCAAACACCCGGACCTCCTGGGCCTCGAAGCCGGGATCCATGGTCTTGTAGGGATGCTCCCAGTCGCCCACAACGCCCATGCGCTTGAAGCCCGCCCGCTGCACATCGATGTAGTGGTCGGCAAACTCATGGCAGGCGGTGCGGAAGTCCGCCACGCTCATGGCCTTGTGGTTGAGCTTGTTCTGCTTGATGATGGCGCTCTCGATGGGCATACCGTGGTTGTCCCAGCCGGGGATGTAGGGAGTGTAGTAGCCCCGCATGGCGTACATACGGGTGATGAAGTCCTTCAGGGACTTGTTCAGGGCGTGGCCCATGTGCAGCGCGCCGTTGGAGAAGGGAGGGCCGTCGTGCAGGTTAAACAGGGGCTTGCCCTCGTTCTTTTTCAGCAGCTCGTTGTACAGGTCCAGCTCTTCCCAGTGCTTGAGCATCTCCGGCTCCCGCTTGGGCAGCCCCGCCCGCATAGGAAAGCCGCTCTTGGTCATGTTCAGTGTGCTTTTGTACTCCATGATGTACCTCCATATATGTGTATTTAGAAAACAAAATTGAAAACAAATTAAAGAAACCAGTCCCCAAAACTGTCATTGCGAAGCCAGTGCGCACACTGGCTGTGGCAATCCGTTCTCCTTGGCTCCCCTGCGCAAGGGGAGCTGTCAGCCGCCAGGCTGACTGAGGGGTCGCCGCACCGCACTCCTTGAATTCGTCCGTAGGGGTCGGCGTCCTCGACGACCCGCCGTACCGCACTTCTTGTAATGCTTCCGTAGGGCGGGGTGCCCTCACCCCGCCGCCGTCAACCGCCGCATTCCCCGGCAGGGCACGCGGGCCCTGCCCTACAAAGTGTTGCGATACCGGGCCCGGGCGGACAGGGTCGTCCACCCCTACAAACCGTTCCGTAGGGCGGGACCCATGTGTCCCGCCGCACACCGCACTCCTCAAAAAGAAAAATCACCTTTGCCTCTTACATAAGAGACAAAGGCGATGAAAAACCTCTGCGGTACCACTCTTGTTGCCGCCGTGGCGGCCACTCCGTCCCACCATCCGTGGGCGAGGGTTGATAACGGCCCTCCGCCGTCCGTGCTTACTGAAAAAATTTCCCGTTCAGCCGGAAGCTCCGGGGTGATATTCGCCGCAGACCCGGTCTCCGCCTCGCACCAAACCGGCGGATCTCTTGGCACCGATGGCCTGGGGTTACTGGTCCCCATCCTCGCATTTATGCTGTATTGCTTGTCATTTTACCACAAAAGCCGCTTTTGTCAACAGGAAAATTACACAATTCCGAAATAGCTTATCAGCCCCACCAGGCCCATAATGCCATAGATCACCGCCATGATGGCCAAAATCACGGACACTATATTATAGAGCTTCCCGTCCTTCTTGCTGGCGCGGAACCGCCGGGTGTAAAACAGCGCCGCGCAGGCCACGCCCAGCAGGAGCGAGGTCAGGTAGTTCATAAACAGGCTGTCCTTATACACCGTCATGCGCAGGATCAGCGCCACCATCAGCCCGCCGAACAGTACGCCCAGGGTGATCTTCAGCCACAGGGGCAGCTTGGCCTTTTCCGGCTGCTCGTTTTTCAGAGCGGCCTTTTCTTTCCGATAATCCCCGCCGCCGTAGTTGGAGTTGTTTTTCTTGCGGTGTATGTTTTTGTTGGGGTTGCCCTTGGCCTTGCGGATGGCCTCCTGCTGCCGGGTGTAGGCATCCTTGGGCGCGTTATTCTTTGCCATGTTTCTTCTCTCCTTTGGCTTTTTGTTCAGCATTGTATAAATATCGGTTCAGCAGGGCGAAGGCGTAGTCCGCCGACTGCTGCCGGATGCTCTCGCGGCTGCCGCGAAGGGTCAGGTGCGTGACCTCCGTCCCCTCGGGGGCGGCCAGACCGATGTAGACCGTCCCCACGGGGTTTCCCCGGTCGTCTCCGTCGGGTCCCGCCAGGCCCGTCACCGACAGGGCCAGATCGCTCCCCGAAATGCACCGAATGTTCTCCGCCATGTGTACCGCCACGGTCTCCGAAACGGCACCGAATTTCTCCAAAATTTCACCGGGGACACCCAAAATTTTGTGCTTGACCCCGTTGGTGTAGGACACCACGCCCCCGGGAAAGACCGCCGACGCCCCCGGCACATCCGTGATGCGCTTGGCGATGAGACCGCCTGTGCAGCTCTCGGCGGCGGAGACCGTCAGGCCCCGGGCTTTCAGCGCTTTTACGGCGTGCTCCTCGGGGCTTCCCAGGTCAATGCCGTAATAATTTTCGCCTAACCGCCGCCGCACTTTCTCCAGCAGCGGGGCCATGAGGGCCTCGCATTTTTCCGCCGTTTCCGCCTTGGCCGTCACCCGCAGCTGTACCTCCGCGCCCTTGGCGTACGGGGCCAAACTGGGATTTTCGGCCTTGTCCATCAGGTCGCCCAAAAGCTCCTGTATCTTCGGCTCTGTGAGGCCGAAGCTATGGAGGGTGTGGGAAAAAATTACGCCCTCTTGTTTGGATTTTAAGTAGGGTAGCAACGCATGGTCCGTGAGATAGCGGCACTCGTGGGGGACCCCCGGGAGCATTGCCACCGTCACGCCCTCCGCGGTAAAAACGCAGCCCGGCGCGGTGCCCACGGAGTTATGAAACACCGTACAGCCCTCCGGCAAAAGCGCCTGCCGGCGGTTGCAGTCCGGCATCTCCCGGCGGAATACATTTTGGAAATAATTGGAAATTTCCGCCATGACCTCCTCGTGAAATTTCAGCTTTAGGCCAAAGGCGGCGCAGACGGTTTCTTTCGTCAGGTCGTCATAAGTGGGCCCCAGGCCGCCGATGAAAACGAGCAAATTGCAGCGCTTTCGGGCGATGTCCGTCACCTGGCGCAGGCGGCCCGGATTGTCGCCCACCGCCGTGTGGTAGAGCACATCCACCCCCACGGAGGCCAGCTTTTCCGAAACATATTGGGCGTCGGTGTTAGCCACATTGCCCAGCAGCAGCTCCGAGCCCACGGCGATAAGCTCCGCTTGATAAGTCATAAAACCCGCTCCTTACAGCTTGACTTTGACCACTTCCCGCTGGCTCATAGCCCGCTCCACCAGGCCGTCGATGTCCAGGACGCTCTCGATCTCCCGGACCTCCTCCACATGGGGCTTGGTCTTGGGGTGGCGGGGGGTGAACACCGTGCAGCAGTCCTCGTAGGGGAGGATGGAGGTGTCGAAGGTGCCGATGTGCCGGGCGATGCGGACGATCTCCTCCTTGTCCATGCCGATGAGGGGGCGCAGGACGGGCAGGTCCGTCACATCCTCGCTGACCCGCAGAGCCTCCATGGTCTGGCTGGCTACCTGGCCCAAATTCTCGCCGGTGATAAGGGCCCGGCAATCGAACGCCTTCGCCAGCTTATCGGCAATGCGCATCATGAAGCGGCGGGTAATGAGGGTGAAATATTCCTCCGGGCACTGCTTTCGGATTTGCTCCTGAATTTCGGTCAAAGGCACGATATGGACGCTCATGCGGCCACACCAGGGCGTGAGCTCCTGGGCCAATTGCAGGACTTTTTGCCGGGCCAGGTCGGAGGTGTAGGGGGGCGCGGCAAAGTGGAGCATCTCCAGCACCACGCCGCGCTTTGCCATCATGTAGGACGAAACGGGGGAGTCGATGCCGCCGGAGAGGAGGCTCAGGGCGCTGCCGCCCATACCCAGGGGCAGGCCCCCGGCGGCGGGCTCGGCGGGGGCGTGGACATAGGCCGCGTCCTCGCGAATTTCCACATACACCGTCAGCTCCGGGGTGTGGACATCCACCTTCAGATGGGGGAAGGCATCGTGGAGCATGCCGCCCACCCACTGGCTGATCTGGATGGAGCTCATGGGGAAGGACTTGTCCGCCCGCTTGCTCTCCACCTTGAAGCTGCCCGCCTTGCGGAGGCTGTCGCCGAGATAGGCTTTGGCGGTGTCCAAAATGGCCTCCTTGCTCTTTTCGCAGGGCACGGCCCGGGCGATGGCGATGAGGCCGAAGACCTGCTTGCAGGCGGCGTAGGCCCCGGTGAGGTCGCACTCGTCCGACGCGGGCTCCACATAAATGGTGCTCTGGCGGGAGTAGATTTTGAATTTGCCGAATTTTTGGGTGCGGCGGCGGATGTTGGACATGAGCTTGGTTTCAAAGCTGTGACGGTTGAGGCCCTTGAGGACCACCTCGCCCAGCTTGCAGAGGATGATCTCGTGCATGGGGGTTCTCCTTTATTATATATAGTGGGAAGATGGGGTGCGGATAAATCTGCGTAGGGGCGACCCTTGCGGTCGCCCGGGTTCGTCTCAAGGGGTGCGGTAGTCGACCCTTCCGGCGCTTCGCGCCACCTCCCCTTACACAGGGGAGGCTTTTGGGGACGGGGATGCGGATTGCCACAGCCAGTGTGCGCACTGGCTTCGCAATGACATGGTTTTTTGCAAGAAGTGCGGTATGCGGGGCGTCGGGGACGCCGCCCCCTACGGATGCGTTACAAGTAGTGCGGAGGATTCCTTATTTTAATAGGTCGCTGGAGCGGTATTGGATGGCTTCGGCCAGGTGGGCGGGGGTGATGGTTTCGGAGGCGGCCAGGTCCGCTATGGTGCGGGCTACTCTTAAAATGCGGTCGTGGCTGCGGCCTGTGAGGCCCAGGCGGTCGAAGGCGCTGCGGAGGATGGCTTCGCATTTTTCGTCCAGGGAACAATACTTTCCGATCATGGACGGGGCCATATAGGCGTTGCAGGATACCCCGGTCCCGGCATAGCGCTGCTGCTGGATCTTTCGGGCGGCGTTGACGCGCTTTTGCACCGTTTGGGAGCTCTCGGGGGTCTCCTTGCGGCGCATGGCGTCGTAGTCCACGGACGGGACCTGGATATGCAGGTCGATGCGGTCTAAGAGCGGGCCGGAGATGCGGCGCATATAGCTCTCCACCTGGCGCGGGGAACAGGTGCATTTGCGGTCCGGGTGGCCGTACCAGCCGCAGCGGCAGGGGTTCATGGCGCACACCAGCATGAAGCGGCTGGGGAGGGTCAGGGAGCCGGAGGCCCTTGTAATAGTGACCACCCCGTCCTCCAGGGGCTGGCGCAGGGTCTCCATGGCGGATTTATCAAACTCCGGCAGCTCGTCCAGAAACAGGACGCCGTTATGGGCCAGGGAAATTTCCCCGGGCTTGGGCACCGCGCCGCCGCCGGTGAGGGACACGGCGGAGGCGGTATGGTGGGGGCTGCGGAAGGGACGGTTTATCACTAAGGGATGGCGGGCATCCGTGAGCCCGGCCACCGAATAGATCTCCGTGGTTTGGAGGGACTCCTCCCGGGTCATATCGGGGAGAATGGAGGGCAGGCGGCGGGCCAGCATGGACTTGCCGGACCCCGGGGACCCGATAAGCAGGATGTTATGGCCTCCGGCGGCGGCTATTTCCAGGGCGCGCTTCACCGTCTCCTGGCCCATGACATCGGAAAAATCCGGCTGGGGCTTTTGGGTCTGGGGCTGGGGCTGCCAGATGGGGGCGGGGGTGAGGGCGGCTTGGCCCCGGAGATGGGCGACCAGCTGGGCCACATTGTCCACCGGGTAGACGGTGAGGCCCTGGGCCAGGGTGGCCTCGGCGGCGTTCTGTGCCGGGAGGTAGAGCTGGCGGATGCCCAGGCGGCGGGCGGCCATAGCCATGGGCAGGACCCCGCTGACGGGGCGGAGGCTCCCGGTGAGGCTCAGCTCGCCCAGGAAGGCGGCATCGTCCGGGAGGGGCGGCAGTTCCTCCTCCGCGGCCAGGATGCCCAGGAGAATGGGCAGGTCATAGACCGTGCCCTCCTTGCGCTGGGAGGCAGGGGCCAGGTTTACGGTGATGCGGCTGACGGGGTATTTGGCCCCGCAGCTCTTGATGGCGGCGCGGACCCGCTCACGGGACTCCTTTACCGCCGCATCGGGCAGGCCCACAATATCAATGCCGGGCAGGCCGCCGGAGAGGAAGCACTCTACGCTCACCTCATAGCCGCGGATGCCGCCCAGGCCCAGGGAGCGCACGGAGACGACCATGTGGGAACACCTCTTTCGTTGAGAATGATGTTTTTTTGGGGGATTGGGGTGCGTAACAAGGGGTGCGGTAGGCGGGGCGTCGGGGACGCCGCCCCCTACGGGTGGGTTGCAGGTAGTGCCGGGGGCGGGCCGATGTGGGCATCGGCCCCTACGGGTGCATTATTGCGAGTGCGGTACGGCGGGGCGTCGGGGACGCCGCCTCCTACGGATGGGTCACAGGGGGTGCGGTAGTCGACCCCCTCAGTCAGCTTCGCTGACAGCCTGCCCACCGTCGTGCCAGCCGATTCCCGGCCATTGTCGTGGCCGCCAATCGGGGCACTTCCTCGAAATCGCCTTGCTGCATCCGCCACTGGCGGCGCTGCGGCGATTTCCCCTTACGCAGGGGAGCCTTTTTCGGGGGGTAGGGGGCTTGCCAAATTATCCTCATTTTACCACAAAATCATGCTGGGTGAAACAAAATTATAAAAAAAGTTCTCGTCGGTTATGAGAATTTTTGTGCATGACAATGAAAAAACTTTATCGGGGCGAAAGATACAAAAATAGCGTTTACAAGCAGAGAAAATTATGCTACTATGAACAATGCGAAAGATTCCTGCAAGATCACCTGAGAAATCAGATATACAAATGGAAGGAGTAAAAAACATGGTTAGAAAAATGAAATCTATGGATGGCAACAACGCCGCGGCGCATGTGTCCTATGCGTTCTCGGAAGTGGCGGCCATCTACCCCATCACCCCGTCGTCTCCCATGGCCGACTTCGTGGACCAGTGGTCCGCTAACGGCCAGAAGAACATCTTCGGCACCCAGGTCAAGGTGGTGGAGATGCAGTCCGAGGCCGGCGCGGCCGGTGCCGTTCACGGCTCTCTGGGCTCCGGCGCTCTGACCACTACCTATACCGCTTCCCAGGGCCTGCTGCTGATGATCCCCAATATGTACAAGATCGCAGCCGAGCAGCTGCCCGCCGTGTTCCATGTGTCCGCCCGTACCGTGTCCACCCAGGCGCTGAACATCTTCGGCGACCACAGCGATGTGATGGCCTGCCGCCAGACCGGCTTTGCCATGCTGTGCGAGGGCAATGTGCAGGAGGTCATGGACCTGTCTCCCGTGGCCCATCTGGCCGCTCTTAGCGGCAAGGTGCCCTTCATCAACTTCTTCGACGGCTTCCGCACCAGCCATGAGATCCAGAAGATCGCCGTGTGGGACTATGAGGACCTGAAGGACATGTGCGACATGGACGCCGTGGCCGAGTTCCGCCGCCACGCGCTGAACCCCGAGCATCCCCATATGCGCGGCAGCCATGAAAACGGCGACATCTTCTTCCAGCACCGCGAGGCCTGCAACAAGTACTATGCTGAGCTGCCCGCCGTGGTGGAGAAGTACATGGACATGGTCAACGCCAAGCTGGGCACCGACTATAAGCTGTTTAACTACTATGGTCATCCCGAGGCCGACCGCGTCATCGTGGCTATGGGCTCCATCTGCGATGTGGCCGAGGAGGTCATCGACTATCTGAACGCCCACGGCGAGAAGGTGGGCCTGGTGAAGGTGCGCCTGTACCGTCCCTTCGCCCCCGAGAAGCTGCTGGAGGCCTTCCCCGCTTCCGTGCAGAAGATCGCCGTGCTGGACCGCACCAAGGAGCCCGGCGCTATGGGCGAGCCCCTGTACCAGGATGTTGTTACCGCTTTGGCCAACGCAGGCTGGAACGATGTGAAGGTCATTGGCGGCCGCTACGGCCTGGGCAGCAAGGACACGCCTCCTGCCTCCGTGTTCGCCGTTTACAATGAGCTGAAGAAGGACGAGATGAAGCGTCAGTTCACCATCGGCATCGTGGACGATGTGACCAACCTGTCCCTGCCCGAGGACGAGAACTGCCCCAACACCGCAGCTCCCGGCACCATCGAGTGCAAGTTCTGGGGTCTGGGCGGCGACGGCACCGTGGGCGCCAACAAGAACTCCATCAAGATCATCGGCGACCACACCGACAAGTATGTCCAGGCGTACTTTCAGTACGACTCCAAGAAGACCGGCGGCGTCACCATCAGCCATCTGCGCTTCGGTGACAAGCCCATCCGTTCCCCCTACTATATCAACAAGGCTGACTTCGTGGCCTGCCACAACCCCAGCTATGTGACCAAGGGCTTCAAGATGGTGCAGGATGTCAAGCCCGGCGGCGTGTATATGATCAACTGCCAGTGGGACTTCGACGAGCTGAACCACCACATGGACGCCGCGTCCAAGCGCTATATCGCCCAGAACAACATCCAGCTGTATACCATCGACGCCATCGACCTGGCGCTGGAGATCGGCATGGGCAAGCGCAACAACACCATCCTCCAGTCCGCGTTCTTCTCCCTGGCCAAGGTCATGCCCGAGGAAGAGGCCATCACCTACATGAAGGAGAAGGCCAAGGCCTCCTACCTGAAGAAGGGCCAGGACATCGTGGACATGAACTACAAGGCCATCGACCTGGGCGCCACCGCCTATAAGAAGATCGACGTGCCCGCCGACTGGGCCAACGCCGTGGATACCAAGGCGTCCAAGCAGCTCAAGGGTAAGCCCGAGCTGGTGAAGATGGTCAAGGAGATCCTGGAGCCCGTGGGCAAGATGGACGGCGACAGCCTGCCCGTTTCCGCCTTCGTGGACCACGTGGACGGCCAGTTCGAGCTGGGCGCCGCCGCCTACGAGAAGCGCGGCGTGGCCGTGTCCGTCCCCACCTGGGACAGCGCCAAGTGCATCCAGTGCAACCAGTGCGCCTATGTCTGCCCCCACGCCACCATCCGTCCCTTCGCTCTGACCGCCGAGGAGGCCGCTGCGGCTCCCGAGGCTGCCAAGATCGTGGATGTGAAGGCCGGCAAGGGCAAGGGCGTGTACCAGTACACCATGGCCGTGTCTCCCCTGGACTGCATGGGCTGCGGCGTGTGTATCGGCGTTTGCCCGGTGAGCGCCCTGTCTATGGTGGGCCAGGAGGGCGAGCTGCCGCAGCAGGATGTGTTTGACTACTGCGTCAGCAAGGTCTCCGAGAAGAAGGATATGCAGGACAATTCCGTCAAGGGCAGCCAGTTCAAGCAGCCCATGCTGGAGTTCTCCGGTTCCTGCGCAGGCTGCGCCGAGACCAGCTATGCCCGTCTGGTGACCCAGCTGTTCGGCGACCATATGTATATCTCCAACGCCACCGGCTGCTCCTCCATCTGGGGCGGTCCTGCGGCGACCTCTCCCTACTGCACCAATAAGGAGGGCCACGGCCCCGCATGGTGCAACTCCCTCTTCGAGGACAACGCCGAGCACGGCCTGGGTATGTTCGTGGGTCAGAACAAGATCCGCGAGGACCTGGCTGCCGAGGTGCGCCGCCTGGTGAACATCGAGTGGGCCCGTCCCGAGCTGAAGGCTGCCGCCCAGGCTTGGCTGGACACCATGGACGATGGCACCGCCAACGCAGAGCCCACCCGCGCCTTTGTCAAGGCCATGGAGGAGAGCATCTGCACCGTGGAGGAGCTGGCCGCCGTGCCGCAGTTTGCCGAGCACGCCGCCGAGCTGAAGGCCAAGGGCGCTCTGTTCTGCGACTGCGAGGCCTGCACCATCGTGGCTGACCTGCTGAGCAAGAAGGAGTATCTGGCCAAGAAGTCCATGTGGATCTTCGGCGGCGACGGCTGGGCCTACGACATCGGCTACGGCGGACTGGATCATGTCATCGCCTCCAAGCAGGATGTGAACATCTTCGTCTTCGACACCGAGGTCTATTCCAACACCGGCGGCCAGGCTTCCAAGGCCTCCAACATCGGCCAGGTCTGCCAGTTTGCCGCAGCCGGTAAGGAAGTGAAGAAGAAGAGCCTTGCCGAGATCGCCATGCAGTACGGCTATGTGTATGTGGCCCAGGTGGCTATGGGTGCCAACCCCGCTCAGACCATCAAGGCCATCACCGAGGCCGAGGCCTATCACGGCCCGTCCCTCATCATCGGTTACAGCCCCTGCGAGATGCACAGCATCAAGGGCGGCATGATGAACTGCCAGAAGGAAATGAAGAAGGCCGTGGACTGCGGCTACTGGAACCTGTTCCGCTACAACCCCGACGGCGGCGACAAGAAGTTCACCCTGGACTCCAAGGCCCCTGCCGGCGGCTATCAGGAGTTCCTGATGAACGAGGCCCGCTACTCCCGCCTGACCCGCGAGTTCCCGGACCGCGCCGGTGTGCTGTTCCAGCGCAACGAGGAGGAGGCCAAGGCCCGCTACGAGCACCTGCTCAAGCTCATTGAGATGTATGACAAGTAAGCCGTTTGGCTTGCGGATCGTACGCATAGAGAAAGGGACACGCGAAAGCGTGTCCCTTTTTTTGGTTTTTGGGGGGTGTTGTAGGGGCGGGGTTCTACCCCGCCCGCGGGAGGGGCAGAGCCCCTCCCCTACGGACAGATTGATGGTGCGGTGGGCGGCGGGACACATGGGTCCCGCCCTACGATGGTAATTTTTGTAGGACAAGGGGCGCACCCTGTTAGTACGGTGGGGAAAACGAATCCCCCAGTCACGGCTTTGCCGTGACAGCCCCCTTTAGGCAAGGGGGCCAACGACCCCTCAGGCGCTTCGCGCCAGCTCCCCTTACGCAGGGGAGCCTTTGGGACGCGGATTGCCACAGCCAGTGACTTCGGTCACTGGCTTCGCAATGACATGGGGTTTTTGCATGGGGTGCGGTGGGTTTTCTTGGGAGTGCGTAGGGGCGGGTTGGGGGGTGAAAAAGCCCCGCCGGGTGAGGGCGGGGCGGGGGGGATTTTAGGAATTATAGAGGGCGATGCCGGGATATTCGATGGTGTCTACATAGTCGCCCAGGTCTACGGCGCCGAAGGCGTCGTTGGGGGACTGGATGAGGCCCCATTCTTGCAGGAGGGCCAGGGTTTGGGTACACTGGGGGTTGAGGTAGACGGAGATGTCCCAGTCTATGTTGACGGCCTCCAGGGTGATCTGCACCAAGCAGCTATTATCATAATAGAGGCTGTCGTCGGTCATATCCATGGCGGCGATGTCCTTTAGGACGGTCTCATAGAGGGTCTTGCACTGCTGGGCTGTCAGCTCCTGGGCCACTTCCTTCAAGGGAATAAGCACCCAGCCGTAGCGGAGGGTGTCGGGGTTTATATCGCCGGTGACATTCAGGACCAGGCTGCGGCGGAAGGTGTCCGTCTCCAGGAGGGGCTGGACGATGGTCATGTCCCCGGTGGGCAGGTAGTAGCGGCGGGAGAGGGTGCCGCCGTTTTTCAGCTGGTAGGTGATATAGAAGCTGCGGCCTTGCCCGTTATAGCCGGGGGTGTCGCGGCTGACCAGGGCCTGGTGGGCCTGGAGGATGGCGGCGATCTCGTCGGGGTCCGTATACTGGGCGCTGCCGCAGGACAGGGCGCCGCTGCGTATCTCCACGGACTCGATCTGGTCCGCCTGGGGGACCCGCTGCTGGACGCCGAAGAGGTCGCCCTCGATGCACAGGGTCAGGGCCAGGAGCACCGCGCACAGGGCCAGCAGCTCCGGCCAGAGCTTACCGAAGATGCGGGGCGTGCGGGCAATGAGCATCTGGGTGCCGATCATGCACACCAGGCCCAGGGCGATGATGCAGGCCAGCAGGCTCACGGTAGTATTGGTGCAGCCCAAAATCAGAGACAGCACCAGACCCAGGCCCAGGCCACCCAGCAGGCCCGCGACCCAGCGCACCACCGGGCGCAGGGGACGGAAGGCCAGGGTATCGCCGGAGGCTTCGCTGCGGCGGATGCAGTAGAGCAGGGCGCTGACCGCCAGCAGCACCAGGGCGGCGATGCCATAGACCAGCAGGCTGTTCCAAACCGAGGCAGGCAGAAAGGCGTCATTGCTCCCCTCATACATATGGCTCAGGCTGAAGCGCAGGCGCAGGGCTGGCGTGAGCCAGACCGCAATGTCGCTGCGGCTGGTGGAGAGGATCGTATCATTAAAGGTGGGATAGAAGATCTGGCACAGGGAATACAGCAGGATGCGGCAAAGGATGGCTATGAAGTTCAGCGCGCCGTAGGCTACGATCATGGCCGGGAGCCAGGCGCAGAGCATACAGCAGAGGATGCCCAGGGCGAAGAACAGCAGGAAGGTCACCAGGGTGAACACCAGCCAGGAGAGGCTGGCCCCCCAATGGGTGCCGCCGCTTTGGGCCGAGAGCAGGCAGATGAGCACATCCGTCACCACCACGCAGCCGATGCCGCAGAGCACATGGGTGCGGAACTGGCAGGAGCGGCTGGCGGGGAAGCTGTGCAGGCCGTAGGTGGCCCGGGTGCTGGACAGGTAGGAAAACAGGGCCATAGCCAGGATCAGGCCGAAAACCAGGTTGATCCAGGTAGCCGTCTGGGTGGCAGTGCTGAGGATCTCCAGGGCGATGCCGCGGGCGGAATCCGGATGGATGGCTTGCAGGTCCGCCGGGACATCGTTCCACATACGCAGGGGCAGGATCAGAAACCAGAGAAATGTATAGCCGGCAAACAGCGGCCAGCAGCGGCGCAGGTCGCTGCGCAGCAGGGATCGGTTACAGAAGGATCTTGTGAGCAGCATCGTCCGCACCTCCTAATTCATAGATGAAAATTTCCTCCAGGGTCAGGGGAATGGCCTCCAGCAGCACGGGGTCGGTGATCTGCATACGGCGGCAAATTTCCTCGCTGCTGCCGCGCATGATGTAGGTATGGACCCGGCCCACCTGGGAATGATGGAGCACTTGCAGCTCGGCGGGGAGGGTGGGCTCCTGGGGCGTGGGGTAGGCCACCTGGATCTTTACGGTGTTGTCTTGCAGGTCGGACAGGGTGCGCTCTAAGAGCACCTTGCCCTTATCCATGATGCCCACATGGTCGCACACATCCTCCAACTCCCGGAGGTTGTGGCTGGAGAGGAGCACCGTGGTGCCCCGGGCGGAAACATCGTCCAGCAGCACCTGCCAGACCTGGCGGCGCATCACCGGGTCCAGGCCGTCCACGGGCTCGTCCAGCACCAGGTACTCGGGCAGGCAGCTCATGGTGATCCAAAAGGCCGCCTGGCGCTGCATACCCTTGCTCATGCGGCGGATGGGCTTCTTTTCGGGGAGCCGGAACAGGTCGCGGAGCTTTTCAAAGCGCTCCCAGTCGAACCGGGGGTACATACCCGCGTAGAGCTTTGCCATTTCCCGGATGGTGGACTGGTTATAATAAAACCAGTCGTCGGGAATGGAGACAATGCGCTCCTTGGCGTAGCGGTTTTCAAACACCGGGACGCCGCACACCAGCACCTGGCCGCTATCCTGCTTATAGACCCCGGTGATGTGGCGCAGGAGCGTGGACTTGCCCGCGCCGTTGGGGCCCACCAGGCCGTACACCGTGCCCCGGGGCATGGTGAGGGTGGCGCTGTCCAGGGCCGTGAAGCCGTCAAAGGTCTTTACCAAATTTTTTACTTCGATCATGTTTCTTCCCCCTTTCTCCACAGGTCCAGCCACTGCTGCTGGGTCATGCCCAGCTGCCGCAGCTCCAGGACGGTATCATGCAGGCTGGCCGTCAGCTCGGCCATGCGGCGGCGGCTTTGGTCGCCGTCCTCGGCTACGAAGGTGCCCCGGCCCGCCACCGTGTACACGAAGCCCTCCGCCTCCAGCTGGGCGATGGCCCGCTGGATGGTATTGGGATTGATGGCCAGCTCCGTGGCCAGCTTGCGCACGGAGGGGAGCTGGTCCCCCGGCTGCAGGACGCCGGTCACCATCAGACGCCGCAGCCCGTCGCGCACCTGCTGGTGGAGGGGGCGGCTGTCCCGATAGTCCAAATGCAGCACTTTGTTTCCTCCTCTCGGGTGTTTTTAGTGTATTAGTCGTGTTAGTACAGTTAATATAACACGGGTTAGGGCGGGTGTCAAGGGGTGAGGGGAATATTTTTTGGAGGGAGTGGGGATGATGGGAGAGGATAGATGAAAGGGGAAAGAGGAAAGATGGGGGTGGTTTGAAGTAATAGTAAAAAGCGAAGAGGTTTGGGGACGGAGGATGCGGATTGCCACGGGCGCTTTGCGCCCTCGCAATGACATAGTTTTTGCAAGGGGTGCGGTACAGAACCGGGCGGCGGGGTGAGGGCACCCCGCCCTACGGATAACAAGAAGTGCGGTGGTTGACGGGCAGGGTAGAACCCCGCCCCTACGGAGGTTGATCCTTACACATCTTTTACATATTTAATATAAAGGAGGGTCGAATATGAAGGCTATGGTTTATCAGAAGAGCTGCATTCAGTGTGGGCTTTGCGCTTCGGTTTGCCCGGAGGTGTTTACGCTGCTGCCGGGGGTGCCGGCGGCGGCAAGGGACGAGGAGATCCCTACCGAGTTGCAGATCAGCGTGCAGGCGGCGGCTGAGGGGTGTCCTACGGATGCCATTTCGCT
This sequence comes from Bacteroidaceae bacterium, assembly GCA_963634265.1. GTDB lineage: Bacteria > Bacillota > Clostridia > Oscillospirales > Oscillospiraceae > Vescimonas. Next base: position 1,848 of record CAVHCH010000121.1, on the reverse strand, counting down.
GCAATGATCTATGCAAAAAAATTCGGATTTTTTCCAAAATCGGGCTTTACAAGAGGCGACGAGTGTGGTATCTTGTTAGAGTACGCACGCTATGCGTGTAGGTTGCCCTTGCCTTAGTCCCGCGGATGCTTCACCCGTCCCGGCACTCAGACAGCGGGCAGACATAAAAGAAAGGTGGAACTTTACCATGATGCTGAAAGACCAGAAGACCTCTATCATCGAGGCCAATCGTACCCACGAGACCGACACCGGCTCCCCCGAGGTGCAGGTGGCTATCCTGACCGAGCGTATCAACCAGCTGACCGCTCACCTGAAGGTGCATCCCCATGACTTCCACAGCCGCCGCGGTATGCAGATGATGATCGGTAAGCGCCGTCGTCTGCTGGACTATCTGGCTAAGAAGGACATCGAGCGCTATCGTGCTCTGATCGCCAAGCTGGGTCTGCGTCGATAATTTCAGGAATCCGGGTGGTGCAGGCTCCCCTGCGCCACCCTGTTTTCACATTTGCAAGCGAATTCGTTCATCCATCCGCCGGAGAAAACGGCACCTTTAGCGTTTGAAAATCTGCCCCCAGCGGGGCGCGTTTTCAAGTGCTAAAGGGTTTATCTCCGGGGGAAATCCAAATCAAAAAGGAGATAAAACCATGTCAACGATCATTACCAAGCGCCAGTTCCCCGGCTACCACAAGTATGAGCTGGACCTGGCTGGCCGCCCTCTGACCCTGGAAGTGGGCAAGCTGGCTGAGCTGGCTAACGCCGCTGTGATGGTGGGCTACGGCGACACCCGTGTGCTCTGCTGCGTCACCGCCGCGCCCCGGCCCCGGGACGGCATCGACTTCTTCCCTCTGAGCGTGGACTTCGAGGAGAAGCTGTACTCCGTGGGCCGCATCCCCGGCAGCTTTAACCGCCGCGAGGGCCGCCCCGGCGAGAAGGGCATCCTCACCAGCCGCGTCATCGACCGGCCCATCCGCCCCCTGTTCCCCTCCGATTTCCGCAATGATGTGTCCGTGATGTGCACCGTGATGGCGGTGGATCACGACTGCTCCCCCGAGGTGGCCGCCCTCATCGGTACCTCCGCCGCCCTGGCCATTTCCGACATTCCCTGGAACGGCCCCGTGGCCGCTCTGAAGGTGGGCCTGGTGGACGGCAAGCTGGTCTTTAACCCCAACAGCGAGCAGCGCAAGGTCAGCGACCTGGATGTGACCGTGGTCTCCACGGGCAAGAAGGTGGTCATGATCGAGGCCGGTGCCAACGAGGTGCCCAACGATGTGATGTTCGAGGCCATTCGCACCGCCCACGAGGAGAATCAGAAGCAGATCGCCCTCATCAATCAGATGGTCGCCGAGATCGGCAAGCCCAAGTTCGACTATCCCCACGCCGACTTCAACCAGGAGCTGTTTGACAAGATCGTGGCCGACTTCATGGACGAGGCCAAGGCCGCCATGGACACCGACGACAAGAACATCCGCGAGGCCCGCTGGAACGAGATGATCGAGCACTGGCACGAGAAGTATCTGGAGGAGTATCCGGATATGGACCAGTACCTGGAGGAGTTCACCTATAAGTTCCAGAAGAAGATCGTGAAGGCCTGGCTGCTCCAGGGCCACCGTGTGGATGGCCGTCAGAAGAACGAGATCCGTCCTCTGGATGCCGAAGTGGCTGTGCTGCCCCGGGTCCACGGCTCGGGCCTGTTTACCCGCGGCCAGACCCAGGTGCTCTCCGTCTGCACCCTGGATACCCTCTCCGCCAACCAGAAGCTGGACACCATTTGGGAAGAGACCGAGAAGCGCTACATGCACCACTACAACTTCCCCGGCTACTCCGTGGGCGAGGCCAAGCCCGCCCGCA
>CAVHCH010000120.1:0-10505 GCA_963634265.1 Bacteroidaceae bacterium | reverse complement strand
CGCTTGAAATTTTGACCGCGGCCACTCGCTCATCTCGCTTCTTCTGCCACTGGCAGCGCTCGATTCGCTCCCCTCACCCCGCCGCTGATTTACCACCGCGCCCCATATAAAATCTCATGTCATTGCGAGGCCAGTGCGCACATTGGCCGTGGCAATCCGTAACCCCCGTCCCCAAAGCCTCCCCTGCGTAAGGGGAGGTGGCGCGAAGCGCCGAAAGGGTCGCCCACCGCACCCCTTGCAACGCAAAACGGCGGGCTCCCCTCACCCCGCCGCCCGTCAACCACCGCACCTACCCGGCAGGGCACGCGGGCCCTGCCCTACAAAAATAATGTAGGGCGGCACCCATGTGTGCCGCCGCCCGCCCCCCGAAATTAAAACCAAAAGGCAGAGCCCCTGGCAACCAGGTTCTCTGCCTACTTTGGTAAAAAAGGAAGAATGATGAAAAAGTCTTGCTTGACTGTACCCATCATACCGGGAGGATATTAAAAAAGTTCGCACCAAGTTATTAAAAAAGTATTAAATCTTCCGCAGCCGCCGGAAAAAGTCCGTCAGCACCCCCCGGCACTCCTCCTCCAGCACGCCCCCCACCAGGGCGGGCCGCTGGGGAAAATCCTCCATAAACAGGTTCAGCACGCCGCCGCAGGCGCCCATCTCCCGGTCCCGGGCTCCGTAATACACCCGGGGGATCCGGGCATTGAGGATGGCCCCGGCGCACATGGGACACGGCTCCAGCGTCACATACAGCGTACACTCGTCCAGCCGCCAGGAGCCCAGGGCCTCGTTGGCCTCCCGAATGGCCTCCATCTCCGCGTGGGACTGGGTGTGCTGCTTCTCCTCCCGGCGGTTGCGCCCCCGGCCTATCACCCGGCCCTCCCGCACGATGACGCAGCCCACGGGCACCTCGCCCTGTTCCGCCGCCTCCCGCGCCAGCTCCAGCGCCAGACGCATATACCCTTCGTGGTCCATAAAATTTCTCCTTTTTGAAAAAATTCTCCACCGCCGACTAAACCCCGGCATAATCGGCCAAACTGACAGTAAAATAAAACCAAGGCTTGTGCCGGGAGGAACAACATGAAAAAACAACTCGTCAACACCGATCACGACCTGCGCATCCTGGAGCTGCGCCGGGAGCTGCGGGACACAGCCCGGGAGCTGCACTATGCCTACGACCGCTTCAATTATGTCACGGACCCCGGCCTCATCGAAGCCGGCATCTACGACATCAACGCCCTGAAATCCCGCTATGACTTCCTGCTGCGCAAGATGAAGCTGGCCCAGGGCCAGGCCGCGCCGTCCCGCTGCCCGGAACCGCTTCCGGCAGAGCCCGCCTGTATGCCCGCCGGAAATGTGAAGGGAGGACCCTCATGTCCGTCGTAGAAAAGATCGCCCTGGGCCTCACGCTGCTGTTTTTGGTGGTGGTGTGCCTGCGGCTGTTCGCCGCGCCGCTGAAGCTGGCGCTGAAGGTGCTGGTAAATTCCGCCCTGGGCTTCGGCGCGGTGTGGCTCCTAAACCTCACCACCACCGTCACCGGCCTCTCCCTGGGCCTAAACTGGTTCAACGCCCTCATCATAGGCATCCTGGGACTCCCCGGCTTCGGCCTGCTCCTCCTGGTCCAGTGGGTGCTTACATAATATATAATGTATAAATAATATACCGTATGTACAAAGTGTACGCAAATGTGTCATTGCGAGGGCGCACCGCGCCCGTGGCAATCCGTCCTCCCTTCACCCCAGGGAGGATTTTTTCGTAGGGGCGGACGCCTCTGTCCGCTCGCCCCGCCAAAGGCTCCCCTGCGTAAGGGGAGCTGTCGCGGCTCCGCCGCGACTGAGGGGTCGACGCTCCGCACTTCTTGAATGTGTCCGTAGGGGACGATGCCCAACATCGTCCCGCCCGTCAGCCACCGCGCCCCCGAAAAACCGTTGCCTCCCTTGCCTAAAGGGAGGGGGACCAACCGAAGGTTGGTGGAGGGATTCGTGCGGGGTAAAGAGTGATTCGTTTCCTGTGCGTTCGTGCGGGGAAGAATCCCCCAGTCAGCTTCGCTGACAGCCACCTTTAGGCAAGGGGCCAACATCGTAGGGCGGGGTGCCCTCACCCCGCCGCCCTGGTTTGCACCGCACTCCCGGCAGGGCACGCGGGCCCTGCCTACATTATATTTTGTAGGGCGGCACCCATGTGTGCCGCCGCACACCACACCCCTTGTAAAAAGCCATGTCATTGCGAGGGCGCACCGCGCCCGTGGCAATCCGTAACCCCCGTCCTCAAAGCCTCCCCTGCGCAAGGGGAGGTGGCGCGAAGCGCCGGAAGGGTCGCCCCCGCACCCCCTGTCACGCACAACTCCTCAAAACACTCCCATCTTTCCACTTTCCTCTTCCCCTACTTCTCCATCTCCTCCAAGTTCCACCCATACAGCGGATACCGCTGCATGGCCCCGAAGATCTTCTGCCGCAGGTTGGGATACCGCTCCTCCAACTGCACCAGCAGCTCCTTCACCTCTTGCCGCCGGGTAGACCCGTTGGCCGGACACGGATTCTGCACCACCGGCAATTGGAGCTTTGCCACCGCCCGGCGCACCTCGTCCTCGTGGCAGTAGAGCAGGGGCCGTATCTGCGTGATGCCGCTGCGGTCCAGATAAGTCACCGGCTGGAAGCACCCGATGCGCCCCTCAAAGAGCAGATTCATGAGCATGGTCTCCACCGCGTCGTCAAAGTGATGCCCCAAGGCAATTTTGGATATGCCCAGCTCCCCCAGGGCCGTGTTGAGGCTCCCCCGCCGGAGCTTCGCGCACAAAGAGCAGGGATTCTTCTCCTTCCGCTCCTCAAACACGATCTGGTAAACCGGCACGGAAATGCGCGTGTACGGCACCTCCAGCTCCCGGCACAGGTCCGCCACCGCGTCAAAGCTCATGCCCGGCGTCCCCGTCTCCAGGGTGATGGCATGGACGCTAAACGGCACCGGGTAAAACCGCCGCAGCCGCGCCAGGGCCGTGAGGGTCAGCAGGCTGTCCTTGCCGCCGGACACCCCCACCGCCACGGTCTCCCCGGGCTCGATCATGTGATAGTCCTCCACGCACCGGCGCACCAGGCCCAAAATATGCTGCATAGATCATTCCTCCGAAAAATGTAAATTGCGATGTAAGAAAACGCGAGATATTCAAAGAAAACGCAAGATAATCATAGATGTTCCCGCCGTAAATCAAATTCATCTTGACAAGGGCGGCCCAACATGGTATAAATAATTTTGCGCGTTGAGCGCATTGGTTTTTGTTTTCTCTCTCCCCCGATTTTACCAAGGGAGCATGAAAAAGTAAAGCAATACATTATTATACTGGAGGAAAAACACCATGTCCACTTTTATGGCAAACAAGGGCAATATCGTCCGCAAGTGGTATGTCGTTGATGCCGCCGGCAAGCCCCTGGGCAAGACCGCCGTCATCGTGGCTGACCTGCTGCGCGGCAAGGGCAAGCCCACCTATACCCCCCACGCCGACTGCGGCGACAATGTCATCGTCATCAACGCCGGCAAGGCCATCCTCACCGGCAACAAGATGGAGCAGAAGTATTACCGCACCCACTCCGGCTGGGTGGGCGGTCTGAAGGAGACCAAGTACCGCATCCTCATGCAGGAAAAGCCCGAGGTGGCCGTCCGTGTGGCCGTGCGCGGCATGATGCCCCGCAACATCGTCACCAAGGACTCTCTGAAGCGTCTTCACATTTATGCCGGTGAGCAGCATGAGCATCAGGCTCAGAAGCCCGAGCTGGTCAAGTAAGGAGGAAAAGAAGAATGTATCAGTCCAAAAATCCCTATAAGTACGGTACTGGCCGTCGTAAGTCCTCCGTGGCCCGCGTCCACCTGTTTGAGAACGGCACCGGCGCCATCACCATCAATGGCCGCGACATCGACGATTATTTCGGCCTGGAGACCTTGAAGATGGTCGTCCGTCAGCCCCTGAACGCCACCTCCACCCTGGGCAAGGTGGACATCGTTGCCACCGTTGAGGGCGGCGGCGTGTCCGGCCAGGCCGGCGCTCTGCGTCACGGCATCTCCCGCGCCCTGCTGCAGGTGAACCCCGAGTTCCGTCCCATTCTGAAGAAGGCCGGCTTCCTCACCCGCGATCCTCGTATGAAGGAGCGTAAGAAGTACGGTCTGAAGGCTGCCCGTCGGGCACCTCAGTTCTCCAAGCGTTAACAGAACTTCCGTCAAGCACTTACTTCGGTGGGCGCTTGCTTTCGGGACGGGCAGCCTTTGCCATCCCGAGCGGTTGCCGCGCAAGCGGCGAGCGAGGTGGGCATCCCTACGCCTGCGAAGCGCCGAAGGCCGCTTTGCCCGTCGTGCTCCTCAGTTCTCCAAGCGCTGATTTTATCTTCTCAACAAGCACCCGTTTCAGCGGGTGCTTGTCTTTTGAAAAACCCATTATTTCATTATCTAAGGAGTATTTTTTGAAATTTACTAAATTTTCTTCGGATCGTGTGGCTTGACCGGGAGGTCTGGCAAATCCAACACACGCCATTCCTCCCGAAAGAGAACCACATCTTCAGGAGGAAACATCATGAACCGCCAAAACAAACGCAAATCCTTTGAAAAAGGCTACTATAAAAATCATCCCTGCCGCGACAGCTTCACCTGCAAGGTCTGCTCCCGGCTCTGCACGCCGGAGACCGCCGGGTCAGACCACCGCAACCACTGCCCCAACTGCCTCTCCAGTCTCCATGTGGATATAGAGCCCGGTGACCGGGCCTCCGACTGCGGCGGCATCATGGAGCCCATCGCCGTGTGGGTGCGCCGGGGCGGCGAGTGGGCCATCATCCACCGCTGCAAGCGCTGCGGGGCCCTCAGCTCCAACCGCGTGGCGGCGGACGACAATCCCATGAAGCTCATGAGCATCGCCATGCGCCCTCTGAGCCAGCCGTCGTTCCCCTTAGAGCGCATCGAGGAGATGACCGCCCTCATGGCCGGCGATGGCCGCTTACAGTAGCCGAAAATCAGAAAAACGCAAAACGCAGGGCGATACCCGTTGGGTATCGCCCTGCGTATTTTTTCGCGTAAAATCGGTGCAATTAGCGGTGCAATTCGGTGCAGTTTGGTGAAATTAAGGTGCCGTTTCGGTGATGCGGATGGGGAGGGAAACGGTGAAATTTGCGTCCCCAAATTTCACCGGGGGGAAATCAGGCGGCAAATTTCTTGGGCCGCATTTTGGGGGAAGGATTTTTCCCGGTTGCGGAGCATGGTATTGGGGTCGATGGCACCGGAGAGGAGGCCCCGGATCAGCGGGGGGAGCTCGTCCTCATTTTCCGCCGCCAGGGCGCAGCCTCGGGCGGATAAAAATTCCAAATTTCTCGTCTCGCAGCCGGGGACGGCGTCCAGGTAGATCAGCGGCACCCCGGCGGCCACGGACTCGGCGGTGGTGAGGCCCCCGGCCTTGGTGACCAGGGCGTCGCAGGCGTGGAGGTACTGGGGCATCCGCTTGGTAAAGCCCACCACCTGAATTTGCGGGTACTCCTCCAGGGTCAGCTTACTGGAGCGGTAGAGGCGGCGGTTGCTGCCGCAGACCATGACCAGCTTGTCCTCCGCCGGGGAGAGGGCCTGGGCAATTTTCTCCGCCGCCGAGCGCATGGGGCCCGCGCCCATGCTGCCGCAGGCCAGGACGATGACATGGCGGGCGTTTTGCAGGTGCAGGCTGTGGCGGGCGGCGTCCCGGTCCAGGGGCTGGGAAAAAGCCGGGGAGACGGGGATGCCCGTGGGGTGGAGGCGGCGGCGGTCCAGCCCGGCGGCGGCGAACTCGTCCACTAAGTCCGGGTGGGGGATGCAGTAGCCGTCCATATTCAGCTCGCCCACACCGGGGGAGCAGGTATAGTCCGTGGCCACGAACCAGGCGGGGATGGATAATTTCCCCCGGTGGCGCAGCTCGGTGACCATCATGGCCGGGAACACATGGACGCAGATCACCGCGTCGGCCTGATCGGCCCGGAGGGCGTGGAGCAGATTGTCCGCGCCCCGGATGGACTGCTCATACAGCAGCGGGGAGGGGTTGCGCTCCTCCAGGCGGTAGCCCACGCCGTAGAGCTTGGGGGCATAGCGGTAGGCAAAGTTATGGCCTTTACTGATGAAATTGGCCGAGGACTTGGGGAGAAAGCCCAGGGCGTCCCGGATAATAGGGGTATGGCCCAGGGCCGTGAGCTCCTGGGCGATGGCGGCGGCGGTGCTGTTGTGGCCGCCGCCGGTGGCGCAGGTGAAAATGGTCACTTTCATTGGTTTTTCCTCGCTTTCCCCATAAGGCGCATGAGACGGGGGCGGTTATACCGCTGGATGATCTGAAAGGGGAGATTCCCCAGGAGGATATAGACGGCCACGATGCAAACCATCCAGCCGCTTCGGCAAAAGGCGAAGGCGCCCAGGGACAGAAGGCCCAGGAAAAAATGGACGCACTCGGCCACGCAGGTCTCCTGCACCAGGAGGGCGTAGTCGGTTTTCCCGCCGGGGGCCAGCTTCTTTTTCACCATGTCGCCCAGCAGGCGGCTCATGTCCGGCACCTTATCCTTCCAGCGGTGGACGCCCAGCTTGCGCCAAAAGCGGCCCTCCTTTTCAAAGGGGGCGGGGGCGTAGGGCCATTTTTCGCCGGAGAACCAGCGGCGGGGCAGGGCCTGGCCGATGGGGTGGGCCAGGAGGCTCAGGGCCAGGAGATAGAGGACGCCTTGCAGAAGCGGCGGCATGGGATCATTCCTTTCTTAAAAACAGCACGCCCAGGGTCTTGGGGCCGCAGTGGGAGGAGACGGTACACCCGGCCTGGGTGACGAACACCTCCCGGAAGGGGGCTTCGGCCTTCACCTGCTCCGTCAGTTCCCGCAGCGTCTCCTCCGGCACCTGGCCGGAGTGGGTGATGAACACCCAGTCCTCCACCACGGACTTGCCGGAAAGGCGCTCGGTGATATACTGGCGGTAGACCTTTTCGATGGAGCCGCGGTATTTCTTGCAGACCACCAGGTTGCCCTCGCGCATTTCCAGGCAGGGCTTCAGCTTCAGCACATTGGCACCCAGGGCGGTGACGCCGCTGCAGCGGCCACCCTTCCACATGAATTGCAGGGTGTCCAGGACGAAGCTGGTGTCGCTGAGGGGAGCCAGGCGGCGCAGCTCCTCCGCAATTTCCTTAGCGGGCAGGCCCTGGTCCCGGAGCTTGGCGCCCTGGAGGGCCAGGAGGGCCCCGCCGGTGGAGAGCTGGCGGCTATCCACCACATGGATGCGATCCGTGGCGTCCATTTCCGTGGCGGCGAGGAGGGCGTTTTGGCAGGTGCTGGAGAGGTTGGAGCTGATGTCGATATGGACGATGTCGAAGCCCTCGGCCAGGATGGGGGCGAAGAAATTCTTGAATTCCTCCGGGCTCACCGCTGCGGTTTTAGGCAGGGTGCCGTCCTTTTGATAGTCGGCATAGAGGTCCAGGGCGGTGTAGCTGCCGTCGTCGGGGAAGGTGCGCTGGCCGCTCTGGATGGTCAGGGGGACGGTGTGGATCTGAAAGCGCTGGAGCAGCGCGGGGGTCAGGTCGCAGGTGCTGTCGTATGTGATGCAAACGGGATTGGACACGGTGAGGTTCCTCCTATGTCTTATTTTACAGTATAGCATTATAAGGGAGAAAGCTCAAGCGAAACTCAAAAATGGGGGTGTTTTTTGCGGGGGAGGTGTGGTAGGATGGGGGGAGGGAGAGGACAGTGGAAAGAGGAAAGTGGAAAGATGGGAATATTTTGAGGAATTGTGCGTGACAGGGGGTGCGGGAAAGACGACCCTTCCGGCGCTTCGCGCCACCTCCCCTTGCGCAGGGGAGGCTTTGGAGTTGCGGATTGCCACACCAGTGACATCGGTCACTGGTTCGCAATGACACATTACAGGAAGTACGGTGGGCGGCGGGACACATGGGTCCCGCCCTACGACCGAACATTTTTGTAGGGCAGGGCCCGCGTGCCCTGCCGGGGGTGCGGTACATTGGGCGGACAGAGGCGTCCGCCCCTACGGAGTTGAATTGCGAGTTTGGCGCACGCTTTTAAGCTGTGCATAGGGGCGGGGTTCTACCCCGCCCGCGGGAGGGGCAGAGCCCCTCCCCTACGGATATGTGGGAGCGCTTGCGTAGAGTGGCGTGCCCTCACGCCGCCGCAATGGTGCGGTGGGTATCGGGCGGCGGGGTGTGGGCACCCCGCCCTACGGATGGGTTACAAGGGGTGCGGTGGGCGACCCCTCAGTCAGCTTCGCTGACAGCTCCCCTTACGCAGAGGAGCCTTTTAGGACGGGGGTACGGATTGCCACGGCCAGTGTGCGCACTGGCCTCGCAATGACAGGTTTTTTTACATGGGGTGCGGTGCAAGACCGGGCGGGCGGACAGAGGCGTCCGCCCCTACGGACGCATTATTGCGAGTGCGGTACGGCGGGTCGTCGGGGACGCCGACCCCTACGGAGGGTTACAAGAAGTGCGGCGGGGCGGGCCGGTGTGGGCATCGTCCCCTACGGAGATTATTTTATAAGGGAGGGAAATTTATGTTTCGGATCTTGGTGGCGGAGGACGATGAAAGCACACGGCTGCTGATGTGCGAGGTTTTGCGGGGGGCGGGGTATGAGCCTTGCCCGGCGCGGAACGGGGTGGAGGCCCTGGAGGTGATGGAGCACTACCAGTGCGATCTGGCGGTGGTGGACATTACGATGCCGCAGATGGATGGCATTGCCTTTACCCAGACTTTGCGGGAGGGAAACTGCGACCTGCCCGTTCTGATGGTGACGGCCCGGGTGACCCAGGAGGACAAGCGGCGGGGGTTCCGGGCCGGGTGCGACGACTACATGATCAAGCCTGTGGATGAGGAGGAGATGCTCTGGCGCATTGAGGCCCTGCTGCGGCGCTACCGCAGCACGGCGGAGCGGCGGCTCACGGTGGGCGGGACGGTCCTGGACCGCAGCTCTATGCAGGTCATTACGGCCCAGGGCGTGCAGCAATTGACGGCCAAGGAATTTATGCTGCTATTCAAATTACTGTCCTATCCCAGGACCTTATTTACCAAAAGGCAGCTCATTGACGACATCTGGGACCTGGACAGCGAGGTGGACGAGCACACGGTGGAGGTTTACATCTCCCGGCTGCGGGAGCGGTTTCGGGGCAGCCCCGACTTCGAGCTGCGGACCATTCGGGGGTTCGGGTACATGGGGATGCCCAGGGAGGACGAAAATGCGAAACAGTAAGGCGAAAAAAGAGAATCCGCCGGCCAGGCTCCTATGGACTATGTTTCTGCTGGTGCTGGGGCTGGTGGTGGTTTACGCCACCCTGGCGCTGGGCATTTACGCCCTGGTACAGCGGCTGGTGCGGCTGGACGAGAGCAACTACACCCTGGTGTGGCCCATCCTCATTTTGGCGGTGAGCGCCATTTTGGGCGTGGTGCTGGCTATCTTCATCTTCCGGGGGTATCTGGGGCCGCTGTCGCGGCTGATGCAGGCCACCCAGGCGGTGGCCGCCGGGGATTACTCGGTGCGGGTGGAACTGCGGGGCGCAAGGGGCGAGGTGGCGGACTACATCCGCAGCTTCAACAAAATGGCCGAGGAGCTGGGCAGCGTGGAGATGCTGCAATCGGACTTCGTGAACACCTTTTCCCATGAATTTAAGACGCCGCTGATCTCCATTCGGGGGTTTGCAAAGCTGCTGCAAAACCCGGACATCTCCCAGGAGCAGCGGGAGACCTATGCCGGGACCATTGCAAGGGAATCAGAGCGGCTGGCGGCTATGAGCACGCACATTTTGGAGCTGACACAGTACGAGAACACGGAAATTGTGTCCGGCAAGACCCTATACAGCCTGGATGAGCAGCTGCGCCGGTGCATCCACCAGCAGGAACGGAGCTGGCTGCAAAAGGGGCTCACCGTGGAGGGGGACCTGGACCGGGCGGACTACTATGGAAACGAGGAGCTGGTGGAGCACATCTGGTCCAACCTCATCTCCAACGCCATCCGCTTTACCCCCGCCGGAGGGCAGATCACGGTGGTGCTGCGGAGGGAGCCGGGGCAGGTGAGCGTGGCGGTATCGGACACGGGCATCGGCATGGACGCGGAGACCCAAAGGCACATTTTTGACAAGTTTTACCGGGGCGAGCAGAGCCCGGACAGCCGGGGGAACGGGCTGGGGCTTTCCATCGTGCGGCGGGCCGTGGAGCTGTGCGGCGGGACGGTGGAGGTGTTTTCCCGGCCCGGGGAGGGGGCGACTTTTACGGTGACGCTGGGATTAGAGGAAAGTTGAAAGAGGAAGGGGGGAAGATGGAGTGTAGGGCGGGGTGACCACACCCCGCCGGTTTGGCGCGTTGCAAGAGGTGCGGTGGGTAGCGACCCTTCCGGCGCTTCGCGCCACCTCCCCTTACGCAGGGGAGGCTTTGGGGACGGATTGCCACGGGCGCGTTGCGCCCTCGCAATGACACATTTACAAGAGGTGCGGTGGGGCGGCGGGACGATGTGGGGAGCGAACCGAGCGCTGCCAGTGGCAGAAGAAGCGAGGT
>CAVHCH010000119.1:0-5182 GCA_963634265.1 Bacteroidaceae bacterium | reverse complement strand
TCTCCCGGGAATTGCCATTACTTTTTTCAGTTTCCCTACCCGAAAAGCAGAAAAATCCTACATCAATACACAAATCTCACGGTGAGAATTTTTTCTTTTTTAGAAAAATCGACAAAATCGCAAAAACACGGTTGACAGAACCTTTCCCCGGGTGTACTATGCCAACAACAAAAACAAACGGAAAGGAGAAAGCAGCATGAAGCAGTTTAGCCGCAGCATGATGATGATGTCCATGTGCATGCCCATGTGCATGTGCATGTTTCCTTGCGCGCAAAACAGCCATCTGCTTTCCCACAACGCCTGAGCGGTCATAAGGCCGCAGGTTTCGCTAATCGCAGCGGGAAGTCACTTGGCTTCCCGCTGTTTTATTTTTGCAAAGGAGGATGACCCCCATGAAAAAGTTCTACCGTCTGTTCACCACCGGCCACCGAATGTGTCCGCCGGGCACGAGTCGATAAAAGCAAGCGTAACCGAGGCAATCGCCTGATTTCATATAAAAAACCAACATTATTAAAAAAGGAGAACAAAACCATGAAAAAGACTACCAAGCTCACCGCCCTGGTCCTGGCCCTTGTGCTGACCCTGGCCCTGACCCTTGTCGGCTGCGGCAAGAAGACCACCACCATTCAGATCGCCGTTCCCAACGACACCACCAACGAGGCCCGCGCCCTCCTTCTGCTGGAGCAGCAGGGCATCATCAAGCTGAAGGACGGTGCCGGCATCACCGCCACCAAGAACGACATCGTGGAAAATCCGTACAATGTGGAGATCGTGGAGGCTGAGGCCGCCCAGCTGCCCAATGTGAAGCAGGATGTGGACTACGCCGTCATCAACTCCAACTACGCCATCAACGCCGGTCTCAATCCCCTGAAGGACGCCCTGGCTATCGAGGGTTCCTCCTCCGCCTACGGCAACATCCTCTGCGTGAAGGAAGGCAATGAGAACCTGCCCAAGATCCTGGCTCTGAAGGCCGCTCTGGAGAGCAAGCAGGTGGCTGACTACATCACCGAGAAGTATGCCGGCTCCGTTGTCAGCACCGTCACTGACCCCACCGACGGCTATGACGCCTCCATCGACTACGATGCTCTGAAGGGCACCACCATCTCCATCGCCGCCTCCCCCACCCCCCACGCCGAGATCCTGGAGGTCGTCAAGACCATCCTGGCCGACAAGGGCATCACCCTGGACATCCAGAGCTACAATGACTATGTTGTGCCCAACACCGTGGTAGACGACGGCACCGTGGACGCCAACTACTTCCAGCACCTGCCCTACCTGGAGGACTTCAACGCCCAGCAGGGTACCCACATCGTGTCCATCGCCACCATCCATGTGGAGCCCATGGGCCTCTACGGCGGCAAGCAGACCACCCTGGACGCACTGACCAAGTAATTGACCGGCTGTCGATAAAGTGGTAAGATTGCGATAACGGTAAGGAAGGGAGTGTGAGGGAAACCCAAGAGGGGTTTCCCTCACCATTGAAATCAATAGTTTTTGAAACTTTTTCAAAGTTTCAAAAAATTAGGCAGCGGGGCGAAAAAATTTTTCGACACGCTGTAATGGAGAAACGAGGGAAACAGACATGATCGAGCTTAAGCATATATGCAAAACATTTGACTCCGGTGGGGGAGAAGTGGAAGCGCTGAAGGATGTTTCCCTCACGATCGAAAAAGGCGAGATATACGGCATCATCGGCATGAGCGGCGCCGGCAAGAGCACCCTGGTTCGGTGCATGAACCTGCTGGAGCGCCCCACCTCCGGTGAGATATGGGTGGACGGCCAGGAGCTGGAGCAGATGTCCGCCAAGGAGCTGCGCCAGGCCCGCCGGGAGATCACCATGATCTTCCAGCACTTCAACCTCCTCATGCAGCGCACCTGCCTGCGCAATGTGTGCTTCCCCATGGAGCTGGGCGGCATGAAGAAGGCCGAGGCCGAAAAGCGGGCCCGGGAGCTTCTGGACCTGGTGGGCCTGCCGGATAAGGCCAATGCCTACCCGGCCCAGCTCTCCGGCGGCCAGCAGCAGCGCATCGCCATCGCCCGTGCCCTTGCCACCAACCCCAAGGTGCTGCTGTGCGACGAAGCCACCAGCGCCCTGGACCCCAACACCACCCACCAAATTCTCCAGCTCATCCGGGAGCTGAACCGGGAGCTGGGCATCACCGTGGTCATCATCACCCACCAGATGAGCGTGGTGAAGGAAATTTGCGATAAGGTCGCCATCCTGGACGGCGGCGAGGTGGCCGAGGAGGGCCTGGTGTCGGCGGTGTTCGCCGCCCCCAAGTCCGCGGCAGGCCGCCGTCTGGTGTTCCCCAGCGGGGCCGATGCCCTGGTGTCCGACCCCGCGTCGGAGCGCCGCGTGCGGCTCATTTTCCGGGACAGCCAGACCACCGGCATCCCCCTGGTGGCCCGTCTGGCGGCGGAGGAGAGCATTTACTGCAATGTCATCTCCGCCAGCACCCAAAAGCTCTCCCGGGAGGTCTACGGCAGTATGCTCCTGGGCATCCCCAGCGCCCAGTTTGACCGGGCCGTGGATTTCATCAAGGCGTATGCCAATATTCAGGTAGAGGAGGTGGAGCACGATGTACAGTGATCTGTTTTCCCCGGAGTCCCTGGCAGACCTGCAAACGGTCCTGCCGCAGATACCCTTTGCCATTTGGGAGACCCTCTATGTGACCCTGCTCTCCACGCTCCTGGCCACCGTCATCGGCCTGCCCCTGGGCGTGCTGCTGGTGGTGGGTGAAAAGGGCGGCGTGCTGCCCCTGCCCAAGGGCGTGCTCCATGTGCTGAATGTGCTCATCAATCTGCTGCGGTCCGTGCCGTTCCTAATTCTGATGATCATGGTGTTCCCCCTGTCCCGGCTCATCATCGGCACCGCCGTGGGTACGGCGGCCACCATCGTGCCCCTGGTGGTAGCGGCCTTTCCGTTTATCGCCCGATTGGTGGAGGGCAGCCTCCGGGAGGTGGACCCCAACATCATCGAGGCCGCCCAGAGCATGGGCGCCACCCCCCTGCAGATTATATGCCGGGTGATGATCCCCGAGAGCGTCCCCAGCCTGCTGCAAAATGTGACCATCGCCCTGACCACCATCCTGGGCTACTCGGCCATGAGCGGCATCATCGGCGGCGGCGGCCTGGGCAAGATCGCCATCGACTATGGCTATTACCGCTATAAATATTTGGTGATGCTGGTGGCGGTGATCCTGCTGGTGCTGCTGGTGCAGGTGCTGCAGACCATCGGCACGAAGCTGGCTATCCGCTGCGATAAGCGCCTGAAAAAATAACATCAAAAAGAACATAAGCGAAGAACCACGGGTCGTCATTTCGATGGCCCGTGGTTTTTGCCGTGCTGCATACTATTCCCGCACCGCCGCACAGAAAGACACGGGGGTGTAAAAGTACCGTATAGATTGCCCATCTTCGGCAGAACCCCTTGCATTTCTCTGCGCCATCCGATATAATAGCGTTACAAAGAAAAGGAGGTCGATTTATTTTTATGGAAGCCGGAGACAGTTGCCCTGCCCCTGACCGAAACAACACCATTTTGTTCAAATACAGATGTTAGGCACGACCCGTGCGGAACGGTTTCCGCTTGGGCTGTGTTTTTTTTGCCATTTTGAAGAATTTGAAAGAGATAATGGATATAGAAAGGTCAAAATAAATGTTAGGATTGATTCTTTTACAGCTGGTGCTGATCGCGCTGAATGCCGTCTTTGCCTCTGCGGAGCTGGCGGTCCTCTCCATAAACGAAACGAAACTGGAACGCATGGCGGACGGGGGAGACAAACGGGCCAAGCGTTTATATAAGCTGACCCGTGAGCCTGCCCGGTTCCTGGCAACCATCCAGGTGGCCATCACCCTGTCCGGCTTCCTGGGCTCCGCGTTTGCCGCCGACAATTTTTCCGACCCGCTGGTAGACTGGCTGCTGGGCCTGGGCGTGAGCATTCCCAGGGCGACCCTGGACTCTATTGCCGTTGTGGTCATCACGCTGATCCTGTCTTACTTTACCCTGGTTTTTGGCGAGCTGGTCCCCAAGCGAATCGCGCTGAAGCGGGCGGAATCCCTCGGCCTGCGCATCTCCGGCCTGGTCAACGGCATTTCCGTTGTGTTCCGGCCCATCGTGTGGCTTCTGTCCGTGTCCACCAATGCCATTTTGCGTCTGCTGGGCATAGATCCCAACGAGGTGGAGGAGCCGGTCAACGAGGAGGAGATCCTCATGATGGTAGATGCCGGCAGCGAAAAAGGCGCTATCGATGAGGAGGAAAAGACATTTATTCGGAATATCTTCGCCTTTGACGACCTGACCGCGGAGGAGATCGCCGTCCATCGCACGGATATTGCTATTCTTTGGGAGGAGGACCCCATGGAGGAGTGGGCCCGGGTCATCCATGACAGCCGCTATACCCTCTACCCCGTGTGCCGGGATTCCGCCGACAAT
The DNA here is from genome assembly GCA_963634265.1 of Bacteroidaceae bacterium. Lineage (GTDB taxonomy): Bacteria > Bacillota > Clostridia > Oscillospirales > Oscillospiraceae > Vescimonas. Next base: position 747 of record CAVHCH010000119.1, on the reverse strand, counting down.
ATCATCGGCATCCTCAATGCCAAGGACTATTTCCGCCTGGACGACAAGAGCCGGGAGAATGTCATGCAGCGCGCCGTGAAACCGCCCTTCTTTGTCCCGGAAACCATCAAGGCGGATGTGCTGTTCCGAAAAATGAAGAAAACCCGCAATGCCATGGCCGTCGTGCTGGATGAGTATGGTGGCTTGGAGGGCATCATCACCCTGAACGATCTGGTGGAACGCCTGGTGGGCGACCTGGGGGAGGATACCGCCGAGGAGGCCGCCGCCGAACCCCATGTGGAACGGCTGGATGAGAATACCTGGGCCATCGTTGGCAATGTGGAGCTCCACGACATCGAGCAGGCCCTGGATGTGGAGATAGGCAGAGAGGAGGTAGACACCTTCACCGGCCTTGTCTTTGGCGAGCTTGACATGATCCCCCATGACGGCGAGCAGAGCATAGAGCTGGACTTCAAGGGCTTGCATATCCATATTCAAAAAGTGGAGGAGCATCAGATCTCCTATGCCACGGTAACGAAGCTGTCGGTGCCGGATGGCGGGGCCCCAGTCGGGCGCACCCAAAATCTGTGAATTTTGCTTGCACTTTGGTGCGGTTTGTGGCAAAATCGGAGAAGAAAAAGTGCAAAAAGGGGGAGAAAAAATGGACCTGTATCGGGACCCGGCCACCATGGACGCGCCGGAGCTGCGGGCGTACCTCGCGGACATCCGGGAGGAGCTGGAGGCCATGGACCAGGACGAGCCGGAGGA
>CAVHCH010000118.1:0-14670 GCA_963634265.1 Bacteroidaceae bacterium | reverse complement strand
AGAGTTTGCCGCCCGCAGGCGGCAAAAAATTAAAATCATTTTTCACCGCGACATGTGCGTGGGGAAAAATACCTCTCAGACTGCAAGTGTGGAATTTTTGCGCTCCGCGCAAAAATTATGCGCGCAGCAGGCTGCAAACCTTTTGGCAGAAAAAACGAAGTTTTTTCGCCAGTATAAAAAAAGGACCGGCCCCGAAAATGGGGTCGGTCCTTCCGCATAAATTTGAATTCAGTCCTTGTGCTCCCGGGCCAGGCGGCAAATGGCCGCGAAGGTCTGGGGGCTGATGTCGTGCTCCATCTTGCAGGCGTCGGCCTCCGCCGTCTCCCGGTCCACGCCCAGGTTCACCAAAAACCGGGTCAGGGCCTGGTGGCGGCCCAGCATCTCCTCGGCGATAGCCAGGCCCGTGGGCTCCAGGGTGATGAGGCCGGTCTTGTCCATGGTGATGTAGCCGTTTTCCCGCAGGCGCTTGGTGGCATAGCTGACGCTGGGCTTGGTGACGCCCAGGTGCTCCGCCACATCAATGGAGCGGATGAAGCCATGCTTCTTCTGCATCATCAGCATGGTCTCCAAATAGTCCTCCGAAGATTTTTGAATTTCCATATAGGTACACTCCGTCTATTAATTATGCTTGCGCCTGGCGAAAAATCTTCGATTTTTCTGCCAAAGAGCATGCAGTCTGCTGCGCGCATAATTTTGCCGCCTTGCGGCAAAATTCCACACTTGCAGCCTGAGAGGTATTTTTCCCCACGCACATGTCGCGGTGAAAAATGATCTCAATTTTTTGCCGCCTGCGGGCGGCAAACTCTGCGAGGCTTTTTCCAATGATTATTTATGTTTAGGTTAGCACAGCGGCGGGAAAAATACAAGAGGAAGTTAAAAATATTTTACTAAAACCTATTGACAAAGTAAGTTTTTAGGGGTATTGTAAACATACCTAAAAAGTAGGCATTAGATTTTTCATACCAGGAGGACCAGCGTATGACCATTTATACCGATAACGCCGCCACCACCCGGATGAGCGACACCGCCGTGGCCGCCATGCTCCCCTGTTTGCAGGGCAACTACGGCAACCCCTCCAGCCTGCACTCCGTGGGCCAGCGTGCCGCCGAGGCGCTCCAGAGCGCCCGGGAGACCGTGGCTAAGTGCCTGGGCTGCGACCCCAAGGAGATCATCTTCACCTCCGGCGGCAGCGAGGCCGATAACCAGGCCATTATCTCCGCCGCCCGCTTCGGCGCGCTGAAGGGCAAGAAGCACATCATCTCCACCGCCTTTGAGCACCACGCCGTGCTGCACACCCTGAAGAAGCTGGAAAAAGAGGGCTTCGAGGTGGAGCTGCTGCCCGTGGGCACCACCGGCACCATCACCCCCGAGCAGGTGGCGAACGCCATCCGCCCCGACACGGCCCTGGTGACCATCATGTACGCCAACAACGAGATCGGCTCCATCCTGCCCATCCCCGAGATCGGCGCGGTGTGCAAGGAAAAGGGCGTCCTCTTCCACACGGACGCCGTGCAGGCGGCGGGACACCTGCACATTGATGTCCGGGCGCAGAACATTGATATGCTCTCCCTCTCCGGCCACAAGTTCCACGGGCCCAAGGGCTCCGGCGTGCTGTACGCGCGCAAGGGCATCCCCCTGGTGAATGTCATCGAGGGAGGTGCCCAGGAGCGGGGCAAGCGGGCCGGCACGGAGAATCTGCCCGCCATCGTGGGCATGGCGGCGGCTTTGCAAGAAGCCTGCGACCACATCGACGAGAACGCCGTCAAGGTCTCCGCCCTGCGGGACAAGCTCATCGCGGGCCTGTCCAAAATTCCCCATTCCGCCCTCAACGGCGACCCGGTACACCGTCTGCCCGGCAATGTGAACTTCTGCTTTGAGGGCATCGAGGGCGAGAGCCTGCTGCTCCTGCTGGACGCCAAGGGCATCTGCGCCAGCTCCGGCAGCGCCTGCACCTCCGGCTCCCTGGACCCCAGCCATGTGCTGCTTGCCATTGGCCGCCCCCACGAGGTGGCCCACGGCTCCCTGCGCCTGAGCCTGTGCGAGTGGAACACGGAGGAGGAAGTGGACATCATCTTGCAGGAGGTCCCCAAGGTCGTGGAGTACCTGCGCAATATGAGCCCCATGTGGAAAGACCTGGTCAGCGGCAAGAAGCCGTTCATGCTGTAATAAGGAGGCAATTATCATGGCACTGTATACCGACACTGTAATGGACCATTTCATGAATCCCCGGAATGTGGGCGAGATCGAGAACCCCAGCGGCGTGGGCGAAGTGGGCAACGCCAAGTGCGGCGACATTATGAAGATGTACCTGGACATTGAGAACGATGTCATCAAGGATGTGAAGTTCGAGACCTTCGGCTGCGGCAGCGCCATCGCCTCGTCCTCCATGGCAACGGAGATGATCAAGGGCAAGACCGTGGAGGAGGCTCTGGCCATCACCAATAAGGATGTGGTGGACGCCCTGGGCGGCCTGCCCGCCCACAAGCTGCATTGCAGCGTCCTGGCCGAGGAAGCCATCAAGTCCGCCGTGAAGGACTACTACGACCGCAACGGCATCGCCTACGACCACAGCCAGTTCCCCGACTGCGAGGACTGCGAGGGCTGCCGGATGGTGTGAGCGCCCTTGTGAAAGGGTCGGAATTGTGGTATTATGACGCTATAAAAAAGTTGGAGGGAGCGGCATGAAAATTTCCACCCGGGGCCGGTACGCCCTGCGGATGATGCTGGACCTGGCGGAAAACCAGGGCGACGGCGTAGTGGCCTTGAAGGACATCGCCGCCCGGCAGGACATCTCCAAAAAGTACCTGGAGCAGATCATCCCCGTGCTGAACCGGGCGGGCCTGCTGCAAACCTCCCGGGGCTTCCAGGGGGGCTACCGGCTGGCGAAAGCGCCGGAGGAGTACACCGTGGGTGAAATTCTCCGGGCCGCCGAAGGGGGCCTCTCCCCCGTGGCCTGCCTGGAGCAGTCCCCCAACGCCTGCCCCCGCTGCCACGAATGCGACACCCTCCCCATCTGGGCCGGCCTGGAGCAGGTGGTCAACGAATATCTGGACGGCATTAGCCTGCAAAGCGTCCTGGACGGACGAAAAAAGCAAACAAGCGAATGAAAACACCCCACGCCGGGAAGTGGCTCGGCGTGGGGTGTTTTTCTTGCTTTTATATTTCCGCTTCCCTCCGCCCGCTTATTCGCGTATGTTTCGTATCTTCGTCAAATCGCCGCTGCACAGGGCTTCCATGTTGCGGAAAATTTTGTCCGCGTCCCAGTTCCACCATTTCAGCGCAAGGAGGTACGCGGTGAGCTCTTCGTCAAACCGCTGTCTTATCACCCGGCAGGGGTTTCCGGCGGCCACGCAGTAGGGCGGGATGTCCCCGGCCACCACGGACCCGGCGCCGATGATGGCCCCGTCGCCGATGTGGACCCCCGGCAGCACCGTCACATTCTGGCCGATCCAGACATCGTTGCCCACCACCGTGTCGCCCTTCAGCGGCAGGTCCGCCAGGGCCGGCGTAAAGGCCTCCCAGCCCCCGCCCATGATGTTGAACGGGTAGGTGGATACGCTGGACATTCGGTGGTTGGCACCGTTCATTACGAACTCCACGCCCCGCCCGATGGCGCAGAATTTCCCGATAATGAGCTTGTCACCCAGGAAATCATAGTGGTGGGTCACATGGTCCTCAAAATTCTCCGCGCCGCCCGCGTCGTCGTAATAGGTGTACTCGCCCACGATAATACCGGGCCGGGTGACGACATTTTTGATGTACACCACCTGCTTGATGTTCTCGTTGGGGTAAATTTTGTTGGGGTCCGGGCCGGGCATAGCATACACCTCCGTAAAATTTCTTGTTGTTATTTTACCATGCCCCGCGCCGTCCGGCAAGCGGGGGAGGGCTGGAGGAAAAAGAAAAATCGGCGGACACCGAAAGATGTCCGCCGACTTGGTGCGCGGTACAGGACTCGGGCTCAAGAAAGTAGCACCTATTCCAGTCCAGTCTTCAAAATATCCTTTAAAATGTTTTTAAGGAATTCCTGCGAGTTTGTATGGCCTAAGCCATGAATACTTCGCGTAAGTACGATGTCGCTAAACACATCTTCCCGATAGGCAACCTCATTCCTGATGTCGGGATATGGGTCCGAAGATATGACATTTTTAATATAAGAGTTTATCCCGCTATCGTTTTCAGCGTCAAATATAAAAACATCTGCTTCTCCTTTGCTGGCATATTCTTGAAAATAAGTTAAATAACTCTGATTACTTGAACCAATTAAAATACCACCCACATAGATGTCGTCAAGAAATTCATCTATCGTATCAGATGAAATAAACTCAGGGTGATTGTTATATTTAAAAAAGCACATCATCTTTCGGTGATCAAATGCCGTAGATGGCTTCATTATAATTCTCTGAAAATTATGGGCAGTTAGCCTGTCATTGTGCACTTCAAGTATTGTTTTATTTGAACCGTTAGCATAATGGTGCCCATTCATCCCGTTCAGAATGCCAAGGTAGGTACTCCCTTTTCTTTTAACAAGTATGCGGCTTAGCTTCCTCAAAAACTGATTAATTCGATACTCGCCTCGACTTAAATACCCTGGAGCTGAAATAATGGAGTATTCATTGGTGCTGGTAGACACATACCATTTGAGAAACCGAAGAATTTTACGATCTGTTTCCGCCTCTCTCATTGGCTTTGGGAGATATGCAATATATAACATTGCTTCACCTCTTTTTACTTATATAATGGTAAAACTATTATATAGAAAACCAAGGTATATTTCAATATACTCGCATAAATAAACAAGAATATAAAAGCAAATCATGCAGTATCAAGCAGAAACTTCCAACAAAGCGCGGGCACCGGGGGCGGGTGCGTGGCGGGACCCTTCTGCAACAAGGCCCGGAATGGAAAGTGGCTGGCGGTACGGACCGGGAGCTTCTACGGGCCTTGCCGCCGTTCAGCGGAGCGAAGCCATCCGGCAGCAAGGCCGCAGGGATGCGAGCCGCTTTGCGGCTGTCGCCGCAAGTTGCTCCCGCATCTCCTGGACGCGGGCGGCTACATCGCAAGGGGCATATCCGAAACGGATAGTGTCAAGAGAAAACTATCTAAAACGAATATGTTTTTCTTGCGATAGGCCCCGGAAGCTGGTACAATGAAGAAAAACACAACGGAGGTGTATGCCGTGAGCGAGACAAGCAAGCACCTAAAGGACCAATTCGACCGGGGAAAGCAGTTAGGTGAGGACAAGAGCATTTCACCCGGGGACGCGGTAAGACAGATAATGGGCGAGGCCCGGGCGGAGTTCCAGGCGGCCAGCAACTACACAAAGATGCGCAACGAGCGCAAGCAGAATGTGGCGAAGCGGTTACAGGAGACCCGGAAAAAGTGCGGGCTGACCCAGCAGGAGGCAGCCAAGAGGACGGGCATCAATGTGGTCACACTGTCGGGCTATGAAATCGGCAAGAATGAGCCCAATGTGGAGGCGCTGGTGCGCTTTGCGGACCTGTACGGTGTGAGTATGGATTATCTCACTTGCAGGACAGAAGAATAAGCTCGGAGAAAGTAAGAGGCGGCCGCCCCAAATAATTAGGGGCGACCGCCTTTTTTTACCGGAACACAGACCCGGGAAAATGGGATTTTTGCAACTTTTGGAGGGATTTGACCAAAACCGAAGGAAGCCATTTTCGGCAAAATAACGAAAAGCCCCGGAACCTTTGAGATTCCAGGGCTTTTTTCGGTGGTGCGCGGTACAGGACTCGAACCTGTGACCCCATGCACGTCAAGCATGTGCTCTACCAGCTGAGCTAACCGCGCAAGAACGAATATTATAATACCGTGTTCGGGGGGATTTGTCAATAGTTTTCTTGCGTGGAGGGGGAGATTTTTTCATTTTTTGTTGGATATGGACTTCGTGGGGGCGGGCCTTGCGGTGGGGTGCGTCCGTTGCAAGGGGTGCGGTGGTGCCGACCCTTCCGGCGCTTCGCGCCACCTCCCCTTACGCAGGGGAGGCTTTTTTCGGGGACGGGGGAGGCGGATTGCCACGGCCAGTGTGCGCACTGGCCTCGCAATGACATGGGGTTTTGCATGGGGTGCAGCGGGCGGTGGCACACATGGGTGCCACCCTACAATTATATAACGAAACCTTTTGTAGGGCAGGGCCCGTGTGCCCTGCCGGGGTGCGGTAATTGTCGGGCGGCGGGCTGGGGGCAGCCCGCCCTACGATGTTGGTCCCCTTGCCTAAAGGGAGCTGGCGCGGCAAAGCCGTGACTGGGGGATTCTTCCCCGCACGAACTTACAGCCAGCGAATCACCCTTTTACCACGCAAGTATCCCTCCACCAGCCTGCGGCTGGTCCCCCTCCCTTTAGGCAAGGGAGGCAACGGGTTTATGGGGGTGCGGTGGGTTTTCTTGTGGTGCGTATGGGAGGGACTCTGCCCCTCCCGCGGGCGGGGTAGAACCCCGCCCCTACGGAATGCAACAAGGGGTTCGGGGGAGGGGAATTACGGATTGCCACACCAGTGACATCGGTCACTGGTTCGCAATGACACCTTTTGCAAGGGGTGCGGGGTGGGAAGCTGGGCGGCGGGGTGGGGGCACCCCGCTCTACGCATGGTATGGGAGTTTATACGACGGGCGGACAGAGGCGTCCGCCCCTACGGAGGGGTTACATGGGGTGCGGTAAAACGGGGCGTCGGGGACGCCGCCCCCTACGGATGGGTTGCAAGTAGTGCGGTAGTCGACCCCTCAGTCACGGCGGAGCCGTGACAGCTCCCCTTGCGCAGGGGAGCCTTTGAAATGCGGATTGCCACACCAGTGACATCGGTCACTGGTTCGCAATGACACCTTTTGCAAGGGGTGCGGGGCGGAAAGCTGGGCGGCGGGGTGGGGGCACCCCGCCCTACGGAGGGATGCGAGTTGGTACGGCGGGACGATGTAGGCATCGTCCCCTACGGATGGGTTTGGCAAAATTTTTTACCTTGTTTTTGTTTCTTGGCAGGCTATATTTTTTCGCCATTCTTACCAACGGGGGTGGTTCATCCCTGGGGGGAATTTAGGCGTTTGACTGATTTTCCCTTAAATGACAAATTTCCCTCTTGCGGAGAAAAAATTTTTGTGTTATGCTCCGTTCAACATCAGGAAAGGAAGCTGTGGCTATGAAGAACGCTATGCAGACCATGTTCTATACCGCCTCTGCGCAGGGTGCCTGCGCCGCTTCCTCCTGCGCGGATATGCGCTCTATTCTGGGCATTATTATTCTGGACGCCAGCCTGCTGCTGGGGTCCCTTTTTGTACTGCTGCTTTCCTCCGTGAACCGGACGGCGCGTTCCCTTCCTTCTCCGCAGGTGTGCTGATACGCCTACCCATCGCAGAAGCTCGAGGCCTCGCCCATCCGGCGGGGCCTCTTTATTTATAGATGTTTCTCTCCTGCTATGCCTGGCCAGCTCAGAAGCGAAACCCAAAACCCCTTAATTCACCAAGAGATAGAAAGCGAGAAACAGTCATGGGATTCTTAAATTTTGTTATGGCACTCAGCCCCATCATCGTGGTGCTGGTGGGCATCCTCGGATTCCGCCAGTCCGCCAAAAAGGTCGCCCCGGTGGCGCTCATCTGGACGCTGGTGCTGGCATTTACATACTTCAATGTTACCGGCGCATCCTTTAAGGAGAATGTGGCCGTGTACGACGCCCTGCTTTGGAAGGGCATCAAGGAGGGTCTGAAGATCGTGCTGATGGTCTTCGGCGCGTTCGTAATTTTGAACCTCCTCCGGGACACCGGGGCCATCGACGAGGTGAAGGGCGCCATCGCCCGCATCAGCGACGACCGCCGGGTGCAGGTGGTCATTGTGGGCATGATGCTCCCCATCTTCCTGGAGGGCGCCGCCGGAGCTGGCTCGCCCGCCGCCATCGCCGCGCCGTTCCTGGTGGCCCTGGGCTTTGACCCGGTCACCTCCATCGCCCTGGCCCTGCTGGGCGACGCCACGCCCTGCTCCTGGGGCGGCGCGGGCCTCACCACCATCAACGGCGGCGCGGCTCTCACCGACGCGGGCATCAGCACCGTGGCCCTCAACTCCGCCATGGTGGGCCGCATCCATATGTTCGGCGTGCTCATCATCCCCTTTATCATGGTGGCTATGACCTTTGGCCGCAAGGGCTTCAAGGGCATCGTCCCCTACCTGGCCTTTGCCGGGGTCACCACCGGCGGCGTGATGTTCGCCCTGTCCAACTTCGTGGGCGCGGAGGTCACTTCTATGGGTACGGGCCTGGTGTCCATCCTCCTCTCCGTTGCCTATGTGAAGCTGGTGGGCGTCAAGACCCCGGAGGAGTACCGTTATCAGTTCACATCCAATGAGAAGAAATACGGCGCGTTCCGGGCTATGTCCCCCTATATCTACATGCTGGTGCTGCTGCCCGCCGTGCGCTACGGCTTCCCGGCGCTGGTGAAAAACGGCTTTGCCATCATGTGTACCTTCGGCTATATCGTGTGGGTGGATGTGGTCATCCTCATCTGCGGTTTCCTGGGCGCTATGACCCTCAAGACCGGCATGAAGCAGTACGGGCAAATTTGCAGCAAGACCGTGGGCCATGTGCTGCCGGTGCTTATCACCATGGGCAGCCTCCTGGTGGTATCCTACATCATGCAGTCCTCCTCCACGGGCATGATGAACCTCCTGGCCTCCGACATCGCCGCCGCGGTGGGTAAGTTCTACCCCGCCGCCGCCGTGCTCATCGGCGCCAGCGGCTCCTTCATCACCGGCACGGGCCTGGGCTCCAACATCATGTTCGCCGATATGCACATCCAGGCGGCGGGCGCCCTGGGCATGAACCCCATCACCGTGTTCGCCGGGCAGAACGCCGGTGCCTCTCTCGGCAACCTCATCTGCCCCAACAACACCGTGGCCGCCTGCGCCACCGTGGACCAGATCGGCAACGAGAACAAGGTCATGAAGCGCACCCTCCCGGCCTTCGCCATCATTCTGGCGGTGTACATGGTGCTGTCCATGCTCTACACCTGCGTGCTTTTCCCTAATTTCGGTATGTGATAAATATTTTCTGCAAAGGAGATTTTACAAATGACTAAGAATCGTGTGGTAGGCGTTATCGGCCTGGGCCATGTGGGGGCCCATGTGGCGTATTCTCTGGCGGTGCAGGGCATCGCCGACGAGCTGGTGCTGGTGGACCAGAACCAGCAGAAGCTCCAGAGCGAGGTGCAGGACCTGCGGGATGCCGTGGCCTATCTGCCCCACCGGGTCACCGTTCGGGCCGGGGACTTTGCCGACCTGGGCGCGTGCGATGTCATCGTCAACAGCGTGGGCAAGATCGAGCTGCTCCGGGGCAACCACAACCGGGTCACGGAGATGGACTTCACCATTCCCGCCGTCCGGGGCTACGCGGAGAAGGTCAAGGCCAGCGGCTTTGACGGCGTGGTGGTGAACATCACCAACCCCTGCGACATCGTGACCCGGGAGCTGGCCCTGGGTCTGGGCCTCCCCAAGGGCCGGGTCTTCGGCACCGGCACGGGGCTGGACACCTCCCGCCTGCTCAGCGCCCTGGCCCGGCAGACGGGCATCGACCACAAGTCCATCACCTGCTATATGCTGGGCGAGCACGGCAACCAGCAGTTCGCCCCCTGGTCCTGCGTCAGCTTCCGGGGTATGCCCTTGGACAAGTGGGCCGAAACGGACGAGCGCTTCCGCTTTGACCGGGAGGCCCTGCAAAAGGAGTCCATCGGCGGCGGCTGGGTGACCTTCTCCGGCAAATACTGCACCGAGTACGGCATCGCCACCACCGCGGCCCGGATGGTCCACATCGTGCTCCACGACGAAAAGGCCATCATGCCCGCCAGCATGGAGCTTTGCGGCGAGTATGGCGAGAGTGGCCTGTTCGCGGGTGTGCCCTGCGTCATCGGCGCGGGCGGCGTGGAGGAGGTGGTGGAGCTGCCCCTCACCGACGAGGAGAAGGCCCAGTTCCACGAGTGCTGCGAGGGCATCCGCCACAATATGGAGCATTTGAAAGAACTCTAAAAGCTGGCGAAAAAACTTCGGATTTTTTCGACAAAAGCTGCACGGTCTTTTTCCCGCGCGGTTTATAATGGCAGATAAAATTTCAAACACATACAGGAGGAAAAAATCATGCAAGTGAAAATCTCTCATAGAATGTCCAAGCCCGACTTTCAGGCGGAGTTCCTGGCCGGGATCCTGCGGGCGGCGGCGGACCCCAACCTCATCTCCTTTGCCGGCGGCTTGCCCAACCCTGTGTCCTTCCCCGTGGCGGAGATGGACGCGGCAGCGGACAAGGTGCTGAAGGAAAACGGCGTCAGCGCCCTGCAATACAGCGGCTCCCAGGGCTACGAGCCCCTGCGCCGCTATATCTGTGAGCGCTACAAGAAGATGATGGACCTGGACTTTAAGCCCGAGGACATCATCATCACCAACGGCTCCCAGCAGGCTTTGGACATGTTCTCGGCGGTGATGATCGACCCGGGCGACGAGATCATGGTGGAGACCCCCAGCTACCTGGCGGCCTTGCAGACCTTCCACCTGTATGACCCCAAGGTCCTCTCCATCCCCCTGAACAGCGACGGCCTGGATGTGGCCGCCCTGGAAAAAGCCGTGAAGGAGCACGACCCCAAGTTCATCTATGTCATCCCCAACTTCCAGAACCCCACGGGCCTGACCTACACCGAGGAGGTGCGCGTGAAGGCCGCCGAGGTCCTCAAGGGCACCAACATCATGGTCCTGGAGGACAACCCCTACGGCGAGCTGCGCTTCTCCGGCCAGGCGGGCCACAGCTTCCACTGGTTCCTGGGCGAGCAGTGCGCCATGCTGGGCACCTTCTCCAAGATCGTCTCCCCCGGTATGCGCATCGGCTGGATCGCCTGCAAGGAGCCCGCGGTCCGGGAAAAGCTCCTGGCCTATAAGTCCACCATGGACCTGCACACCAACATTTTCTGCCAGATGGTCCTGGCCCAGTACCTGGCCGACCACGACCTGGACGAGCACATCGAAAAGACCCGGGTGCTCTACAAGGCCAAGGCCGAGAAGATGCACGAGTGCATGAAGAAGTATTTCCCGGCGGGCGTGGAGTACACCCAGCCCGAGGGCGGTATGTTCCTCTGGGCCACCATGCCCGAGGGCATCCGGGCCGTGGATGTGCAGAACCGCGCCATGGAGCGGGGCGTGGCCGTCTGCGCCGGAGACCCGTTCTACGAGGAAGAGCGCGGCGTGCGCACCATGCGCATCAACTACTCCAACTCCACCGACGAGGACATCGAAAAGGGCGTGAAGATCCTGGCCGAGGTCATGCGCGAGATCATGGCGGAGAAGAAATAAACAGGCGCAGCCATGTGCTTATCAGGGGCGGACGAAAGTCCGCCCCTGGTTGTTTGCGGGGAGGGGGTAGGGTCTGATGCCTACATCGGCCCGCCTGTACGGCAACCACGGCAGGGCACGCGGGCCCTGCCCTACAATACAATATAAAATGTAGGGCGGGGTGACCACACCCCGCCGCTTTTGCGTAACAAGGAGTGCGGTAGTCGACCCCTCAGTCAGCCTTGCGGCTGACAGCTCCCCTTACGCAGGGGAGCCAACAAAAAAGCCTCCCCTGTGTAAGGGGAGGTGGCGCGAAGCGCCGGAAGGGTTGCCCTTGCAGGGGAGTACGGATTGCCACAGCCAGTGTGCGCACTGGCTTCGCAATGACATGGTTTTTTGCATGGAGTGCGGTGCGTTTTCCTGTGGTGCGTAGGGGAGGGGCTCTGCCCCTCCCGCGGGCGGGGTAGAACCCCGCCCCTACGGAAGAAGTGCAGTACGGCGGGGCGATGTGGGCATCGCCCCCTACGAACGCGTTTCATGGGGTACGGTGGGGCGGGCGACCGCGAGGGTCGCCCCTACGAAGCGTTATAAGTAGTGCGGTAAACGGGGCGTCGGGGACGCCGCCCCCTACGGGTGGGTTACAAGAAGTGCTGGGGCCGACCCCTCAGTCACGGCGGAGCCGTGACAGCTCCCCTTGCGCAGGGGAGCCTTTTTTAGTGGACGGGGACGCGGATTGCCACACCAGTGACATCAGTCACTGGTTCGCAATGACACATTACACGAAATGCTGTGGGTGACGGACGGTGGGGCGCTCCATATATTTTTACGCCGAAGAGGCAGGCCCATAAAGGCCTGCCTCTTCTTCTCCCTTATTCAATTCCCCTTTGAGAGAGTGGTTGGTGGGTTAGTGCCGGGCGCGCTTTTTCTGGTGCAGGGCCAGGGCTGCGCCGGCGGTAGCGGTGACGGCCAGGGCTGTCCAGAGCAGCACGCCGCTGTCACCGGTGGTGGGGGTATTCCCGCCGGGGGTGGTGTTGCCGCCGGACTGGGCGGCGGGGGTCATGGTCAGGGCCGAGACGGAGAACTGCTGCTCGTTATCGGTACTGTCACGGGTGTAGGTCACCTCCTGGCCGTTGATCTTCAGCTTGGTATTGGCGCCGAAGTAGTAGCCTGCGTCGCTGCCTGCGGCGGTGGTGGTCAGGTAGAGCTTATAAGTGTAGGTCTTATTCTTATCGAAAGTAGAAATGAGCTTGCCGCCCCACACGGCCAGGTGGTCCGCGTTATTGAACCACTCCTGGGAGCTGAGGCCCTCGCCGTCGGTCTGCCAGGCCTCGTAGATCAGCTTATAAGGCGCGCCGTCGGGAATCTTGCCCGTGAACACGGGCTTGTCGCCATCCTTGAATGTCAATGTTGCGCCATTGATCTCTACCACTTCAATTTCCTTAGGAGAGGAGGGGCCAGCTGCTGCGATCTTCACGGGGACGGTGCTCGCCAGCTGGCAGTGGTTCGCGTCCGCGCCGGTCTCCTCCATGCCATTGGCGATGGTCAGCGTGCCCTTGATCAGCAGGGCGGTATTCCCGGCAAAGCCGGTGTCGAGAAGGGTGGTGCCGCCGGTGAAGGTGGCCGTGTTGAACTCATACGGCAGCCGCACCAGGATCCCCACATCGTTGTTTTTTTCGTCCTTGGGCAAAACCATGGGCGTATATTCGCCCCAATCCCAGGCCGCATCCAGGGTGCCGCCGCTGACGGTAAGGGTGCTCACATCCAAAGCGGGACGGGCATACAGCTCGCCGCTGTAATCACTCTTGTGCACCGGCTCCCGAATGGTCAGCGTGCCGCCGGAGAGGTTCAGCTCCTTGGCTTCCACGCCCTTGGTCTGCACGGAGCCGCCGGAGATGGACAGCTTTTTAGGGCCATACAGCCTGCCCTGGTTGACGACGGAGCCGCCGGTGACGGTGAACAGGCCCTGGTTTTCTTCCGCACCAAATGTGGACATATAGATCTTGCCGGTCACCGTTTCCAAAGTGCCGCCGCTGACGGTGATGTTGCCGGAGTTAGGGGCAATGTTTTCCCGGGTCACAACGAGAGCGTTGCTGCTGGTGTCGTCCGTCCGGGTGGTCGTGGCGGCAAACCGACCGCCCTCAACCGTGATGTGGCCGCCGGAAATATAAGCGCCTTCGGCACCGGCCACAGCCACCTCAGCGGAATTCGCCACGGTCAGGTTGCCCACGGAGATATACAGGCCGTTGGACAGGAGGGTCGCCTCGGCCATCTCCTTCACGCTCTCGGCGCGCAGCTTGCCGCTGCCGGACACGGTGACATTGCCCTGGTACATATACACGCCCCGGGAGAACGACCCTTTCTTGGTGCCGCCCTCCTCCAGCTCATACGCCTCGTCGGCGATGGCCGTGAGGGTGCCGCCGGTGACCAGCAGAGCCTTATTCTTCTTATTGCTGTCCATGTTGACACCGATGGAGAAGCAGCTGTTGTTGGACTCCACAGAGCCGCCCCGGGCCGTGACCTGACCGCCCTTGACGGTGAAGTCGCCATTCACGGCGATGGCCGTGGAATAGACCCAGGCGTCGCCTTCATTCTTCAGAGCACCGGCGTAGACAGACAGGCTGCCCGTGCCGCCCTCAATGGTGAGGCTGCCCGCGGCGTCCAGCGCATTGATAAAGGTGTCATTCTTGGCACCGCTTACCTCCAGGTTGACATCGCCGCTGCGGATGGTGTTGTGTGTGCCGTCCTTGAGGACGATGGTGGACCCGGCGGGCAGCTTCACAGCCGTGGCGGCGGTGGTGGTGAACTTGACGCCCCACAGGGTCAGGGTCTTGGTGGCGTTATCCCAGAGGGAATCCGCCGTGCCGGTCTTGTACTGATTGAGCAGCTTTATGGCCTCTTGGCCCTGCCCGACGGTGAAGTCCGCCGTGGCCGTGGCCGCCGCCGGGTCCGCCGCCGTGGCCGTGACGCACACCAGCGACAGGGCCATGCACAGCGCCAACAGCAGAGCCAGGGCCTTTGCGCTCCAGGTTTTTCCTTTCATATCGTGTGACCTCCTTTGGGTAGTGTTGGGTTTGCCTGCGTCCCCCGTCCGGGGGTACTTATAGGCATTATACCATAGTCTGCGCCGGGAGAAAGGCGGATTTCAAAAGAGTCAATTGCCATTTTTGAAATTTTTAACGGGAAAATCTCTTTATTTATAGGAGGAAAAGGTATATAATGAGGCTGCCGATAAAGTGGTAAGATTTGCGATACCGGTAAGGAAGGGTGTGTGAGGGAAACCCAAGAAGGGTGTCCCTCACCATTAAAATCAGTAGTTTTTGAAACTTTTTCAAAGTTTCAAAAACTTAGGCAGCGGGGCGAAAAGAC
>CAVHCH010000117.1:0-12544 GCA_963634265.1 Bacteroidaceae bacterium | reverse complement strand
CATCGGGGTTGATGATGGTCTGCATGGACGCACGGTCCAGGGTACCATCGGGGTTGACAGCAACCTTGCCGCTGGTGTCGGGAACCTGCTTAACGGTAACTAAAATTTTCATGGTCTCTTCCCTCCTATTACAGCAGGCTGCCTGCGATGACGATGCGCTGAATTTCGCTGGTGCCCTCGTAAATTTCCGTAATTTTTGCATCGCGCATCATGCGCTCCACGGGGTAGTCGTTGGTGTAGCCGTAGCCGCCGAACAGCTGCACGGCCTTGGTGGTGACCCACATGGCGGTCTCGGAGGCGCTGAGCTTAGCCATGGCGGCCTCCTTGCTGCAGCGCTTGCCGGAATCCTTCATGGCGGCGGCCTGGTAGGTCAGCAGCCGGGCAGCTTCGCAGCGCAGGGCCATATCGGCAAAGGTGAACTGGGTGTTCTGGAACTTGGCGATGGGCTTGCCGAACTGGGTGCGGGTCTTGGTGTACTCGATGGCCTCGGCCATGGCGCCCTCGGCGATGCCCAGGGCCTGGGCGGCGATGCCGATGCGGCCCGTGTCCAGGGTCTGCATACAAATTTTGAAGCCCTTGCCCTCGGGACCCAGGAGGTTTTCCTTGGGGACGATCAAGTCCTGGAAAACGATCTCGGAGGTGTGGACGCCGTGGAGGCCCATTTTGTTCTCGATCTTGCCCACAGAGAAGCCGGGGAAGGTATTCTCGATGATGAAGGCGGAGAGGCCTTTGGTGCCCTTGGACTTATCCGTCATGGCGAAGATGACGAAGATGCCGGCCTCGGGGCCGTTGGTGATGAAAATTTTGCTGCCGTTGATGACATAGTGGTCGCCCTCCAGGCGGGCCTCGGTCTGGGACTTGGAGGCGTCGGACCCGGCGTTGGGCTCGGTGATGCCCATGCCGCCCAGGACGCCGCCGCGGGTGAGCATGGGAAGGTACTTCTGCTTCTGGGACTCGGTGCCGTGCTCCAGGATGGGCACGCAGCAGAGGGTGTGGCCCGCCACGATGTCGCTGGTGGAGGCGCAGGCCTTGGCCAGCTCCTCGGTGACGATGGCGGCGGAAATTTGGTCGGCTCCCGCGCCGCCGTACTGGCGGGGCACGGTCATGCCCATGACGCCCAGGCGGAAGAGCTTGGCAATATTGGCAGCAGGATATTCATGGGTACGGTCGATCTCCGCCGCGATGGGCTTGACTTCGTTTTCCGTAAAGGCCGCGATCATTTTGCGGATCAGTTCCTGCTCACGATTCAGGGTAAAATCCATAATTGTATCCTTTCTTTGGCTCGGTATTTCAGCGCATGGCGATGGTGACGGTGGCGGAGGCGGCCAGGTCGCCGTTTTCCTTATGGAGCTTGGCACGGCAGACGATCTTGGCCTTGGCTTCGTTGATCTCCGCTACCTCGGCGGTGGCGATGACCACATCGCCGGGGAGGATGCCCCGGAGGAACCTGGCCTCCTGGATGGAGGCAAAGAGGGGCGTGAGACCGGCGTATTTCTCGGCGGTCATAATCATAATATCGGAGGCCTGGGCCATGCACTCCACGGAGAGCACACCGGGGAAAATGGGGCTGCCGGGGAAATGGCCCCGGAAAAGGTCCCAGGTGGGGTCGATGGTCAGCTTGGCCTGGATGCGCTCCAGGGGCACCAAGGAAGTGACCTCGTCAATGAGCAGCATGGGGGGGCGGTGGGGCAGGATGTCCAGCACCTGCTGATGGGTGAGGGTCCGTTGGGTCATGGTTTTGTACCTCCTGTTTTGGGTTTTTATTTCAGATCGGGATAGGCCGACTGCACATAGGCCGCGATGCGGCGGACGGCCTCCTTCAAATTCTCATCGGAATTGGCGAACACCAGGCGGATATAGCCCTCGCCGCAGGCGCCGAAGGCGGAGCCGGGGACCACCACCACGCCGGCCTTGGTCAGAAGCTCCTCGGCAAACTCCTGAGAGGTCTTACCGAAGGCCTTGATATTGCAGAAGGCGTAGAAGCTGCCGCGGGGCTTGGGGCAGGAGAAGCCGGGGATGGCGTTGATGCCGTCCACCAGGATGTCACGGCGGCGGGTGTAGTCGGCCAGCATGGACTTCACGCACTCGTCGCTCTGGAGGGCCACGGCGGCGGCGTGCTGGATAAAGCCGGGGATGCAGGAGACCAGGCCCTCGTTCAGGTGGGCGAAGTGGATGGCGTAGCCGTCGGGGACGATGACATAGCCCACGCGCCAGCCGGTCATGGCATAGGTCTTGGAGAAGCTATTGAGGACGAACACCTTGTCCCGGACCTCGGGGACCTGGGCCAGGGAGAAGGCCTGGACGCCGTCGTAGACCAGGGCGTCATAGGGCTCATCAGAGAGGACGAAGAGGTCGTATTTCTCCACGATCTTGGCCACTTCCCGCAGGTCCTCCTCGCTCATAACAACGCCGGTGGGGTTGCAGGGGGAATTGATGATGATGGCCTTGGTTTTGGGAGTGATGGCCTTTTCGATGTCGGCAGCCTTCATGGCAAAGCCGTTTTCCTCGCTGGTGGGGACCTTCACAACGGAGGCGCCCACGGACTGGATCTGGCCGAAATAGTTGGGGTAGCAGGGGTCGGCCACCAGCACCTCGTCCCCCCGGTCCACCAGGGCAAAGAGGGTCAGGGCGATGGCTTCGTTGGCGCCGCAGGTGACCACTACATTATTGGCGGTGTAGCCCTCCCAATACTTCTCGGCGTAGCGCTTTGCGATGGCCTGGCGCAGCTCGTCGATGCCGGCGTTGGGGGTGTAGTGGACCATGCCCGCGTCGATGGCCTCCTTGGCCGCTTCCTTTACATACTGGGGGGTATCAAAATTGGGCTCGCCCACGGTGAGCTTGATGGCATCGGGATAGTGGGAGGCCAGGTCGAACATTTTACGGATGCCGGAGGCGGGGTAGTTGGCCGCCAGGGCGGAGACTTTCACTTGCTTATCCATGATGGGAAACTCCTTTTCCTCGTATTTTTCCTCAATATTTTTTTACTTGCCGCAGTCGGCGCAGTTGCCGGAGCAGCCGGAAAGGCCCGCGATATGGGCGGCGAACTGCTTCTTCTGCTCCAGGGAGGAGAGCTTGGAATACATGACCTTCTGGGCCTGGGGGGAGCCTGCGCCGTGCATGGACTCCACCAGGGCGGTGCCGCCGGTCATATTCTCGATGAGCCGTCCCACGCGCATACGGTCCTCGGTAGGCACGCACTCCACGC
The DNA here is from genome assembly GCA_963634265.1 of Bacteroidaceae bacterium. Classification (GTDB taxonomy): domain Bacteria; phylum Bacillota; class Clostridia; order Oscillospirales; family Oscillospiraceae; genus Vescimonas. The sequence goes on along the minus strand of CAVHCH010000117.1, from coordinate 9,339 downwards.
CACGGAGATACTTGTCCACATAGTGGCCGATCTCCGGGTTCTTCAGGTCGGACTCGGAGGGCATGGTGGCGATGATGCCGCCGCCGATGTCCTGGGCCAGACGGTCTATATCGTAAATGAGCTTGGTGACATTGTGCTTACCCACATTGGCAAGCAAGGGGTCCACGAAGTAGGCCCCGGAGGGGGTGGGCTTGCCCTCGGCGGAGCTGGCCAGGGAGCAGGCGTAGAGGGTCTCCTCCATGTGGATCATCTCGTTGAGCTTCTCTTTCACATGGCTGGCCTTGCCGTAGCCGCTGAAATCGGCCATGAGGGCCGCTGCGCCGATGACCACATCGGAAACGCCGCTCTTGCAGCCGCCGTAGTTAGCCCGGTGGTAGCAGGCGAAGCGCTCCACCAGGAGGCCGGAGAACTGGGTCTCGCCGCACATGAACACCCGCTCCCAGGGAACGAAAACATTCTCCAGGATGGTCAGGCACTCGCCGCCCACGATGCCGTACTGGGCGTTGCCCTGGTCCACGGAGCCGTCGCACTTGCGGTCGTCGTTGGTCTGGCGGCCAAAGATATGCAGGACGCCGGGGGCATCCACGGGCAGGGCGCAGCAGACGGCGTAGTCGGCCTCCTCGGGCTTCATAGCCATGGTGGGCATGATGAGCATTTCGTGGCTGTTGACCATGCCGGTCATATGGGCCTTGGCGCCGCGGATGACGATGCCGTCCTCCCGCTTCTCCACCACATGGACGAACATATCCGGGTCCTTCTGCTGGCCGGGGCGGAGGCTGCGGTCGCCTTTTACATCGGTCATAGAGCCGGAGACCATTATATCATTTTCCTGGACATACTCCAAATATTTTTTGAAGCGCTCATGGTAATTCGTGCCCATGGCCTGGTCGATCTCATAGGTCACGGTGTAGGTGGCGTTCATGGCGTCAAAGCCCACGCAGCGCTGGTAGCAGGTGCCGGTCTTTTGGGAGATGGTGCGCAGCATCTTCACCTTTTTCACCAGGTCATCGGCGGACTGGTGGATGTGGGTGAAGCGGTTGATCTTTTTGCCCGTCAGGTGGGAGGTGGCGGTCATCAGGTCTTCATATTCCTTGGTGCCGGCCAGGGCGTAGGTCATGGCGGCGGAATTTACATGGCCGCGGATGAAGGGGTGGTCGATGAGGGTCTTGGGGTCCAGCAGCTCGCCCTTCAGGTAGACCTTGATATTGCGGCTGCGGAGGCTGTCTTTATACTCCTGTGCGGTTTTCATTGGCAATTCCTTTCCTGGGGTGGAGCGGCGTACCGCCCCACCCCATAGCAACGCATTACTGTTTTTCACTCATCTCCAGGTAGGACTCGTAGCGCTCCTTGGCGTCCTGGGCGGCGCGGCTGAAGAGCTCGGCGGCCTTCTCCGGGAACTTGGTCTCCATGGCGGCGAAGCGGCGCTCGCTGCGCAGGAAGTCCTGATAGTCGGCGGTGGGGGCCTTGCTGTCCAGCTGGAAGGGGTTCTTGCCCTCCTGGGCCAGGCGCGGATCGTAGCGGTACAGGGTCCAGTAGCCCGCCTCCACGGCGCGCTTCATCTCCTGCTGGGCGCCACTCATGCCGCCGCGAATACCGTGGGCTGTGCAGGGGGCGTAGGCGATGACCACAGCGGGGCCGGGATAGGACTCCGCCTCCCGGATGGCCTTGAGGGTCTGGTTGGGGTCGGCACCCATGGCTACCTGGGCCACATAGATGTAGCCGTAGCTCATGAGCATCTTGCCCATGTCCTTCTTCTTGGTACGCTTGCCGGCGGCGGCGAACTGGGCGGTGGCACCCATGTTGGTGGCCTTAGAGGCCTGGCCGCCGGTGTTGGAATACACCTCGGTATCCATGACCAGCATATTGATGTCCTGGTTGGCGGCCAACACATGGTCCAGACCGCCGAAGCCGATGTCGTAGGCCCAGCCGTCGCCGCCGAAGGCCCAGACGGACTTCTTGCTGAGGAACTCGGAATTGTTGAGGATGAAGGCGATCTTCTCCGCCGTTTCACCGGTGGCGTTGGCGGCGCGGAGGGCAGACAGGAGGCCATCGGTAACGGCGCGGCTGACAGCGGCATCCAGGCGGCCATCTAAGTAGGCGCGGCAGGCCTCGGCGGCTACGCCGGACTTCTCCACCGCCTCCACGGCGTGGACCAGCTCGGTATTGAGGGTGTCGTGGGCCTGGAGGAAGCCGAAGGCGAACTCGGCGTTATCCTCGAACAGGGACTGCTCCCAGGGGGCGCCGAAGCCGCGCTTATCCTTGCAGTAGGGGGTGCTGGGCAGGCAGCCGCCGTGGGCAGCGGTGCAGCCGGAGGCGTTGGCGATGTACATACGGTCACCGAAGAGCTGGGTGACCATCTTCACATAGGCGGTCTCGCCGCAGCCTGCGCAGGCAGGCGGGAACTGATAGTAATGGGTGGAGAACTGGAGGCCCTTGACGGTCTTCTTATTCACCGCGTCCTCCTTGATGGACACATGGTCCACGGCGTAGGTCCAGTTGTCGCGCTCGGGGAGCATGGTGTCGGCGGGGACCATGGTCAGGGCGCTGTCCTTAGCCAGGCAGCTGGTGGCGCACTGGCCGCAGCCCAGGCAGTCGAAGGGAGAGACCTGGATGCGGTAGCGGTAAGCGCCCAGGCCCCGGGCGGGGACGGTCTCCAGGGACGCGGGGGCGGCGGCGCACTCCTCGTCGGTGAGGAGGAAGGCGCGGATGGCCGCGTGGGGGCAGACCATGGAGCACTGGTTGCACTGGATGCACTTCTCCGCGTCCCACTTGGGCAGGAGGACGGCGTCGGTGCGCTTATCGTAGACGGAGGTGCCGCTGGGCCAGGTGCCGTCCACGGTGCCGTACTTCTTGAACAGGGACACCGGGAGCTTGTCGCCCTGCATTTGGTTCATGGGGATGATGAGGTCATTCACGAAGTCGTGCTTGATCGGGGTGGAGGCGGCCTCGTCGGTGGCGGTGAGCCAGCTCTCGGGGATAGTCACCTGGTGCAGGGCGTTGACGCCCTCGTCCACGGCGGCGCAGTTCAGGTCCACCACCTTTTGACCGGCCTTGACCAGGTAGGTCTTTTTAATAGCGTCCTTCATGGCGCCCACGGCCACATCCATGGGGATGATGTCCGCCAGCTTGAAGAAGGCGGCCTGGAGGACGGTGTTGGTGCGGTTGCCCAGGCCCAGCTTCAGGGCGATGTCGGAGGCGTCGATGGTGTAGAAGCGGGCCTTCTTGGCGGCCAGCTGACGCTTGAGAGAGGCGGGCAGGTGCTGCTCCAGGTCGGCATCGGTCCAGTGGCAGTTCAGCAGGAACGCGCCGCCGGGCTTCAGCTCCTTGGCTACATCGAACTTCTCCAAATAGGCTGCGTTGTGGACGGCCACAAAGTCCGCAGACTGGACCAGGTAGGTGGCGTGGATGGGCTGGTCGGAGAAGCGCAGGTGGCTCTGGGTGACGCCGCCGGACTTCTTGGCGTCATAATAGAAGTACGCCTGGGTATATTTTTCGGTGGCGTCGCCGATGATCTTCACGGAGTTCTTATTGGCGCCCACGGTGCCGTCGCCGCCTACGCCCCAGAGCTTGCAGGAGACCTGGCCCGGGGTGTCGGTGTTGATCTCCTCATAGGGCAGAGAGGTGAAGGTCACATCGTCGTCGATGCCGATGGTGAAGCTGTTTTTGGGCTTGGGGGTCAGGAGGTTATCGTAGACGGCCTTCATCATGCCGGGGGTGGTGTCCTTGCCGGAGAGGCCGAAGCGGCCACCCACGATGGCGTGGAAGGTGCGGCCGGAGTCCACCAGCACGGACTTCACATCCAGGTACAGGGGCTCGCCTGCGGAGCCGGACTCCTTGGTGCGGTCCAGGACGGCCACCCGGGTGACGGTCTCGGGCAGGGACTTCAGGAAATACTCGGCGGAGAAGGGGCGGAACAGGTGGACGGAGATCATGCCCACCTTGCGGCCATGGGCGTTGAGATAGTCCACGGTCTCCCGGAGGGTCTCGGCGCCGGAGCCCATGGCTACCACGCACTCGGTGGCATCCGGGGCGCCGTAATATTCATACGGAGCATAGTGGCGGCCGGTGAGCTTATTGATCTCATCCATATAGTGGGCCACGATGCCGGGGATGGCGTTGTAATGTTCGTTGGAGGCTTCCCGGCCCTGGAAGAAGGTCTCGCCGGTGGCCGTGGTGCCGCGGATGCAGGGATGCTCCGGGTTCAGGCTGTTGCGGCGGAAGGCGTCGATCTGGTCGAAATCCACCAGGGGACGCAGGTCCTCGTAATCCAGGACATCAATTTTCTGCATCTCATGGGAGGTGCGGAAGCCGTCGAAGAAGTGCATGAAGGCATGGCGGGCCTTGATGGCAGACAGATGCGCCACCACGCCCAGATCCATGGCCTCCTGGGGGCTGGCAGAGGCCAGCATGGCCTGGCCAATGGAGCGGCAGGTCATGACATCGGAATGGTCGCCGTAAATGGCCCACATATTCTGGGCCACGGTGCGGGCGGAGACATGAAAGACACCCGGCACATGCTCACCGGCAATGCGGAACATGGGGGGGATCATGAGCATCAGGCCCTGGGACGCGGTATAGGTGGTGGTGAGCGCGCCGGCCTGGAGGGAGCCGTGGCAGGTACCGGCGGCACCGGCCTCGGACTGCATCTCAATGACCTTCACAGGCTCGCCAAATAGGTTCTTCTTGCCCTGAGACGCCCATTCGTCCACCACCTCGGCCATCTGGGAGGAGGGAGTGATGGGGAAAATGGCTGCGACTTCGGTAAAAGCGTAAGAGGCATAGGCGGCGGCGGTATTGCCGTCCATAACTGCTTTGTGTTTCATATCGGCACCTCGTTTTCTAAAGTGGTTGTTTTGTTGCAAATAATAGCATAAGTATAGGCTTAATGATAAATTTTCATCTTTTTTCTTGCATATTTGATTCGGCCTGCATATAATAGATGGCGAGAACGATATTGCAAGGGTTTCATTTCTTGTCTGAGCACGAACGGAGGGACATCCATGACGATCTTTGACTACATCAATTTTTTGACCGTGGCGGAGTGCAAAAGCATCACCACCGCAGCGGACAAGCTGCACCTGACGAAATCCGCCGTGAGCCACAACCTGTCCAAAATCGAGAAGGAACTGGGCGTGCCCCTCTTTTTCCGGGGGAACAACTGGGCGCTGACCAGCGCCGGGGAGATGCTGCTGCCCTACGCGCAGAATGTGATACAGGCGGACCAACAGTTCGGCGAGATGGTGCAGGGCATCAACGGGCTTTCCTCGGGAAAGGTGAGGCTGGGCACCTGCTCCAGCACCTGCATCAACTGGATACCGGGCATTTTGAAGTCCTTCCGGGAGAAGTTTCCGGGCATCACCGTGGAGGTGACCAGCGGATTCTGCAACTCGCAGCTGCTCACCAAGCTCCGCTCCAACGAGATCGACCTGGCTATCGGCGGGTATCTGGAGGCGGCGGACCTGGAGGTGACGGAAATTTTCAAGGACGAAATGCTGTGCGTCACCAGCGTGGACTTTGAGCCCCAGAACCACACCTATGTGGTCAGCGACGACCTGCGCAAGCTGCCGAACATGATCTCCCTGGGGGACTACGGCGAGGAGGCGCTGCCGGTGGCGAAGCACATGGGCATCACCGCGTGCAACACCTTTACCTCCGTGGACGACGCCAGCCTGGTGGCTTTGGCGGAGAGCGGACTGGGGTTTTGCATCATGGGGCGGCTGGTGCTGAAATCCCTGCGGGCGAACATACGGGCGTTTTCCTTTAACCCGCCTCAGTACCGGCACCTGTCGCTGATCCGGAGCAGCCGGATGGATGCCTCCCCGGCCACCAAGGCGCTGGGGGAACACATTGTGGAATATGTCCGGGGGCTGCCGCCGTTTGAATTGGCGTTTCAGGTGGAGAATGGAGAGGATTGATAAGGAGAACGGATTGCCACGGGCGCGAAGCGCCCTCGCAATGACAGCGTTACAGGGGGTGCGGTTATGCGGCGGGGTGAGGGCACCCCGCCCTACGCATTGGTAGGGAGCTGTACATTGTCGGACGGGCGGACAGAGGCGTCCGCCCCTACGCGGGCACAAGGAGTGCGGTAAACGGGTCGTCGGGGACGCCGACCCCTACGGAGGGGTTGCATGGGGTGCTGGGGCCGACCCTTCCGGCGCTTCGCGCCACCCTGCCCACCGTCGTGCCAGCCGATTCCCGGCCACTGTCGTGGCCGCCAATCGGGGCACTTCCTCGAAATCGCCTCGCTGCATCCGCCACCGGCGGCGCTTCGGCGATTTCCTCTTACGCAGGGGAGGCTTTTTGTTGGGGACGGGGGTGCGGATTGCCACGACCAGTGTGCGCACTGGTCTCGCAATGACAAGGTTTTCACACCTTATAAGTTCGGGGTGTGCGCCGTGGCTGCCACTTTGGTGGCAGCCACGGCTTTTTTAGGAGTGTATGGCTTGCGGCGTTTAACTATTGAACTTTTCTTTATTGAACAGGCCCTCGCCCTTGGCTACGATCAGGGAGCAGACAGCGTCGCCCCAGATGTTCATGGGGGTGCTGATGGCGTCGATGTAGAAGAAGCAAGCGGCGATCCAGCCGACGCACTCAGTGGGTAGGCCGTAGGCATCCATCAGGATGGCAGCGATGGCGATACCGCCGCCGGGGACGCCTGCGCAGCCCACGGAGAAGGCGATGCCCATGATGACCATGATGAACAGGTCGCCTACATTGGGGGTCTGGCCGACAACGCCCATGCCCAGGAAGATGTACAGGGGGATGAGGATGCCCATGGAGTCCATGTTGAAGGTGACGCCCAGGGGGATACCGAAGTCGGCGATCTCATCGTCCACGCCCAGTTCCTTGGTGCATTTCAGAGTCATGGGCAGGGTGCCGGAGGAACTGGTGGTGGTGAAAGCAGTGATCAGCGCGGGGAACATCTTCTTGGTGAAGGTGAAGGGATTGACCTTGCCCACAGCAGCCAGCAGGCCGAAGTAGCAAATGATGATCTGGGCGGCCCAGGCGATGGTGAAGGCGATGAGGAAGCTGCCCATGGTCTCCATGAAGGAATTCTTCATGCTGGAGACGCCGGAAGCGGTGAGGCCGATGATGCCCAGAGGAGCGTAGTACATGATGCCCTGGATGATCTTCAGGGTCAGGCTCATGCCGTGGTTCAGGAAGCGGGTGACAGCGGACTTGGTCTCGTCGGTGTCCTTCATGGTGACAACGGCGATGCCGATGAACATAGCCAGGAACACGATCTGAACGGTATTGCCCTCGGCGATGCAGCCCAGGAAGTTGGCGGGCAGCCACTCGATATAGTCGTCAACGGTGACGCCGGCGGCTTCCACAGCCTCATAGCCGGCGATGGTGGCGCCGACACCGGGCTTGAAGATCTCGCCGCAGATGATGCCCAGGATGATGGCGATGGTAGTGGTGAACAGGAACCAAAGGATGACCTTTCCGCCCCAGCGGCTCAGCTTCTTGGCGTCACCGATGTTGGCGAAGGAGGAGCTGATGGAAAACAGCACCAGGACAGGCACCATCATCACCAGCAGGCGGGTAAAGACAGTACCGAAGGGCTTCAGGACACTGGCGGAATCGCCCAGGACCAGGCCCAGGGTGACACCGATGATCACGGAGACCAGCAGCGTCAGCGCAAAGTGAGAATTGATCCATTGAATGACTTTCTTCATTGTGTTTCCTCCCAAATTTTATTTCACTGACTTTATGCGAACTTAGAGAGCTCGGCGCGCATTTGGTCAGCTTTTTCTTTTGCTATGTCGGCATACATACCCACATCGGTGGAACAGGTCAGGTAGGTGAAGCCCTGCTCCAGCCAGTGGCCGATGAGGTCGGGGGTCTTGACGAAAATGCCCGTGGCTACGCCCTTCTTGCGGCAGGCCTCGGAGACCTTATCCAGCAGGGCCACCACCTTGGGGTGCTGCATCTGGCCGGGAACGCCCAGGGACTCGGACATATCGTTGGGGCCGCAGAACACCACATCAATGCCGGGTATCTCCAGGATCTTGTCGATGTTCTCCGCCGCCCAGGCGTTTTCCACATGGATGGCCAGGAGGACTTCCTCGTTGGAGGTCTTCATGTGCTGGTCAAAGGGGGTGGTGGAATAGCCGGTGGCGGCTACATAGTTGCACATGCCGCGGTTGCCCAGGGGGTGATAGCGGCAGGCCTTGGCTACCTCCTCTACCTGGTCCAGGGAGGTGAGCTGGGGGATCTGCACGCCCTCGGCTCCGGCATCCAGGCAGCGCATGGCGTTGACGGGGTTGGTGCCGGGGACCCGGACGATGGGGCTGAGGCCAACGGACTTGGCGGCGCGGATCATATTGGAGATGTCCTCCATAGTGTGTACGCCGTGCTCCGCGTCGATGATGGCGAAGTCCCAGCCGGTGAGGCCCAGGATCTCCATGGAGATGCTGGACATACGGACGAAGGTGCCGATGACGGGTTCGCCCGCTTTGAGCTTGGCTTTGATTTTGTTCTTTTCCATTTTGTCTTGTTCATTCACTCCTCTCGGTTCGCTTGCACTTGGGCCCGTGCCTTTGTCTTTAATTTAGCGGGCGAATGGGGCAATTGCAAGCCAAGAAATTTTGACCCGGGTGCAAAAAGATTCAACTTTGGGCGGGTATTGACTTTTTGACGAAGATGTACGGGGTCATAGGAGAAAATGGGCGAATTTTTTGGGCGGGCTGCACAAAGTTGAAAGGAATTTGACGGGGGGTGAAATTGTTGAGACGGGGGGATTTGAGAGGAAAGATGAAAGGGGAAAGGGGAAAGATGGGAGCGTTACATGGGGTGCGGGGGTTGTCGGCGGCGGGGTGAGGGCACCCCGCCCTACGGACAGATTGATAGTGCGGTAAACGGGTCGTCGGGGACGCCGACCCCTACGGGTTCGTTGCAAGGGGTGCGGGGGCCGACCCTTCCGGCGCTTCGCGCCACCTCCCCTTACGCAGGGGAGCCTTTGGGGATCACGGATTGCCACAGCCAGTGTGCGCACTGGCCTCGCAATGACACCTCTGCATGGGGTGCGGTGTGTATCGGGGCGGCGGGGTGTGGTCACCCCGCCCTACAGTATTGGCCCCCTTGCCTAAAGGGGGCTGGCGGCGAAGCCGACTGGGGGATTCGTTTTCCCCACCGCACAGCAGGGCACGCGGGCCCTGCCCTACAAAAAATCGCGCACCCCACAACGGGCGGACAGGGTCGTCCGCCCCTACAACACGGCTTGTAGGGCGGGACCCATGTGTCCCGCCGCACACGCACCTACCTTGTGATAATCGAACTCCCTACCCCGCACGAATCCCTCCACCAGCCTGCGGCTGGTCCCCCTCCCTTTAGGCA